>JANXTB010000255.1 GCA_025356415.1 Hyphomicrobiales bacterium
TGAAACCGTCATCTGGCGCAGCGCCGGTCTCGATCACGACGGCGCTGGTGATGAAGAGCTCGGGTAAATCGATGCCGGCCAGAACGTCAGCATGTTGCGGGTCGAGCCACAGATGCGGCTCGGCCTCCAGCGACGAACCGAGGCGCTTCTGCGCGCGCTCGATTTCCAGCGCGCCGGTGACGACGCGGCGGATGGCGCGGACCTGCGCCCATTTCGTCGCAAGCGCATCGTTGCGCCATTCCGCCGGCACATCCGCGAAGCCTTCCAGATGCACCGATTCAGATTGCGGATAATGCGACAGCCACGCCTCTTCCGCCGTGAAAACGAGGATCGGCGCGAGCCACAAGGTGACGGCGCGGAAGATGTCTTCGATGCAGGTGAGCGCGGCAAGCCGCGGTTGGCTCGACAGCGGATCGCAATAGAGCGTGTCCTTGCGGATGTCGAAATAGAAGGCCGAGAGATCGGTGTTGAGGAACAGCGACAGCTCGGAGACCACCTTGCGGTAATCGTAAGTTTCATAAGCTGTCTTGATGACGGGCGCCAGTTCGGCGAGGCGATGCAGCATGAGCTTTTCGAGCTCGGGCATGTCGGCATGCGCAACGCGCTTGCTCGCATCGTAATGCGCCAGCGTGCCGAGCATCCAGCGCATCGTGTTGCGCAATTTGCGATAGGTCTCGACGAAGGTTTTCAGGATCTCCTTGCCGATGCGCAGGTCGTCGGAATAATCCGCAGCCGCGACCCACAGGCGCAGGATGTCGGCGCCGGCGTCTTCGATGACTTTCTGCGGCGCCGTGACATTGCCGAGCGACTTAGACATCTTCTGGCCCTTCTCGTCCAGAACGAAGCCGTGCGTCAGCACGATGTCGAAAGGCGCGCGGCCGCGCGTGCCGCAGCTTTCCAGCAGCGACGACTGGAACCAGCCGCGATGCTGGTCGGAGCCTTCGAGATACATGACCGTATCGCGCCCGCCATCGACCTTGCGCTTCGTGCCGGAAAGACCCGGGAAATGCTTGGCGTCTTCGAGCGTGTACGTATGCGTCGAGCCCGAATCGAACCAGACGTCGAGCACGTCCATGACCATGTCATAGTCGTTCGCGCGCTCGCCTAGAAAACGCTCCTTGGCGCCTTCCTTGAACCAAGCGTCGCCGCCCTCGGTCTCGAAGGCTGAAGCAATCGCCGCATCGACGGCTGCATCGTGCAGCAGTTCTTTCGTCTCCTTGTGGACGAAGACGCAGATCGGCACGCCCCAGGCGCGCTGGCGCGACATCACCCAATCGGGCTTGTTCTCGATCATGCCGCGAATGCGGTTCTCGCCCGACGCGGGCACCCATTGCGTCTTGCCGATGGCGTCGAACGCGACACTGCGCAGCGAGGCGCCGAGGTTGAATTGCTGGTCCATCGCAATGAACCATTGCGGCGTGTTGCGGAAGATCACCGGCTTTTTCGAACGCCAAGAATGCGGGTACTGATGCTTCAGCCTTCCGCGCGCGACGAGATTGTTTTCAGCGATGAGCGCCTTGATGACAGCCTCGTTGGCGTCGCCCTTGTCGCCCTTCTCGGTGATGACGCGCTTGCCTTCGAAACCGGGCGCGTCCTTCGTGTAGACGCTCTCGTCATCGATGGTGAAAGGGATGCGCGTGGAGACGCCACGCTCAGTCAGCTGGCGGCCGTTCGCCATCCAGATTTCAAAGTCGTCGCGGCCATGCGAAGGCGCGGTGTGAACAAAGCCCGTGCCGGTGTCGTCGGTGACGTGATCCCCGTCGAGCAACGGCACCGGGAAGTCGTAGCCGAGTGCGGCAAGCGGATGCGCGCAGGTCATCGCCTTCAGCGCATCAGCCGAAACGGCGCCGACCTTTGCGAGGCTGATCTTCGCGGTCGAAGCGACAGCGTCCGCGAGTTTCACCGCGAGCACATATTTCTCGCCGACCTTCGGCCCGAAGTCGCGCTCGTTGGCGGTGACTTCATAGAGCGCATATTCGATCTTGTGCGAATAGGAGATTGCGCGATTGCCCGGCAGCGTCCATGGCGTCGTCGTCCAGATGACGACGAAGGCGTCCTGCACCGGGCCGGCCGTGATCGGAAACTTCACCCACACCATATCGCTGACGTGGTCGTCATATTCAATTTCCGCCTCTGCGAGAGCGGTCTTTTCAACCACCGACCACATCACGGGCTTGGAGCCGCGATACAGCAGGCCGTTGTCCTTGAACTTCATGATCTCGCGCGCGATCTGCGCTTCGGCGTGGAACGCCATCGTCGAATAGGGATGATCCCAGTCGCCGGTGATGCCGAGCCGCTTGAATTCCTCGCGCTGCGTGTTCAGCCATTGCGTCGCGAAGGCGCGGCATTCCTGGCGGAATTCGACGACCGGCACTTCATCCTTGTTGCGGCCCTTGGCGCGATACTGCTCCTCGATCTTCCATTCGATCGGCAGGCCGTGGCAGTCCCAGCCCGGCACATAGTTGGAATCGAAGCCGAGCATCTGCTGGCTGCGCGTCACCATGTCCTTCAGGATCTTGTTGAGCGCGTGCCCGATGTGGATGTTGCCATTGGCGTAGGGAGGGCCGTCGTGCAGCACGAAACGCGCCCGCCCGGCGGAGGTCTCGCGGATGCGCTTGTAGAGATCCATCTCGCGCCAGCGGGCGAGAATCTCGGGCTCCTTCTGCGGCAGGCCGGCGCGCATCGGAAAATCCGTGCGCGGCAGGAACAGGGTCTGCGAGAAGTCGGGAGCTTTGGACTCGGTCATGTCGTGCTGCGGCTCGAATGTGCGGGGATAAGCCCCTGAAAAACAGACGTGCGGCATAGCCCATTCTGGCGGGTAACGCCATGGTCGTGCGCTGCCTCAGGCCAGCAGCGCCCGCGCCTTCACCACATCGTCCTCGATCTGGCGCACCAGCGCGTCCAGTCCGTCGAACTTCTCTTCCGGGCGGATCCAGGCCACGAACCGGACCTCGATCTCCGTCCCGTAAAGATCGCCTTTGAAATCAAGAAGGTAGATCTCAAGCAGCGGCGGACCATTGTCCACCGTCGGGCGCTTTCCAAAACTCGCCACGCCCTTGTGCGTCACCCCGCCCACGACCACGCGGACCGCATAAATGCCGTAGCGGAGACGACAGGAGGGATCGGGGACGAGGTTGGCGGTCGGGTAACCGAGCGTGCGGCCGAGCTTCTGGCCGTGAATGACCTCGCCGGTCATGAAGAAATCATGCCCCAGCAGCCGACGCGCCGCGGCCACATCGCCCTCTTCCAGCGCCGTGCGGGTGGCAGCTGAATGCACCGCCTCGGGGCTGCCGCCGACATCGGCCAGAACTTTTTCGACCACTTTCACCGCGAATCCATGTCTTGCCCCGGCCTCGCGCAGGAAGTCGGGCGAGCCCGCCCTGCCCTTGCCGAAGTGGAAATCATAACCCACCACCGCGCCCGAAACACCCAGGCGGCGCACCAGCACCTCCTCGACGAATTGCTCGGCGGTGAACGTTGCGAGCTTTTCGTCGAAGGTGAGGACGATCATCGTCTCGAGCCCGAGGCGGCCCAGCGCCACGGCCTTTTCACGCTCCGGCGTGATGCGGAAGATCACCGGGCGACCGGCGAAATAATCCGCCGGATGCGGCTCGAAGGTCAGGACGGCGCAGGGTTTGCCGAGCCGGTCGGCCAGCGCCTCAGCGGCGCGGATGACGACCGAGTGCCCGCGATGCACGCCATCGAAATTGCCGATCGCAACCACCGCGCCCTCGAGCCCCTTGGGCGGGGCGAGCGGATTGGCGACGATCGTGATGGCTTGCGTCTGCAGGCGCGTGTCGGGCAAAACGGGGACCATTCAGATGGGAGAAGCGGCGCGCAAACTGACGCGCGCGCCCGCCCCCGTCAAGGCGCGGACGCAGGCGCCGGGGCGCGCGGGATGACGCGGCGGGCGGGAACCATGACCAGCGCCTCGCCGTCGAGCACGACCTTGCCATCCACCAGGCATTCGCACGCAAGCCGGCAGCGGCGGCCTTCCGCGACGAGCTCCACCACTTCAACCGCCACCACGACCACATCGCCGATGCGAACGGGCGCGCGGAAATTCAGTGTTTGCGAAAGGTAGACGGCGCCCGGCCCCGGCAGGCGCATGCCGAGCACGGCGGAAATCAGGCTGGCTGTGTAAAGCCCATGCGCGATGCGCCCGCCGAAACGAGTCTTGCGGGCGAAATGATCGGAGAGATGGACGGGGTTGTGATCGCCCGACAGCGTCGCGAAGCCGACGACGTCATTCGCCATGACGGTCTTCATGATGCTCTCGCGCATGCCAAGCGCGAGGTCTTCGAAATAATAGGAGGTGAAGGGGGCGGTCATCTGAAATTCCGGGTGAGGCGCTCCTTCTCCCGCGCTGGCGGGAGAAGGTGTCATGCGGAGCATGACGGATGAGGGCGCCAGCCGCCTTGGCGAGGCAAGCTCATTGCGTGGCAGGCGCCCTCACCCGTCTCGCTTCGCGAGCCACCCTCTCCCGTATCACGGGAGAGGGGGAGGCGTCTCACCCTGTCCCGCGCTGCAGCGAACGGCAATTGGACTTACGGCAGGCGCCCTACCAGACGAGTTCCGGGATCGCCGCCATCGGGTGGCGCGGGTTTTCCTCGAGAAACTGATGATAGGCCGCGATATCGATCGCATCGCCCTGATGCAATTCCTCGCGATGAATGCCCTTGGTCACGAACAGAGCATCCACGCCGAAATCCACCGCGCCTGCGATGTCGGTGCGCATCGCATCGCCAATCGCCAGAATGCGGGCGCGCGGCACGCTGGCGCCGCGCATCTTCTCGGCAAACGACAAAGCGCGCTCGTAGATCGGCGCGAATGGCTTGCCCGCCTGCCGCACGCGCCCGCCGCGATCTTCATAAGCCTGCGCCACCGCGCCCGCGCAATAGATCAGCTCCTCGCCGACATGCACGACGAGATCGGGATTGGCGCAGATCATGTCGAGCTGGCGCGACTTCATGATTGAGAGCTGGTCGGCGTAATCGTCAGGCGTTTCGCTGCGGTCGTCGTTCAGGCCGGTGATGACGACGTAGTCGGCTTCCTTCAGCGAGGTCAGACGCGGCTTCACGCCGGTCTGCTGTTCTGAAATCTCGAACAGGGTGAGATCCCGCTCCGGGCCGATGTGGTAGATCGGCTGGCCCGGACGCTCGGCTATGAACGACAGCGTCACGTCGCCCGACGTCACCATTCCATCAAACGCGTCGCGCGGCACTTTCAAGGATGTCAGTTGCTCGAAAATCGGCGGGCTCGGCCGCGGCGCGTTGGTGATCAGCACCACGGCGCCGCCTTGCGCGCGGAAGCGCTGCAGCGCGTCGCAGGCCGCGGGGTAGCGCGCCTGGCCATTGTGGACGACGCCCCAGATGTCGCAAAGCACGACATCGTAGCTGCCAGCAAATTCGGAAAGGCCGCGTGCGATGCGCGGTTGCGATGTTTTGGTCATGAGAGGCGGCTAAAGGGCGCCCCCTCCCCTGTCAAGCGCGCGGCCCCATATGAAGCGGGGGCGATCATCGTCTGAATTCATCAAACAGGAGCGCCAGCATGTCGATCAAGCCGCTTTTCACCGCCCACGCCACCGCGACCGGAGGCCGCAACGGCCACACGGAAGCCAGCGACGGCTCGGTCAAGGCCGACCTCTCGGTGCCGAAGGAAATGGGCGGCCCCGGCAAGCCCGGCACGACGACGCCTGAACATCTGTTCGCGGCGGGCTACGCGGCCTGCTTCGGCGGCGCGCTCGATTTCGTCGGCAAGCAGCACAAGAAAAACGCTGCCGGCGCGACAGTTACATGCGACGTGACGATCGGCCCTCGCGACGCCGGCGGCTTCGGCCTGATGGTCAAGATGCACATCAGCGACCCGTCGCTCGCCACAGAAGAACTCGATGAGCTGGTGAAGGAAGCGCATGAAAAAATCTGCCCCTACAGCCACGCCACAAGGGGCAATGTTCAGGTCGATTTCGAGGTGAAGGGCCGCGCAGCCTAGCTGATTAAACTGGTGGAAGCGCTGTGCGTTGTTGCGTTGCAACACACAAATGGCTCATTTCGGGGCTCTTTTTGCACTCGTTTTCACACGAATTATCGAAAACAGCCCCGCAAGGCGGATTTCCGGTCTTGACCTTGCGGGCGCTATCGTCGGAAGCTCAGCGAGCTCGCGGCAACGTGAGCTGTGGCTTGAGCGATGAGCTAGAGGAACAGATGCTGGAAGCGTCCGGTCTGGAAGGAAACATCGACGGCAAACGACGCCACGGCGTCGCGCGCGCCGGATTCCTCACCCTCTGCGCAGCCCTCCTTGCGCTCACATATGTTGTTCCTGCTGACGCAGCCCCGGCGGATGACGCCTGCCCGCGCGCCAAATCCATGCTGATGCAGAAGGCGCGCCTGAAGGATCTCGCCAAGCGCGTCTCGGCCAAGACTGGTCTGCGCGTGCTGGCGATCGGCTCGTCTTCGACGCGCGGCATCGGCGCCTCGTCGCCCACGAAAACCTATCCCGCGCGCTTCGAACTGGATCTCGAGAAGCAGTTTGGAGCTGACGTCGATGTGATCAACGCCGGCGTCAACGGCGAGACCGCCGACGCGACGATGGCGCGCCTCGAAGAGCGCGTCACCGCGGAGAAGTTCGACCTCGTCGTCTGGCAGGTCGGCACCAACGACGCCGTGAAAGGCGCCGACGAGCAGGCGTTCCGCGCCTTCGTCGAGCTTGGCGTGAAGCTGGTGAAATCGAAGCAGATGGACATCGTCCTGCTCGATCCGCAGTTCTTCCCGTCCGTGAAAGATCCCGTACGCTACGAGCGTTTCGTGAAGATCGTCGAAGAGGTTGGTGAGGAAACCAACACGCCCGTGCTGTCGCGCTACAAGCTGATGAAGGACTGGGCCGAAAAATCCCCCGACGATTTGAAAACCATGCTGTCGGGCGATGGCTTCCACATGAGCGACCGCGGCTATTCGTGCCTCTCCAATGCGATGGCGCGGGCCGTGACCGATCTCATCGCGCCGCCGGCTCCGCCGCGCAACCAGGCGCAGCCCGCCATGGCGTTGGCGCCGCGCGCGCTCACGCGCCCTTAAGCTGCTGAAACCCGGCCATCGACAATATTGACGCGCCGGTCCGCTTGCCCGGCCATTGCGACGTCATGCGTGACTACAACCACTGACTTGCCCGCCTCCCCGGCGATCATGTCGCGCAGGATGGCGAGCACCTGTTTGGTTGACGCGGTATCGAGGTTGCCGGTCGGCTCGTCGGCGAGCACCACCATCGGATCATTGGCGAGCGCGCGCGCGATCGCCACGCGTTGGCGCTGACCGCCCGACATCTGGTCCGGGCGCTTGTGCGCGTGGTCGGCCAAGCCAAGAGACGCCAGCAACATCTGCGCGCGGGCCTCGATCGCCTCGTCGGACAATTTCCCCAGCGCACGCATCGGCAGCGCGACATTTTGCGCGGCGGTGAATTCCGGCAGCAGGAAATGAAACTGGAACACGAAGCCCAGCGTCTCCAACCGCAACCGCGCGCGCGCCGCCTCGTCAAGCTGGCCGGTCGGATGCCCGGCGACGAGAATCTCGCCGGTGGTCGGAAGATCGAGCAGGCCGAGCAGATACAAAAGCGATGATTTGCCGGAGCCCGACGGCCCCGTGATGGCGAGGAATTCGCCCGGCTGCACGACGAGATCGACGCCCGCGATCAGCGTTGCGGGCACCTCGCCGCCCAGCACGCGCGTGACGCCGCGCGCTTCGATGACGGGCGGCTTCATGACGCGCCCCGGATGATGTCTACAGGCTGCACGGCGGCCGCCTTTCGCGCCGGAAAATAGCCCGCGATGATCGAGGCGGTGAGCGCCACGAGCCCCGCGACGCCGTAATGGCGCAGCGAATACAGCACCGGCAGATGGTTCGAATCCATGAACGGCGACTTGAACTCGATCTGCTGCATGCCCCACGTCATCGCAAGGCCAAAGGCCCAGCCGAGCATCATGCCGATGATGCCGATCATCATTGATTCCATCACGAAGATGCGGCGCACGACCGCTGCCGGAAAACCAAGCGACTTCAGAATGGCGATGTCGCGCGTCTTCTCGTGCGTGATGGTCGAGATGATGTTGTAGGTGCCGAATGACGCGACCATCAGGATGGCGCTGACAACCGTGTACATGATGAAATTGCGGATCTGGAAAGCCGACAGCAGATCCTCATGCGCCTCCTGCCAGGACATGGCCTTGTAGCCGGTCTCCGCCTCGATCCGCGACGCGACTTCGCGCGCCTGCATCACGTCGCGCGTCTTCACGCGCAGCTCGTTCACCAGCCCTGTTTGCCCCGCGAGAATCTGCGCGGTCTTGATGAGCACATAAGCGCTGCCATCATCGATCTGCGTGACGCCGGCATGCGACAGCGCGACGACGGTCGCCGACAGGGTGCGCCCGGCGCCCGACGTCACCACGACCGAATTGCCGATCCGCGCGCCGACTTTCTTCGCCAGCCCATCGCCGAGCACGATCGCATTCGACGCCTTGTACAACGAGTCGAGCGAGCCGGCGCGGATCTGCGTAGAGAGCTTCGAGACATTCGGCTCGCGGCGGGGATCGATGCCGGTCACGCTCGCCGCCGTGTCGCGGCCGGCGAAGCGAATCACGGCTTTGGATTGCACCGAGGGCGCGACGGCGCCGGGCAGCCAGCCTTCGAGCGCGGCCATGATGGCGAAGGGATTCTTGATGCCGGGCCGCAATTGCAGCGTCGTCAGGCCACGGATTTCCGCCGCGTCGAAGGCGATGTCGGCAGGCTGGCGCGGCGGCTCGCGGCGTTCGTCGGTGACCGAGATATGCGGCAGCGAATCGACCAGCTGGGTGATGAAATCATTTTGCGAGCCTTCCATAAGGGCCGCCATCATCACCGAAAAGCCGACGCCGATGGCCACGCCCGTGACGCCGACCAGAGTCTGGCGCATGCGCGAACGGATATGCGTGCTGGCGATCGAGAAAGAGAGGCCGAGCATGCCGCTCATGGCGCGCCCGGCGCGCGCACGCGCGTCCCCTCCTCAGAATGCGCGCGCACGCGCATACCGTCCCTGAAGGAAGTCTCTGTGGGAGAGGCGACAACGTCCTGCTCGCTCACGCCGTCGACAATTTCAATCATGCGCGAGCCGCGAATGCCGGTCTTCACGCGCGTGCGCACAAGCTTGTCACCGATGATGCGAAACACGATGTCGCCATTGATCGCTTCGGCTGGCAGAAGCAGCGCATTATCCTTCTCGCGCGTGACGATGTTGGCCTCGACGCTCATGCCGATCTTCAGCGGCGTGTCGTCGGGCAACGTGAGATAGACGCGAAATGTCTTGGTGGCGGGGTCGCCCTTCGGCGTGATCTCGCCGACCTTGGCCGATAGCGGCGCATCCTTGAAGCCTTCGCTGCGGATCAGCACGGCCTGCCCGGTGCGCACGCGCGGAATGTCTTCTTCGTTCACGTCGGCCACGATGCGCAAGGGCTTGGGCTGGCCGACCCAGAAGATCACGTCGCTGGCGCCGATATTGGCGATCTCGCCGACCTCGCCATCCTTGCGCAGCACCACGCCATCCATCGGCGCACGCAGCACGAGATCGGCGATGCGATCCTCCTGAGCGGCGATGCGCGCGTCATATTCGCTGACCTGCGTGATCAGCTGGTCGAGCGCGGTTTGCGTCGCCGCGGCCCGGGAGACGAGCCCGCGCGTGCGATCGACATCGCCCGCCAGCCTTGCGCGCCTTGCCTCGAGCTCACGCAACAAATTGCGCGCTTCGGCGTCATCGAGCTGGCCGAGCGCATCGCCCTTCTTCACGAGCTTGCCCTCGCAATCGCAGAGCGCGACGATGCGCTTGCGTTGAAGGGCGATCACCTTCGCCCATTTCTCGGGCTCCACCGTACCGGTGGCGTAGACGACTTCCGCCGCCGTGCCCCGGACAGGGTGAACGCTCGGGGCGGTCGGCGCGCCGAAGCGGTCCCATGCGAGGTAGGCGGCTCCTGCCCCTGCCACGAGAAAAACGACGATCAGGAGAGTGCGCAGGCGCATGAATGGCTTCCAGGGTTTCAACGTCGCTTGTCGCGCACAGATGATGCGCCCGCCTTGCGCTCGCGCAAAGCGGAGGCCTTGGCGTTGACAGGCGAGAGAGCTGTACATATATCTGTACAATCATTTCAGGGGAGGCCGTGATGAGCCACGTTTCCTACACCGAGCTTCGCTCTAACCTCGCCAAATACATGGACGAGGTTTGCGACAACCGCGACGCGCTCCATGTGACGCGCCAGAATGCGCGCAGCGTGGTCATGCTCTCGGAGGAAGATTACGAGGGGATTCTCGAGACCATGCACCTCCTGCGCAGCCCATCCAACGCGGCGCGCCTTCTGCGTTCGGTCAAGGAAGCGGACGCCGGCCTGCTGGAAGAGCACGAGCTGCCGCGCGCGGGTGAGAACGCCTCGACCAAATGAAGCTTCTTTGGACGAGCCATGCCTGGGACGATTATCTGTTCTGGCAGCAGAACGACCCCAAAACTCTGGGGCGGCTCAATGAACTCATCAAGGAATGCACGCGCACGCCCTTTCAGGGGACCGGCAAGCCGGAGGCTTTGAAGGGCGATCTCAAGGGCTGGTGGTCCCGGCGCATCAATCACGAAGACAGGCTTGTCTACCGCGTCAGAGGCGCCGGCGACGCGCAGCAGCTCGAGATCGCTCAATGCCGGTATCATTATTAGATGCGTCGTCCGGGAAGCATCCTCGAAGCTGAGGCAAGCGTGCCCGCCCCGCCTTGCCCCAGCCCGCCCCGGCGCTTATGAGGTGGGCCTGTTTCCCTTACCGCCCCCAGGCCTGCGAGAGCCATGACTGACCAGACCCCGAAGACCAATGTGAAGGCGCGCCTGCCGCGCGGGCTTGCCGATCGTGGCCCCGCCGAAATCGGCGCGATCCATCGCATGACCTCCGCCATCCGCGAGGTCTACGAGCTTTATGGCTTCGAGGCGGTCGAAACGCCGTTCATTGAATACACCGAGGCGCTCGGCAAATTCCTGCCCGATCTCGACCGGCCCAACGAAGGCGTGTTCTCGTTTCAGGACGACGACGAGCAATGGCTGTCGCTGCGCTACGACCTGACTGCGCCGCTCGCCCGCTTCGTGGCGGAAAATTACGACAAGCTTCCAAAACCCTATCGCAGCTACCGATCGGGCTTCGTGTTCCGCAATGAGAAGCCCGGCCCCGGCCGCTTCCGCCAGTTCATGCAATTCGACGCCGACACGGTCGGCTCGGCCTCGGTCGCCGCCGACGCGGAAATCTGCATGATGGCCGCCGACACGCTCGAAAAGGTCGGCATCAAGCGCGGCGATTACGTCGTGAAGGTTAACAACCGCAAGGTGCTGGACGGGGTGCTCGAAGCTGCCGGCCTTGCTGGTGACGAGCGCCTGGGCCAGCGCCTCATCGTGCTGCGCGCCATCGACAAGCTCGATCGGCTCGGCACCGATGGCGTGCGCCATCTGCTCGGCTCCGGCCGCAAGGACGAGTCAGGGGACTTCACCAAAGGCGCCGATCTCTCATCGGCGGCGATCGACCGCGTGCTCGCCTTCACGGGCGCGCGTGGCGCGACGAATGCTGCGACCATCGTCAACCTGCGCGACGCGATTGGCGGCTCAGAGCGCGGCGCCGAGGGCGTCGCCGAGCTCGCCGAAATTGCTGCGCTGGTGGAGGCCGGCGGCTATGGCGACGGCCGCATCGTGATCGACCCCGCCGTCGTGCGCGGCCTCGAATATTACACCGGCCCTGTCTACGAGGCCGAACTTACGTTCGAGACGAAGGACGAGCATGGGCGCGCCGTTCGCTTCGGCTCGGTGGGCGGCGGCGGGCGTTACGATGGCCTTGTCGCGCGCTTCCGCGGCGAGCCTGTGCCGGCGACCGGCTTCTCCATCGGCGTGTCGCGTCTGCTGGCGGCGCTGACCGCCATCAATAGCCCCATCGCGCATGGCGCGAGCGCGCGCGGCCCCGTTGTCGTGCTGGTGCTCGATCGCGCGGAAATGGCCCGCTACCAGGGTTTTGTCGCGCAATTGCGCGCTGCGGGCATTCGCGCCGAGCTTTATCTCGGCTCAGCGGGCATGAACGCGCAGATGAAATATGCCGACAAGCGCAAGTCGGTCTGCGCCGTCATTCAGGGCTCGAACGAACGCGACAAGGGCGAGATCTCGATTCGCGATCTCGTGCTTGGCGCTGAACTTGCGGCCTCCACCAAGGATCGCGCGGACTATCTTGAGCTGCGCGCGCGCGCGCAATTTGCAGCGCCCGAGGCGGATCTTGTCCAGGCTGTGCAGGAAGTGCTCGGCCGGCATTCATAAGCAACTGCTTGTCGACGGGCGTTGCGGCGGACTGCGCGCGCGCCTATCTTGACGGCGTTTTCGGAGAAGAATCGATCATGGTCAATCGCGCCGCCTTACTAGTTGTTCTTAGCCTCTCCGGCCTCGCCGCGTCCGGCGCCGCTTTCGCGCAGGCGCCAAAGCAAGGCGCGCCCGCTGCGCAAGCGACGCCGAAGGAAGAGAAGACTTTTCCGAAGGACTCCAACTGGACCCTGCGCACCATGAACGGCAAGCCGCTGCCCGCCGGCATGGAAGCGACGCTGAAGATCGACGGCCAGTTCCGCGGATCGGGATTCTCGGGCTGCAACACGTGGTCGGCGACCATGTGGCCGGTGCGCAACCAGCGTTTCGCCGTCGGCCCCGTCGCCCTGACGAAAAAGCAGTGCGACGCGTCGACAATGGCCTTTGAGCGCGCCTATCTCGTGACCCTGCACAATCGCTCGGGCTGGGATCTCGTCAACGGCATGCTCGAAGTGAAGAGCGACTCGGGCACGCTCTCCTTCGCTCGCGGCTTCTGACCTACTCGGCGGCTTCCACCGTATCGACCGGCGCGAACGTCTCGCCCCGCTTCTGCATGTGAATGCGGCGGCGGTGGAAGGCGATCAGCGTCGAGCGGTGGCCAATCGAGATCACCGTGGTGTCGGGCAGATATTCCGCGATCACGCCATAGATCTCGGCCTCGAGATTTTCATCGAGCGCGGCGGTCGCCTCATCCAGCAAAAGCCAGTCGGGCTTGGCGAGCAGAGCGCGCGCGATCGCGAGACGTTGCTGCTCGCCGCCTGACAGACGCTGCGACCACACGCCCTCTTCATCGATGCGATGCGCGAGCAGCGGCAGACGCGCGGCGATCAGGGCTTCACGAATCTGCGTGTCGCTGAAATCCGCAGCATCATTGGGATATGTCACCGCCTGGCGCAGCGGGCCCTGCGGCAGATAGGGCTTTTGCGGCAGCAGCAGCAGCGTCTTGCCTTCGGGCGTGCGCACTTCGCCTTCGCCGAATGGCCAGACGCCGGAGATGACGCGGAACAAGGTCGATTTGCCCGATCCCGACGGACCGGTGAGCAGCACGCCTTCGCCAGCGGCGAAGACGACGCCGTCCGTCTCGATCACCTGGCGCCCATCGGGCAGCCGGACATCGAGACGTCCGATGGCGATCGTGTCACGCGCATGGCTGAAGGATTCGATGCGCGGCGGCTCGGCGTCGAGCGTGCGCGCGGTTTCAATCGCGCTGTCGAACGAGGTCAAGCGATCGAGCACCGCCTTGAAGTCCGCGAGCGACGAGTAATAGTTGATGAAGAAGGTCAGCGCGCCTTCCACGCGCCCGAAGGCGCCCGCCGTCTGCGTCATCACGCCGAGCTGGATCTTCTGCGCGAAATAGAATGGCGCCGTGAAGATGTAGGGAATGATCGGGCTGATCTGGCCATAGGCGGATGTGAAGGCCATCAGCTGCTTGCGGCGCTGAACGATGGACAGGTAATTGGAGATGATCGCGCCAAAGCGGCGGCGCAGGGACGTTTGCTCGGCCGGCTCGCCGCCGAGCAGCGCGACCTGTTCGGCATATTCACGCAGACGCGCGAGCGAGAAGCGGAAATCCGCTTCGTAGCGCTGGCGCGCGAAATACAACGCGACGAGCGGACGGCCGATCCAGTGTGTGATCGCCGTGCCGAGCGCCGCGTAAGCGAGCGCGACCCAGAACAGGAAGCCCGGAACCTTGATGTCGGTCGTCGGAATCGTGAAGTTTTCGGAGAGGCCCCACAGCACGATCGAGAATGACACCAGTGATGACAACGTCGAGATCAGCAGGATCGAATAAGAGTAGATGCCGTAGCCGATCGAGCCGCCGTCGATGAAGCGGTTGACGTCTTCGGCGATGCGCTGGTCGGGGTTGTCGGCGTCCGCGTTGAGCAAGCTCATGCGGTAATGCGTGTTCCCGTCGAGCCAGCGGCCGATGTAATGGTTCGTCAGCCAACGGCGCCAGCGGATGATGAGCATCGACTGCACGACGAATTCGATGATCGCGCTTGCCACATAGATGAACGCCCACGGCGTGAACACCCAGATCAGCAAGGTCCAGAAAGACGTTTCATCGCGCGCCTGGATGGCGTTGAACCAGTCGCGATTGAAGAACGACAAGCGTACGGAAATCGCGACCTGCGCCTGGTTGACGATCACGAGGAACACGACCATCGCCACTGCGACGCGGCGTTCCAGCGCCGTGAATTGCGCCATCGGCCAGATGCGCACCGGGCCATGTTCGCCGGTTTCGAAATAGCGGTCCGAGATGTTGGTGATCGCGCGCACGACCGACAGATGCGAGACGGCGTAGACGAGAATGCCGAACACCGCGACCGTCAACGGCAAGCTTTCAGGAATCACATATTCGCGCGCCCACTCGGGCCAGAAGCCGAGTTTGATCGCCATCAGGATGAGGCCGAAGATCACCGTCTCGGCGCCGAAGATCGCGACGAAGATTTTCAGGAAGCTCGAGATGTGTTGCGAGCGGAAGGTCGAGAAGGCGCAGATGAGGCACGTGACGCCGAGCAGCACGCCGCCATCGAGTTTTCCCGCGGCGCCGAGCCCGAGACTCAAGGCGGCGAAGGCGAGGATGGCTAGGGAGAGCGCTTTCATGGGGGCGTCTTTCGGTCTGCGGCGCGAGAGCCGACTTTAGCACAGGCTCGCGTGCGCGCGGGTCACAGTCGAGAGACGGAAGCTCGTCCGTCCCCAACATTGACAGCAGACAGGCGGGCGCAGTCGGCAACTCTTGCGCCAGCGCGCACGCCAGCCCGACCGCAATGAAGGGGAAATATGGTCAGACCGAGGAGCTCGACAAGGCGCGGCCGAGAACCGGTTCGTCTTCGGGGCTTTCTTCGCCGTTCACCGCCGAGATCAGGCGCGGCGAGGGACGGAAGGTGAGCACGCGACGCGCGGTGATCGGATATTCTTCGCCGGTCTTGGGATTGCGCCCGACACGCGCGCGTTTCGCGCGCACGCTGAAGGCGCCGAAGGACCGCAATTTCACGGTCTCGCCGCGCACGAGCGCGTTGCAGATTTCGTCCAGCGCCTGTTCGACGACGTCACGCGCCTGCGCGCGCGAAAGTCCCGGACACGTTCCGTAGACGGCTTCAAGAAGATCCGCTCTGGTGGTGGTTCTGTTAGACATGACCCTATCGGCTGCGTTGTTTGAAACACGCAAGAAATCCTGCGCGCCCTAAACGCTTGCAACCGCCCCCCGTGTCGCTGCGCGGCCTACGCGGCTTCGATCATATGACAGCAGCAAACCTATTGAAATGGCTTGGCTGAATCAAATCCCGATGTGCCTTCGTGGTCACACTTCCCCGACAGAGGCAGCCTAGCGGAACGAAGAAGGGCCGCCAACAGGCGGCCCTTCTAACTTTAGTTGGACCAATATTGGTCAAGTTCAGGCCACTTGAGCGGCTGGATCTTTTTTGAAATCCAGCCGGCCTTTCGAGTGTCTGTTTTCGACCATGTTCAGTCTTGGTCGCCGGGCTTGCCCGGTTTGAACCATTTTCAATCTTGGTCGGCTGGACTTCTTTTAGAAGTCCATGCCGCCAGTTTAAGCCGGGCTTGCCCGGCTTGAACCATTTTCAATCTTGGTCGGCTGGACTTCTTTTAGAAGTCCATGCCGCCCATGCCGCCACCGCCCGGCATCGACGGCATCGAGGACGACTTGTCCTTCGGCGCATCGGCGATCATGGCTTCCGTCGTGATCAGCAGCGAAGCCACCGAAGCGGCGTCCTGGAGAGCCGTACGGACGACCTTGGCCGGGTCAACGATGCCGGCTTCGATCATGTCGACATATTCTTCGGTCTGCGCATTGAAACCGAAGGTCTGCGACTTGTTCTCGCCGATCTTGTTGATGACGATCGAGCCTTCGACGCCGGCATTGTCGACGATCTGGCGGATCGGGGCCTCAAGCGCCTTGAGGACGATCTTGATGCCAGCCAGGACGTCCGTGTTGTCGCTGGTGAGCTTCGACACAGCGACGCGGGCGCGCAGGAGCGCGGTGCCGCCGCCCGGGACGATGCCTTCTTCCACCGCGGCGCGGGTGGCGTTCAGCGCGTCGTCCACGCGGTCCTTCTTTTCCTTCACTTCGACTTCCGTCGCGCCGCCGACGCGGATCACCGCGACGCCGCCAGCGAGCTTGGCGAGACGCTCCTGGAGCTTCTCACGGTCGTAGTCGGAGGTGGTCTCTTCGATCTGGGCCTTGATCTGTCCGATCCGGCCTTCGATGTCCTTCTTCTTGCCGGCGCCGTCGATGATCGTGGTGTTTTCCTTGTCGATGCGGACGCGCTTGGCGCGGCCGAGCATCGGCAGGGTCACGTTCTCGAGCTTGATGCCGAGGTCTTCCGAGATCATCTGGCCCGAGGTCAGGATCGCGATGTCTTCCAGCATGGCCTTGCGGCGATCGCCGAAGCCCGGAGCCTTGACGGCCGCGACCTTGAGGCCGCCACGCAGCTTGTTGACGACGAGCGTGGCCAGAGCCTCGCCTTCGACGTCTTCAGCGATGATGACGAGCGGCTTGCCGGTCTGCACGACGGCTTCGAGAACCGGCAACATGGCCTGCAGCGACGAGAGCTTCTTCTCGAAGATGAGGATGTAGGGGTCGTCGAGTTCGGCGATCATCTTCTCGGCGTTGGTGATGAAGTAAGGCGAGAGATAGCCACGGTCGAACTGCATGCCTTCGACGACGTCGAGTTCGGTCTCGAGGCTCTTGGCCTCTTCCACCGTGATGACGCCTTCATTGCCGACCTTCTGCATCGCCTTGGCGATCATGTCGCCAATCGACTTGTCGCCGTTGGACGAAATCGTGCCGACCTGGGCGACTTCTTCCGACGACTTGATCTTCTTGGCGCGCTTCTGGATGTCGGCCACGGCTTCCTTGACAGCCATGTCGATGCCGCGCTTCAGGTCCATCGGGTTCATGCCCGAGGTGACGTACTTGACGCCTTCCTTGACGATGGCCTGGGCCAGAACCGTCGCGGTGGTCGTGCCGTCGCCGGCGGTGTCGTTGGTCTTCGAGGCCACTTCGCGCACCATCTGCGCGCCCATGTTCTCGAACTTGTCCTCGAGCTCGATTTCCTTGGCGACCGTCACACCGTCCTTGGTGATGCGGGGCGCGCCGAAGGACTTGTCGATGACGACGTTACGACCCTTGGGGCCGAGCGTCACCTTGACGGCGTTGGCGAGAATGTCGACGCCGCGCACCATGCGATCGCGCGCGTCGGACGAAAAACGAACGTCTTTGGCAGCCATGTTGAAACTCCTGAACCGATGGGGTTCGCTAGATGGGGGATGAAATCAGCGGGGATGGGTGTCGTGGCTTACTTGCCGACGATGCCCATGATGTCGCTTTCCTTCATGATCAGGAGGTCCTGACCGTCGATCTTGACTTCGGTGCCCGACCACTTGCCGAACAGGACGCGGTCGCCAGCCTTGACGTCGAGCGCGTTCAGCTTGCCGCTGTCATCGCGCGAGCCGGGGCCCACGGCGACAACTTCGCCCTCCTGGGGCTTTTCCTTGGCGGTGTCGGGGATGATGATGCCACCCTTGGTCTTCTCTTCGCCTTCGAGGCGCTTGACGACGACGCGGTCGTGCAGGGGACGGAATTTCATGTCTCTTCTTCCTTCGGCTGGAGGCGCCGGGCAGTCCGGCCGCCTCGACACAGCATGGAGCTTGTAGCACATGTTAGCACTCGTCTGGAAGGAGTGCTAACAGGCGACCCTGAGATAGGGACAGGCTCGTGCGGCGTCAAGGCGCAGTCGCTGCAAAAAAATCCTTGGTTAACGACGCTCGCGCACGCGGCGTCCCAAATCGCCTCGCGGCATGCGATAAGCATCTTGAACGCAAGAGGCGCCGGTGCTGATCGTCCTGACTAACATATTCAATTTGCTAGTGAATTTCGTCGTCGGCCTGATCGTCGCGAAGTTCCTCGGCCCCGAATCTTTCGGGCGGTTCGCGGTGGCCATCGGCGCCGGCGCGCTGGTGCAAGTGGCTTTTTTCGGCTGGCTGCGGCTCTCCGCAGCGCGTTTTTATTCCGAAAAAGTGCGCGTCCACCGCCCGGAATTGCGCGCGAGCCTCGATCGCGCGCTCTGGGTGCTGGCTTTCGCCCTGACGCTGGCAGGTCTCGCGGGCGCAGCCGCGGGCGAATATCTGGACGCCGCCCCTGCCCTGATCTTCTGGGCGCTCGCCTTCGCTGCCGCCAATGGCGCCTTCGAATACCGTCTCGCACTGTTGCGCGCCCGCTTCCACGACACGGGCTACGCCTCGCTGATCCTCATCAAGAACCTGCTGTCGCTGGCGCTGACCGCCGGGCTCGCGTGGTGGACGGGATCGGCCGCCATCACGCTGGCTGGCACCACCATGAGCCTCGGCCTTTCGGCGCTGCTGCTCGGGCGCGCGCTGCGCGACCCGCAGGCTGGGCGACCACGGCCGCGCGCGTCGGTGCTGCGCGAGAGCCTTGCCTACGGGTTGCCTTTGTCCGCCTCGCTGCTGCTGTTCGCGGTGATCCCGCTCGCCAACCGGGCGCTCGGCGCGCACATGTCGGGGTTCGCGGACGCCGGGCAGCTGTCGCTAGCGCAGGACATAGGCCAGCGGCTCGTGCTCACCATCGGCTATGCGATGGACCAATTGCTGTTCCAGCTCGCGGTGCGCGCCGATGAGCATCATGGCGAGGCGCATGGCCGCGCGCAGGTGGCCCGCAACATGGCCGTGATGGCGGCGATCCTCCTGCCCGCACTTGCCGGGGTGTGGCTGGTGCTGCCGAGTTTCGAGGCGCTGATCGTGCCCACGCAATTCCGCGGCGCTTTCTCCAATGGTCTGTCGCTGCTGATGCCGGGCCTTGTCGCCTACGGGTTGATGACCTTCGCGCTGGCGCCCGCTTTCCAGATCGCCCGCCGCACATGGCCGGTGATCGCCGCCGCAGGCGTCGCGTGCATTGCCGACGCCGCGATCCTGGCGTGGCCGCCGCGCGTCTGGTCGCTTGATACGCTGGCTCTGGCGCAGACCGGCGCGCTGGTCGCGGGCTTTGTCGCGCTGGTCGCCTTGTCGCCAATGGCGCGCCCGCAATGGCCGCGCCTGCGCGACATCATTGGCATTATCGTGTCGACACTGGCGATGATCGCCGCCGTGTATCCGTTGCGCGCGATGGAGCCCGGGATTGAGGCGCTGCTGGTGCAGGCTGTGTGTGGCGCGCTCGTTTACGGCGCGCTTGTGCTGGCCTTCGACATCGCGGGCCTACGCGTCGCGGTGGCGGCCTTCGCGCAAAAGAAAAGGGCCGCTCGAAAGCGGCCCTGAATTGCGTCAGGCGTCGAAGCTGCCGTCGTCTCCGCCGGAATCCCAGCTGCTGCCGCTATCATCATCGTAGGATGCCGGCTCCGCCGCAGGCGGGGAGGCGGCGCTCGACTTGTCATCAAATATGCCGCCCGTGATGTCGCTGTCGCGCGCGGCGCTCGAGCCCGCGGACGCCGTGTCGCCTGCGATGCCGTGTGAATTGTTGTGGCCGGAGAACAGGCCCTGCAGCGAATTGGCGAGCAGGACGCCACCCGCGACGCCCGCCGCCGCGCCAAGAGCGCCTTTCAGGAATGAGCCGCCCTGCGGCTGCTGCATCTGTTGTGGCTGCTGCATCTGCTGGCCGCCCCAGCCGCCGGTCTGCGGACCGACAGACGGCACGGAGCTGCGCTGCTGGCCCCACGGGCCCGGCGCAGGTTGCGGCTGCTCAGCCGGACGCTGGCCGCCGCCAAAGATGGAGCCGAGGAACGAGCCGCCGCCGGCGGGCTGCGCTTTCGCATCCGCCAATTCGCGCTCAAGCTGCTCGATCCGGGCGGCGGCGTTTTTCAGCCCCTCCTCCTGGACAATGACGGCCTGTGCGAGAAGATAAGGCGCATAGGGCTGTGCACGGACATTCTCGGCGATGAAGGCTTCGGCCTCCGGGTCGCGCCGGTTTCCAGCGGCGGACTGCACGCGGTCGAACAATTCAGCGAGCAATTTGCGTTCGTCTGGGGTCATCGGACGATTCCTCTGGTCACGGCGTTGCGCCGCGGCTCGAGATATGGGGATGGGCGAGAGCGGCTGTAAGGGCTGCGATCGCGCAAAAGGCCCATCACGACTGCGTGTGGCCGGATCTTTACGGTACGGTAGGCAACCCAGCCCTCCCCGCCCGCATTCCCCCTTTGAACGCAGAGAGAGGAGTCAGCGCATGGCGATGGACGACGACGATCTCATCATCACTTTTGAGAGCAATCACCACGATCTCGGCGACGCGCTGCGTGCGCACGGCCGCGCTGAAATCCTGAAAATGGCGGAGAAATATTTCGGCCGCCTTGTGGCGGCCAAAGTCCATTTCACCAATGAGGGCGTCACCAGCCGCTGCAGCGTCAACATTCAGATGGGCGGCCTGCCGATGATGAGCGCCGAAGCCAGCGCAAAGGATTTGCGCTTGGCCTTCAATCAGGCGCTCGACAAGGTCGCCACGCAATTGCGCCGCACCAAGCGCGAATTGCGTGAAGACAAGCCGGCCCGCGTCGACAAGGGCGTTCTGCCCGACGGCACCCGGATGCTCTAATCTTCCTTCTCGTGAGCCGGGGGTGTGGCGTCGGGGGCGCTTTCCACACCCTCCCCCTCCGGGGTTGCGGGCTCGTCGCCTGCTTCGATGGAAGCCTCGGGCGCAGCGACATCGTCGATGACCGCAACGTCCGAATCAGCGACCATTTCAGGCGCTTCTGCCTGCGCCTCGACGATCTCGGCCTTTTTCTTGCGCGGCGACGTGGGCTTCGAGACCGCCGTGCGGATCGTCACCTTGCGGGCCATGGGTGTGCCGGCCTCGCGCTTTTCTATGCGGGCGCGCGCCGGACGCGGCGGCTTGCGAACCGAGCGCGGAGCGTTCGGCTGAGCGGCGGTCGCGGGTTGCGCGGCCTTCTTCGGCGCGGATTTCGCCGGTGAAGCCTTTTTCGCCGGGGACTTTTTGGCGGCTGTCTTCTTGGCAGGCGCTTTCTTCACGGCTGATTTCTTGGTCGCGGATTTCTTCGCCGGTGATTTCTTGGCCGCAGCCTTTTTGGCGGGAGCTTTCTTTACGGCAGATTTTTTCGCCGCTGATTTCTTCGCAGGAGCTTTCTTCACCACTGACTTCCTGGCGGCGCTCTTTTTCGCCGGGCCCTTCTTGGCGGCGGACTTCTTCGCAGGAGCCTTCTTGGCCGCAGACTTTTTAGCCGCTGCCTTTTTGGCGGGAGCTTTCTTCCCTGCGGCCTTCTTCGCTACAGCCTTCTTGGCCGTGCTCTTTTTCGCCGTCGTCTTTTTCGCGCTCGCCTTTTTCGCGGTCGCTTTCTTCTTCATTGCTTTCGCCATCAGGTCGCCTCCTATTCGGCCGCCGCCATCTGCACAGGTTGCGTGACGAATCCCGTCTGCGCAAGTGCTTCCGGCAACGGGCCGCCATAGGCCCAGTCCAGAAGCTCGACAGAATGCACGAATGGAATGGCCGAACCCGATGACAGTTGCGTCATGCACCCAATGTTTCCGGTGGCGACCGCCTGCGGACGCGTGCGGGCGATGTTGGCGAGCTTGCGCGCCTTGAGTTTCCCGGCGATTTCCGGCTGCAGCATGTTGTAGGTGCCGGCCGACCCGCAACAGATGTGACCTTCCGGAACGTCCTTCACGATAAAGCCCGCTGTCTTCAACAGCTTCTTCGGTTCGTCGCGGATCTGCTGGCCATGCTGCATCGAACATGCCGAATGATAGGCGATGGTCTGCCCCGTCGCGCGCAAAGGCGCCGGCAGGTTCAGGCTCGCCAGATATTCGGTGATGTCCTTGGCCGCCGCGCTCACGCGTTGCGCCTTGTCGGCGTAAGCCGCATCGTCGCGCAGCATGAAGCCGTAGTCCTTCACGGTGGTGCCGCAGCCGGA
>JANXTB010000271.1 GCA_025356415.1 Hyphomicrobiales bacterium
GGTATCGACGTGTTCGACATCGAGATCGCCGAGAACGATCCGGACAAACTCGTTGACATCATCGCCTCGCTGGAACCGACTTTTGGCGGCATCAACCTGGAGGACATCAAGGCGCCGGAATGTTTCATCGTCGAACGCAAATTGCGCGAGCGCATGAAGATCCCGGTGTTCCATGACGACCAGCATGGCACCGCGATTGTCGTTGGCGCAGCGGTCTATAATGCAATGGAGCTCGTCGGCAAGAATCTCTCCGACATCAAGCTCGTCTGCTCTGGCGCCGGAGCCGCCGCGCTCGCTTGTCTCGATCTGCTCGTCGAACTCGGCGTGCGGCGCGAGAACATCTACGTCTCCGATCTGCATGGCGTGATTCACGTCGGCCGCAACGAGGGCATGAACACCGAGAACGTGCGCTATGCGCAGGTCACCGACGCGCGCACGCTGGGCGATGTCATCCATGACGCCGATATTTTTCTCGGCCTGTCTGCTGGCGGCGTTCTGAAAGCCGACATGGTCAAGCGCATGGGTTCGCGTCCGCTGATCCTTGCGATGGCCAATCCGGATCCGGAAATCATGCCGGAAGACGCCCGCGCGGCGCGGCCTGACGCCATCATCGCGACGGGGCGCTCCGATTATCCGAACCAGGTCAACAATGTCCTGTGTTTCCCGTTCATCTTCCGTGGCGCGCTCGATGTCGGCGCGACGACGATCAACGAGGAAATGAAGCTCGCCGCCGTGCGCGCCATCGCCTCGCTCGCGCACGCGGAGCAATCCGACGTGGTGAGCGCCGCCTATGGCGCGCATGAAAGCCGCTTCGGTGAAGATTATCTGATCCCGAAACCCTTTGATCCGCGGCTCATCTCCGCGGTTGCGCCCGCCGTTGCGGAAGCCGCGATGTTGAGCGGCGTCGCGGCGCGCCCGCTGGCCGATCTCGCGGCCTACAAGCGCGACATGGAAGGCTTCGTCTATCGCTCCGGCAACATCATGAAGCCGGTGTTCGAGGCCGCGACGCTCGCCAAGAAGAAGATCCTCTACGCTGAGGGCGAGGATCTTCGCGTGCTGCGCGCCGCCCAGATCGTGATCGACGAGAAGCTTGCGCGCCCGGTGCTCGTGGGCCGGCGCAGCGAAATTCTCGCGCAGATCGCAAGCCAGAATCTTCGCATGGTCGAAGACCGCGATATCGAGATCGTCGATCTCGCCGATGATGAATTGATCGGCAAGGCGGCGGAAGAATATTACCAGCAGAACCGCCGCAGCGGCGCGACCATCAATGGCGCCGCCGCGTTGCTGCGCACCAACCCGACGCTGCTCTCGGCGATGCTGCTGCGCTGGGGCCGGGCGGACGGCATGCTGTGCGGCACGTATGGCCCGTATTCGAGCCATCTCGAGCATGTCGCCAACATCATCGGCCGCAAGGCGGGCGCGCATGTGTTTGCGGCGATGAACGTGCTGATGTTGCCTAAGCACACGCTGTTCATCACCGATACTTATATCAACCAGGATCCGACCGCCGATCAGCTGGCGCAGATCGCGCAGCTCGCGGCGGAAGAGGTGCAGCGTTTCGGCCTGCAGCCGCGCGTCGCCTTCCTGTCGCATTCGAGCTTTGGCTCGTCGCAATCGGCGTCGGCGCGCAAGATGCGCGAGGCGCTTGGGCTTGTCACCAACGCCGCGCCGCACATCGAGGCCGAAGGCGAAATGCACGGCGACGCCGCATTGTCGAAGCGCATTCTCGACGGCATGTTCCCCGGCGGTCGCCTGAGCGCGGAAGCCAATTTGCTCGTCATGCCAAATCTCGATGCGGCGAACATTACCTACAACATCCTGAAGATTGTCGCCGGCGAAGGCGTCACCGTCGGTCCGATCCTGCTCGGCGCAGCCAACGCCGTGCACATTCTGACGCCGACGAGTTCGG
The DNA here is from genome assembly GCA_025356415.1 of Hyphomicrobiales bacterium. Classification (GTDB taxonomy): domain Bacteria; phylum Pseudomonadota; class Alphaproteobacteria; order Rhizobiales; family Beijerinckiaceae; genus Terripilifer. Next base: position 1,910 of record JANXTB010000271.1, read on the forward strand.
TTCGCCGGATCGTCAACATGACTGCGCTCACGGTGGTTGACGCCGCCGTGCAAAACTAGGTTTCGGAGGAGGAAAATATGGCCAGCTTGACGACAACAGGCGATGTGGCGGTGGCGCCGCGCAAGCCTTTCTACCAGGTTCTCTACGTGCAGGTGCTGA
>JANXTB010000322.1 GCA_025356415.1 Hyphomicrobiales bacterium
GCTTCACGCTGTTGCGGCGGCGCGGGCGGGGCCGCGCGCGGCGGTTGGGGCTGCGGCGGAGCTTCCCGCTGCTGAGGCGCCGGAGCCTGCGGGGGCGCGGTGCGCTCGCGGCGTTGTTCACCGGGCGCGGGTTCGGCCTGCGCCATGCGCAGCATCGGGCTGGTTTCAGCGCGGGCGGCGCCGTTGGGAATGAGCAGGGAAAGAAGCGGACCGGCCACGATGGTGCCGGCAAGAAGGAGATTTCGGGTGGTCATGTGCGTCCTTATCTGCAGGCCGTGAGGTCAAGGACCGCACGGCTTGAGCCAACGAAGGCCCGGGCGACAAGGTTCCGCGAATGGCTGAATCAGGCGGCGATCGTCGCCGTTTCCGAGTCATAGACAAGGCGCAGGACGCCAGACGGACCGCAATCTCGCACCGGAACGCCACGATATTTGGCGCCGATGGCCGGAAAGCGGCCAAGCGGGAGCGAAATTTCGACGAGACGCGCGCCCTTCAGTTTGGCCATGTCGGCCGCCTTGGCGAGCAGGTCCCGAACGCCGCTTTCATGTGCGGGCAAATCGGTCACCGTCACAGACATCCTCCCTCCCTGGCCGGGAAGTGTTGCATGCAGCAAGCGATCGAGGTCCGACATGGTCATTGTTGAGCTCTCCTTGCCCCAAGGGTTAACAAAGCATCAACGAGGCCTGAGCGCAATCGGTTCCGCTCAGGAAGGTAAACCGCGCAAGGTGAATAAAAACAAATCTATACGTTTAACTAAGCATACAGCTGCACGATTGTGCCCATACGCATTTGATTAAGACAATTGAGGGATGATGAGCCGTTCGAGAAGTCCTGACGGCCTCCGAAAGCGAATTTGTCAGCGTTATTGGACTGAGTAAAATGTCCTTGATTGTGATTGTCGACGACCGGGTCACCAACCGGAACATCTTCGCGAAGCTTGCTGCTTCGATCGAGGAAGATGTGACTGTGCAGACCTTCGGCGATCCCGAGGAAGCACTCGTCTGGCTTGAGACACAATCGCCCGATCTCGTCATCACTGATTACAAGATGCCGCAAATGGACGGCGCGGAATTCATCCGCCGCTTCCGCGAGTTGCCGTCGTCGGTCGACGTGCCGGTTGTCGTCATCACCGTGTATGAAGAACGCAGCTTCCGCCTTCGCGCGCTGGAAGCGGGCGCCACCGACTTCCTGCACAGCCCCGTCGATCATCATGAATTCATCACGCGTGCGCGCAATCTGCTGAAGCTGCACAAGCAGCAGGTCCTTCTCGCCAGCCGCGCCTCGACGCTGGAACGCGAACTTGAAAATTCCGAACGCTCGCGCGAGCGGGCCTTGCGCGATTCTCGCGAGCGCCTCGCGCAGGTTATCGACACTCTGCCGGTCATGATCAGCGCCGCTGGCTATGACGGGCGTCTGCTGTTCGTCAACGCGTATCAGATTGCTTTCGCGGGCGTCGATCCGGCGAGCGTCATCGGCGAGAGCGTCAGCGCCATTTTTGGCGAAGACCACGGCGCCCGTTCGCATTCGCTCGACCGCATGATTTTCGAAACCGGCAAGGCGCTGCCAAGCTACGAAGAAGAGATCATCGATCCGCAAGGCGAGGCGCATGTTTTCGTCACGACGAAATCGCCGCTGAAAGACGCAAGCGATGTTGTCGCGGGCGTTCTCACCTCATCGCTCGACATTACGGCGCGCAAGCGCACGGAAGGCCATCTGCGTCATCTGGCGCATCACGATCCGCTCACGGATCTGCCGAACCGCACGCTGCTGCGTGAGCGCATGCGCCGCCTGATTGCGCGCGCCCGCCGCGGCGATCAGCCGTTCGCGTTGCACCTTCTCGATCTCGACGGCTTCAAGGCCGTCAACGATTTGCTCGGCCATTCCACCGGCGACCGTTTCATCAAGACCGTTGGCGAGCGCCTGCGCAACGCCATTCGCCCTGACGATACACTTGCGCGTCTCGGCGGCGATGAATTCGCCATCCTGCAGGCGCAGGTGAACTCGACGGAAGACATCGAGGAATTCGCCAAGCGCATTCTCGAGACCGTGTCGGAGACTTCCGACTTCGAGGATTCAGGCCTGCGCACGACGGCCAGCATCGGCATCGCGATCCATCCGGATGATGGGCTCGATGGCGAAGACCTTTTGAAAAACGCCGACCTTGCCATGTATCGCGCGAAGGCGGAGCAGGGGAACCACTTCTGCTTCTACGCCGCCGACATGCAGGCGCGCGCGCGCAACGAAGCTTTGCTCGACGGCGAATTGCGTCGCGCCTCCGAGAACAATGAATTTGTCCTGTATTACCAGCCGCAGGTCGATCTCGCGAGCGGCGAGATTGTCGGCGCGGAGGCGCTGCTGCGCTGGAACAGGCCGGGCGTCGGCATCGTCGGTCCGGGCGTCTTCCTGCCGCGCGCCGAAGAGAACGGCCTCATCGTGCCGATCAACGAATGGGTGCTGCGCGAGGCGTGCCGCGAGGCGAAGAGCTGGCAGCGCATGGGCCTGCGCCCGGTGCGCGTCGGCGTCAATCTTTCACCCGTGCAATTCCGCAAGCGCCAGATGCCTCTGCTGATCGCGCAGATCCTGGGCGAGACCGGGCTCGAGCCCGGCCGTCTCGATCTTGAGTTGACGGAGAGCATCGTCGTCGGCGATTTCGACGCTGTCGCGCAGGATCTTCAGCAATTGCTGGATCTGGGCGTGCATATCTCCATCGATGATTTTGGCACCGGCTACTCGTCACTGAGCTACGTCAAGAAATTCCCGGTCGATCGTTTGAAGATCGACCAGAGCTTCGTGCGCAATCTCACCACTGACGGCAATGATGCGGCGATCATCCGCGCCATCGTCACGCTCGGCCATAGCCTGAATCTCAGCGTCGTGGCCGAGGGCGTTGAAACCGCCGAGCAGCTCGCGCGCCTGCGCGCCGAGGGCTGCGACGAGGTGCAGGGCTATTACTTCGGCCGCCCGATGCCCGCCGAGGACTTCGTCGCCATGCTACGCTCCGATCCGCTGCTCGCCGCGAGCGCCTGAGCGCCATGTACACCCTGCCGCGACACGCCAAGCGCAGCCTCTATGCGAGGCTCGTGGCTCTTCTGGAGGCCCGGCCGGATTCTGAACACGAGCTGACGTTGAGCCGGCTCGCGCTGAGCCTGATCGCCTTTCTGTCCTTGTTCGTGGGTTATCTCAGCGGCGGCGTCGGCCAGGAATCGCTGCTGAACGAAGTCGGCTTCTATTTCCTGCTTTTTACGGCGGTCACCATCGCGCTGTTCGCGCATCTGGTGTGGCGTCCGGGCGTGTCGGTCATGCGCCGCTTGATCGGCATTCCGCTCGACATTGGTTGCGTCGCTTACCTCATGCATCGCGGCGATGAGCTCACGGCTTTCACCTATCCAATCTTTCTCTGGGCCATCTTCGGCAACGGCTTTCGCTTCGGCGTGAACTATCTCTTCGCCGCCGCCGCAGTCGGCTTCGCTTGCTTTCTCGCGGTCATCGCGACGACGCCGTTCTGGTATGACAATCGCGAATTGAGTGGTGGCCTGCTCGCCGGGCTCATCATCCTGCCGATCTATGTTTCGATCCTGATCCGCCGCTTGTCGGAAGCCAAGCGCCAAGCGGAAGAGGCGAGCCGCGCCAAGAGTCTTTTCCTCGCTTCCATCAGTCACGAATTGCGAACGCCGCTCAACGCGGTCATCGGCCTAAGCGACGTGCTCGGCGGCACGGAACTCGATCGCAAGCAATCCGAGATGGCGCGCACGATTGGTAAATCGGGGCGCTCGCTGCTGTCGTTGATCAATTCCCTGCTCGACGTCTCGCGCATGGAGCTCGGCAAGAAGCCGCAAATGGGCGAGTTCGATCTGCACTCGCTGCTGCGCGACATTCGCAGCATGCTGTCGGTTCAGGCGAACGCCAAGGGCGTGCCGCTGGCGCTTCACATCGATCCCGCGCTGCCGCGCCATGTGCTGGGCAGCACGCGGCATTTCGAGGAAGTGCTCATCAATCTCGCCGGCAATGCGGTGAAATTTACCTCGCATGGCTTTGTACTGATCGAGGCGAAGCTGCTGGAATCGGAACTCGAAAACTCGCATCGCATGCGCTTTGAAGTCACCGACACCGGCATTGGCATTGCGCCGGAGGCGCAGGCGCGGATCTTCGAGAGCTTCACGCAAGCCGACGAGACAATCATCGACCGCTTCGGCGGCACGGGCCTCGGCCTGTCCATCGCGCGCCAGCTTGTCGAAGCGCATGGCGGCGCCATTGGCGTCGACAGCATCGTGGGCAAGGGATCCACATTCTGGTTCGAGATCGAGGCGGGCGTCGGCGCCGCGCGTCCCGAGATCGAGACGAGCGGCATGATCGCACATGTCTTCTCGCGCGACCCCGCGATGATCGAAGCCGCCGCCGCCGCTGGCTTCCGGGCGCAGGCGGTTCCTACATCGTCCGAATTGATCGACATCCTTCATCGCGAGTCGAGCGCGCACGATGTCGTGCTCGTTGATGAAGGCGCCATCGACAGGCATGTGCTCGCCGCGCTCGACGACGCCGAGGCCTGGCCTGCGCGCACGTGCATTCTGGTCAGCCCTGAACCCGCGCACGTCGCCCGCGATCTGCGCCAGCGTTTTGTCAGCATGCTTTCAGCGCCGCTCGATGGCGCGGCGCTGCGGGGCGTGGCGAAACTGGCCGTCGAATCCGAGAGCGAGACCGAGACGAAGATCGAGGCGCCCATGAGCACGCGTCCGCTCGACATTCTGGTGGCCGAAGACAACCGCACGAACCAGATGGTGATCACGCAAATCCTCGCGCGTGGCGGCCATCGGGTGACCATCGTCGAAAACGGCGACCGCGCGGTCGATGCGCTGTTGAACGAAGAATACGATCTCGTGCTGATGGATCTGAACATGCCCGTGATGAACGGGCTCGACGCATCGAAATTCTATCAGTTCGCGGTGCTCGGCCAGAAGGCGACGCCGATTGTCGCGCTGACCGCCGATGCGACGCCCGAAACCGCCGCGAAATGCCGCGACGCCGGCATGGTTGAATGTCTCAACAAGCCGATCGAAGCCAATGCGCTGCTCGCCGTCGTCGCCAGATATGCCGCGCTGGCCGAGCCGCGCGAGCAAGCGGCGCCGCCAACCGCGCCTGTTCTGCTGGAGCCGATTTCGTCAGCGCCGATCACGTCAGTTTCGCCGGTTGACGATCCGGTCGAGACCGGCGCGATCGATCCGCGCGCGCTGCGCGATCTCGCCGCGCTGGGCGGTGATGAATTCGTCACGGAAATCATCACGCAATTCGTCGCTGATGCGGCAGGCGTTCTGAAGAGCCTGGCGGAAGCCGTCGCGCAACAGGATGTCGACGGGTTCCGCGATCACGCGCACGCCTTGCGGTCCTGCGCCGCCAACGTCGGGGCGCAGGCGGTTTACAAGATGTGCCTCGACCTCAGGGCCATCGAGCCCCAGGAACTGGCGGCCGACGGCGTCCGGCACGTGCGCGAACTCGAAGCGCACTTCGAACGCGCACGCGCGGCGCTTTCCAGCCACGTCGCCTGATCAGCTCTTCTGCAGACGACGGCGCTGTGCGAGCGCGAGGCGTTCCATCTTTCGCAGATCCAGGTCCTCGAGCTGCATCGCCGTTTCGACCCAGATCTCGGTGATCTTCTGCAATTCCTCGAACGTGACGGGCGAGACGCAGCGTTTGGCGCGGTTGAGCGCATGGTAGAGGCGATATTTCGCCGCTCCGCCGCTCATCAGCTTGCGCACCTCCGCTTCGCCCTGTCCGTCCTCGGCAAGGATATCGACCACACCGAGATTGTAGAGTTCGCTCGCCGAGTAGATCTTCCCGCTGAGGATCATGCGCTCGGCTTGCGCCATGCCGATCTTGCGGGCGAGAAGACTGCAGGCGCCCATGCCCGGAAACAGGTTGAACAGCACTTCGGGAAGGCCCATGCGGGCCTTCTTTTCCGCCACCAGGATCTGGAACGAGAGCGCGCCCTCGAAACCGCCGCCCAGCGCATCGCCCTGAACGAGGCCGATGGTGACGACCGGGGTCTCGAAGCCGACGGCCATGTTGAAGGACACGTCGCAGCAGTCGATCGCGTAGGCCATCAGCCGGTCGCGATCCTTGGTGCGGATCGCATCGACGAAATATCCGAGGTCGCCGCCCAGATTGTAGATGCCCGACAGGCGCGAGGCGCCCACGAAATATCGCAGGCCCGCGCCCGGCGCCTGTCCCGCCATGTGATTGGCGATGGCCCGGCGCAGCGAGATCAGCTCCCCCAGGAGGGAAGGGGTGAAGCTCGGAGGGCCGTTCGGGCGCATGTAGCACCAGAGGGCCGAGGCAGAGCCATCGAGCTCAATGTCGAGCTCCCGGTAACCGCCAGGTGGAAAATGCAGGCCGCATTGATCCTGAAGATCCGGCGCAACCGGCCGCAAAACGCGGTCACGCACCGGCCCGACGCCAGGGGTAATATATGAAATATTACTATTAAGAACCGGGCCCGACCCGGGTCCAGCCCCAAGGGGCAAATCGAAGTACGCCATTCCCACTCTCCCGCCGCCGCGAGTTGCGCCTATGCGCAGTGGGTAAGGTAAATAGATTTTAACTTTTGTGAACCTATGAATTTCAAAAGGTTAAGTAATGGTTAATTTGATCGTAGAATACGTTACGGAAGATTTTCGGATGCCCTGAAGTTCTGAAATCATCTCAGGGGCTTGCTATTCGTCTACCGCCTGTTTTGGGCGTACATAACCATAATGATTTTGAATGCATCGGACTAGGTTTCACGCAAGGGTTTCTCTTCCATGCGGCCGAGAAATACCAGCGACAAGGCAAGCGAGGCCCCGGTGATCAGGAACAAAAGGTCGAAACCGTGCGACAGGCCGTCGATATTCTGGTTCGAGGCGCGCAGCAGAAGCTCGTGAGCCCCGCCGCGCGGCGCGCCCGATAGACCGATCAGAATCGTGCCGAAGGCCGCCACCGCGAAGGCGCTGCCGAGTTGCCGCAGGAAGTTCAGCAGGGCCATGGTGGTGCCCATCTCATGCCGCGGCACGGCGTTTTGCAGCGCCGTGGTGGTGACTGGCAGCATGGTGCCGAGCCCCATCGACAGGGCCGCCAACAGGATTTCCACGACCAGGAAGGGAAGGTGGCGGGCGAACAGCCAGAGGACCAGCGTTGCCGCGATGGCGATTGAAAGGCCGATCATCGGCGGGCGCTTGTAGCTCCCCGCACGCCCCATCAGCCGGCCCGTGATCATCGCCCCGACCGTCGTGCCCACGACCAGCGGCACGAGAGCGAGGCCCGCGTGGTCGGTGCTGTAGCCGAGCACCACTTCAAAATAGATCGGCAGATAGACGATCAGCCCGATCAGCACGCTCATGGCGAAGCAGACCGAGATCACGCCATTGAAGACGACGCCATTCGAAAGCACGGAAATCGGGATCAGCGGCTCGCGCGCGGTGCGCAGCCGAACGACCAGTCCCGCGACGAGGACAATCGAGATCGCGCCGAGCCCCACGATGACCGGCGACGTCCAGTCATAGCGAACCCCGCCCCAGTTCAACGCCAGCATGGTGGCGACCGACATGCCGACCAACAGCGCGGCGCCGATGAGATCGAGTTCGTGCGGGCGCTCATGACGCGGCAGGCGTTTCAGTTTCGAGCTGGTCATCAGGTAGGCGATGAGCCCGAGCGGCAGGTTGATCCAGAAGATCATGGACCAATGCGTGTATTCCGCAAGAAACCCGCCGATGATCGGGCCGCCAAGTCCGGCGGCGAGCCATGTGGTCTGGATATAGGCCTGATATTTGGGACGCTGCTTGGGCGGGATGATGTCGCCGACGATTGTCTGCGTCAGCGCGATGAGGCCGCCGCCGCCGAGTCCCTGAAAGCCGCGCGCCAAGGCGAGCGCGAGCATGGTGGGCGCCAGCGCGCAGGCCACCGAGCCCAGAATGAATAGGCCGATCGACAACAGCAGGATGGGACGGCGCCCGTGAATGTCGGCAAGCTTGCCATAAAGCGGCGTTACCGCGGTCGACACCAGCAGATAGGCGGTGACGATCCAAGGCAGGGTCTCGACGTCGCCAAGCGTGCGGCCGAGTGTCGGCATCGCGGGGGCGACGATCGTCTGGTCCAGCGCGCCCATGAACTGGGCCAACATCAATCCGCTCATGATCGAGACGATTTCGCGACGACCCAGAGTTTCTGAGCCCGCGGTTTCAGTAGCGGACATGATGATCCTGACGCGGAAAGGGAGCCTTTCTTTTGTTATGGGACTTGAAGCGTGGCGGTCAATGGAGACACGCCCAGCGCCCCTGCGAGAACTTTGTGCAGCGTGGCGATAATGGGTCCACTCGCCATCGCGCGCGCCCGGCGCAAGCCGGCCGCCGCCGTGCGTCGACGATAATCGTCGTCCTCAAGCATGCGCCGCAAGGCTGCTGCGAGCGCATCTTCCGACCGGGCGGAGACAAAATGCGCGGCGCCTTGCCAGAACTCTCGATGAATTTTCGTGTCCGGCAAGATCATCGCGCAGCCCGCACTTGCGGCGCGCCAGACGAGGCGCTCGAAGCCGAAACCGGCGGACGGGCCCGCCGCTCCGGTCGTGGTGAAGACGGTGAAGGCCGTGTCGGCCCCGCTCGCCCGCACCATTCGACTGGAAGGCGTTACTTCCTCACGATTATTCGTCAACATCTCGGCCCCCATCATGCGTGGTCCGGAAATGGGCCGCGAGATGATTCTGCTCTATCTGGTTCCTTCGGGCACCAAGGTCAAAAAGGGCGATTT
>JANXTB010000023.1 GCA_025356415.1 Hyphomicrobiales bacterium
CATCAGGCGGAACGGATCGTTCTTGTCCTTCGCCTTTGCGATGAATTCCGGGATGCGATCGACCGAGCCGATCTCCGCCAACATCTTCAGCGCCGCCTCATTGGCGCCGCCATGCGCGGGGCCCCAGAGGCAGGCGATGCCGGCCGCGATGCAGGCGAACGGGTTTGCGCCCGACGAACCCGCGAGACGAACCGTCGAGGTCGAGGCGTTCTGCTCGTGATCGGCGTGCAGGATGAAGATGCGATCGAGCGCGCGCGCGAGCACGGGGTTGATCTTGTAATCCTCGCACGGAACCGCGAAGCACATGTTCAGGAAGTTCGCCGTGTAGTCGAGCGAGTTCTTCGGGTACACGAAGGGCTGGCCGATCGTGTACTTGTAGGCCATCGCGGCGAGCGTCGGCACTTTTGCGATCATGCGCATGGAGGCGATCATGCGCTGCTTCTCGTCCGTGATGTCGGTCGAGTCGTGATAAAAGGCGGCGAGCGCGCCCACGGCGGCGACCATGACGGCCATCGGATGCGCGTCGCGGCGGAAGCCCTGGTAGAAGCGGGCCATCTGCTCATGCACCATTGTGTGGCGCGTAACGCGGTAATCGAAATCCTGCTTCTGCGCAGCTGTCGGCAGCTCGCCGTAAAGCAGAAGGTAGCAAGTTTCCAGGAAGTCGCCGTGTTCGGCCAGCTGTTCAATCGGGAAACCGCGATGCAGCAGAATGCCTTCATCGCCGTCGATATAAGTGATGGCGGACTCGCACGCAGCCGTCGAGGTGAAACCGGGATCGTAGGTGAAGGCGCCGGTCTGTGCGTACAGCTTGCCGATGTCGAGGACGTCGGGGCCGATTGTGCCGGACTTGACGGGCAGCTCGACATTTTTGCCGTCGAGAGAAATTGAACCGGTTTTCGCGCTCATGTGAATGCCTTTTTTTGCTCCGCCGCCGGTTCTGGCTTCATCCTGCCATTGCCGGAAGAACTTCTTATTGCGCCGCCGAACAGCTATCCCATCCACGGCCCCTGTTCAAGGCGGGATTAAGGCAAGCATGTTCCATGCCGGGCCCGCCATTACAGTAGGTTAGGCGTTTGTTTGATCGCGCAGTCGACTTAAACTTTCGTCGCGCCCGAGCACTTCGAGCACGTCGAAAATGCCCGGCGAGGTCCCACGACCCGTCAGCGCGGCCCGAAGCGGCTGCGCCACCTGGCCGAGTTTAGCTTCAGTCTCCTCGGCGTAGGCCCGCACAGCGGCTTCCGCGGCTGCCGCGTTCCATTCGGGAACCGCCTCGAGGCGGGCAATCAGCTCGGGCAGGTGCTCGCGCCCTTTGCTCAGGATTCCCAAGGCCTTGGCGTCCATCTCAAGCGGCCGCGCGGCAAACAGGAAGCGGGCGCCGTCGAGCAACTCGACCAGCGTCTTGGCGCGCTCCTTGAGGCCCGGCATCGCCTTCTGCAATTGCGCCAGCAGCTTGTCATTCAGCTTGGACGCCAGCTCTTCGCCGCCTGCGATATAGGGAAGGGTTTCGATCAGCGACCGCGTCAGCTCCGCATCGGGCGTCGCGCGCATGTAATGGCCGTTCATGTTCTCGAGCTTCACGAGATCGAAACGCGCGGCGGAGCGGCCGACCTGCGCGAGGTCGAAAGCCTCGACCATCTCTTCGGTCGTGAAGAACTCGCGGTCGCCCTGGCTCCAGCCGAGGCGCACGAGGTAATTGCGCAGCGCCGCCGGCAGGAACCCCAGCGCGCGATACTGCTCGACGCCGAGCGCGCCGTGGCGCTTGGAGAGCTTGGCGCCGTCTTGCCCATGGATGAGCGGGATATGCGCCATGGTCGGCACGCCCCAGCCGAGCGCCTCGTAGATCTGCTTCTGGCGGGCGGCGTTTGTGAGATGATCGTCGCCACGAATGATGTTGGTGACGCCCATGTCGTGATCGTCGACGACGACGGCGAGCATGTAGGTCGGCGTATTGTCGGACCGCAGCAGCACCAGATCGTCGAGATCCTTGTTGGGGAACACGACGCGGCCCTGCACCTTGTCGTCGATCACCGTCTCGCCTTCCTTGGGGGCCTTCAGGCGGATCACGGCCTTGCGGCCTTCCGCAATCGCATCGGCTTCAGCCTGCGTGCCGCCGAGATCGCGCCAGCGACCGTCATAGCGCGGCGGGCGGCCTTCCTTGCGGGCGAGATCGCGCATGGCGGTGAGCTCGCCCGCCGTCGCGTAGCACTTGTAGGCGAGGCCCTTGTCGTAGAGCCCGTGCGCGACTTCCGCGTGCCGCGCCGCGCGGGCGAATTGATAGATCGTATCGCCATCCCACTTCAGGCCGAGCCAGTCGAGCCCGTCGATGATGGCGGTGATGGCTGCGTCGGTGGAGCGCTCGCGATCCGTGTCCTCGATGCGCAACAGCATCTTGCCCCCGTTGTGGCGGGCGAAGAGCCAGTTGAACAGGGCCGTGCGCGCACCGCCAATGTGCAGGAAGCCCGTCGGGGACGGGGCGAAGCGGGTGACGACAGGCTGCGACATGCGGGCGGCTCTTCTTCGGGAGGATGGATCAATCGCGTCGAGCGTGTAGCATAGGGAGGCGCGGGGCGGGAGTATTCATTGCAGCCTGGCGGCGCGGCGTTTTGAGTGAGGCCTGCCATTGGGCGGCGGAAACCTAACCGATGTAATGCAGGGCGCGCCCGGCTGGAGCGCGGCGTTTTGGCGTGCGCGGCGGCAGCCGGGGCGCACCGGCTGGCGCGCCGCGCTTGCCGGAAGCGTCACGGCCATGCTGGCGCAGGAGGCGCGCGAGCGGCGGCTGTTTCTTTGGCTGCCGGTGTTCTTTCTCGTTGGCGTTCTCGCCTATTTCACGGCGGCGCAGGAGCCTGCGCCAGCGGCGCCGCTTGTAGCGGCGGCGGGCTTTTTCGTAGTGGCGTCTTGGGCGGCGCGGCGCGGGGCGACAGGTTTCGGGCGCGTGAGCCTTGCCCTGGCTTTCGTCTTCGCAGGATTTTCCGCAGGCTCGCTGCGCACCGCGACTGTCTCCGCGCCAGTGCTAGGCGCGATCAAGGTCGCGAAGGTGACGGCCTTTGTCGAGACCGTCGACAACCGGAACGGGGGCGGGCGCCTGCTCCTGCGCGTCGGCGCGATCGACGGGTTGGCGCCCGAGGCCTTGCCGTCCCGGCTGCGCGTCACCGTGCGCGCGCTTGGGACCTTGCGGGCCGGCGACTTCATCGTCGCGACAATGCGGCTCGTGCCGCCAGCCGAACCCTCCGAACCCGGCGGATATGATTTCTCGCGCGAGGCGTTTTATCAGGGCATCGGCGGGGTGGGCAGCATCATCTCGCGTGTCGAGGTCGCGCCGGCTTTCGCTGTTTCCACCATTGCGCGCCTCAACGCCGCGATCGACCGCGCGCGCAACGATCTCACGCATCGTATCGCCAGCGTGATCGGTGGCGATGATGGCGCCGTCGCCGCCGCGCTCGTCACCGGAAAGCGCGGGCTGATCAGCGAGGCGGCCAACGATGTGCTGCGCGGCGCGGGCATCTATCACGTCGTCTCGATTTCGGGCCTGCACATGGTGCTCGCGGCGGGGCTGTTCATGTGGTCCTTGCGCGCGCTGCTCTCGCTGTCTCCGACCATCGCGCTGCATTGGCCGGTGAAGAAGATCAGCGCGCTTTTCGCCATGCTGGGCGCGACCGCCTATTGCATCTTCGCCGGTTCGGAAGTCGCCACCGAGCGTTCGCTCATCATGATCGTCGTGATGCTCGGCGCCGTCCTGTTCGACCGGCCCGCACTGTCCATGCGCAATCTCGCGCTCGCCGCACTGATCGTGATGGCGCGCGAGCCCGAGAGTGTGATGGGGCCGAGTTTCCAGATGTCATTCTCGGCCGTCGCCGCGATGATCGCGCTGTTCGAGCGCGCGCCGGGCGAACATGCGAGCGAGCGCGCGCAAGGGTGGCCCTCACGCATCTGGCGTGCGCTGGCGGTCATGCTGCTGACGACGCTCGTCGCCGGCATTGCGACCGGCGCCTATGCGAGCTTTCACTTCCACCGCATCAATCCCTATTCGCTGATCGGCAATTCGCTGACCCTGCCGCTCGTCGAATTCATCGTCATGCCGATGGCCTTGCTCGGCGTGGTGATGGGGCCATTCGGCCTAGATGCGCCGGTGTGGTCGATCATGGGCTATGGCATCAGCGGCATGATGGAAGTCTCGCGCCATGTATCGGGCATCGTCGGTTCCACGCGCCATGTTGAGGGCTTTGGCGGCGGCGCGCTGCTGACGATTTCGCTCGGCCTGATGTGGCTGACGCTGTGGCGCAGCCATATTCGCTATTTAGGTTTGCCGATCGCCGCCTGCGGGATGCTGATGGCGCAGGCCGCGCATCCGCCCGATCTGGCTGTCGACGCGTCGGCGCGCAGTCTCGCCGTGCGCGGATTTTCGGGGCGGCTCGAAGTGCTCAACGGCAAGGGCAATGATTTCGCCGTTTCGCAATGGCTGCTTGGCGACGCCGATTCACGCAAGCCCGGCGCAGCGGATCTGAAAGGCGAAAGCCGTTGCGACCCGTCGGGATGCGTGACGCGCATGATCGATGGGCGAACCGTGGCGCTCGTTCTGGCGCCTTCCGCCTTGGTGGAAGATTGCCAGCGCGCCGACATTGTGGTGACGCGGCTGCGCACCTTCGGGCGTTGCGCGGGGCCGGAGCTGGTGCTCGACGGCGCGCATTTCGAGGCGCGCGGCGCGAGTGAGTTTCGGCTTGGCCAAAATGGCGGATTGGCGATGCGCACCGCTCGCAGCGACGGCGTCGAGCGCCCCTGGTCGCCACGCAAGGCGCCGCGCTTCACAAGGGGAACGGCGCGCGAGGACCGCGACCCGCGCGATCCATGGGAAGCCCACGACGAGGATGCGGATCCGAGCGCGTTTGTGATGGATTGAGGTTCGTCGTCGCGAAGGGGGCAAAATGCAGATGGATTGCCGCGTCGCTACGCTCCTCGCAATGACGAAGGAGAGATGGATGCTGGTCCTGCAAGATGTCGAGCCGACGAATGTCTCTCATCACCCCGCACGCGTCATTGCGAGGACCGAAGCGAAGAAGCAATCCATTTAGCGGCTGCCGTCACCAGATTGCTCGCAAAGACGGCAGTCAATACTTGCGCAAAAGACTCACAAGCTTGCCCTGAATGCGCACGCGGTCTGGCCCGAAAATGCGCGTCTCATAAGCCGGGTTCGCGGCTTCGAGCGCGACAGAGGCGCCGCGCTTGCGCAGGCGCTTCAGCGTCGCCTCATCATCGTCGATCAGCGCGACCACGATGTCGCCGGTCTCGGCCGTGTCCTGCTTGCGGATGATGACCATGTCGCTGTCGAGAATGCCGGCCTCGATCATGGAATCACCGCGCACTTCGAGGGCGAAATGGTCGCCCATTCCGAGAAATTCCGGCGGCATGGGAATGGTGTGGGTGCGTGACTGGATGGCCGAGATCGGCACGCCGGCGGCGATGCGGCCCATGACGGGGATCATCGCGCTCTGCATGTCGTCATCATCGTTGGACGAGGCATGGATCGGACGCACGCGGCCGAGATCGCCCTCGATCACGGAGGGTGAGAATCTTTGCGCGCGTGGCGCGGGAGCAGTCGATTCCGGCAGCCGCAGCACTTCGAGTGCGCGCGCGCGGTTGGGCAAGCGCCGAATGAAGCCGCGCTCTTCCAGCGCCATGATGAGCCGATGAATGCCGGACTTCGACCGAAGGTCGAGCGCATCCTTCATCTCGTCGAAAGAGGGAGGCACGCCCGTCTCCTTCAGCCGCTCATTGATGAAGCGGAGAAGTTCGCTCTGCTTTTTCGTCAGCATCGGTCAGTCCCTCAGTCACAGGTCGCCCAGCCGCCCCGAAGGCGCGCCCGAACGCAGGCGCTTTCCTTCTACCGGAATCGGCTAAACAAAGCGTGAACAAACCTAGCTGTTTTGCTTTTGTTCCGCAAGAGGGGGCTCAGACCCGCAGCATCCGGCACAATTCACCCACCTTCGCGGCCGGCGCGTGCGCGTCGCGGATGATCAGGCATTGCGCGTCCGACAAGATACGCAGCATGGATGAATCCTGCTTGCCGAAGGCTTCCACCAGCGGGTGGCCGTCGGCCACGCCCGTGACGCGGGCGCGAAGGTAATCTTGGCGGTTGTCATTTTCGGGAAGGTCGCCGCCCAGCACCGCGAGTTCGCTCATCTCGTCGCCTGCATGCGTGTCGCCTGAGAGCGCGCGCACCAGCGGCACGAGGAAGAGGAGGCCGCAGACGATGGCCGAGACCGGATTGCCGGGAAGGCCTAGAATGCGCATGTCGCCGATGCGGCCGTGCATCAGCGGTTTGCCGGGCCGCATGGCGATACGCCAGAAGCCGAGCTCCATGCCTTCATTCGCAAGGGCCGTCTGCACGAGATCGTGGTCGCCGACCGATGCGCCGCCGAGCGTCACCAGCACATCGGCGCCAGCGTCGCGCGCGCGGCGGATGGCGGCCTCGATGTCTTCGAAACGATCGCCCGCGATGCCGAGATCGAGCACTTCGGCGCCGGCGTTTTCTGCGTAGGCGCGCACGGCGAATGTGTTCGACGCGACGATCTGGTCGGGGCCGATGTCTTCCCCGGGGCGCACCAGTTCGTCGCCGGTGGCGAGCAGCGCGACGCGCGGCTGGCGCGTGACCGGGAGCGCCGGATGGTTCATGGCGGCGGCGAGCGCGAGTTCGGGCGGGCCGAGGCGGCGGCCTTTTTTCAGCAGCACGTCGCCAGCGGAAAAATCGAGCCCGGCGCGGCGCACGTAGCGGCCAAGCGTTTCGGTTTCGAGCGCGATTACGGCGCCATCCTCGGCGCGCGTGTTTTCCTGAATGAGGATCGTGTCGGCGCCATCGGGCACTGGCGCGCCGGTGAAGATGCGCACGGCCTCACCGGCCCCAACCGAGCCGGTGAACCGGCGGCCCGCGGCGCTCTCGCCGATGATCTTCAGCCGTGCGGGGACGCTCGCAATATCGGTGGCGCGCACGGCATAGC
>JANXTB010000040.1 GCA_025356415.1 Hyphomicrobiales bacterium
CAATCGAAGTCAGCTGATCCGCTCATGGGAGGGACATAGGACGCGCGATGCGGCCCGTCCAGCGAGGCGTTGCGGGATGTCGGGAAACGACGCTAACATGCGGCCACCGGCGCGAAGTCCGGACCCTGGGAGGCAGCATGAACGAGGCGGAAGCGCCCCTGCGCGGCGAGGCGATCATCGGCGCCATCAAACAGGCGCGCGTGGATTACGTGCTCTCGGTGCCGGACCTGCACACGAGCCAAGGGCTCCTGAAACCCATCGCCAGCGACCCGGACCTGAAGCTCATCCGCGTCTGCAAGGAGGATGAGACGCTCGGCATTTCCGCAGGACTTTCCTACGGCGACAAGCGCGCGCTGATCCTCATTCAATATACCGGCTTCCTCTACGCCATGAACGCGATCCGCGCGATGGCCTGCCAGAATTCCATGCCGATCTGCCTGATGATCGGCCTGCTCGGCAAGGAACCGGACACGCCGTCACGCGAGTCGGGCCGCTTCGGCGTGCGCATCATCGAACCGCTGCTCGACGTGATGGGCATCGCCTATCATCGGATCGCGCGCGACGCCGACACCGACCTGATCGCGCCCGCGATCGACGAGGCTTACGCGATCAGAAAACCCATCGCCTTCCTCATCGAACGCCGCCCGGTGCACGCATGATCGACCGCAAGGAAGCCTGGGCGCGATTGGCCGCCCACATCACCAACGAGATCGTGGTCTCGACCTATTCGTCGGCGACCGACTGGATCGCGACCGTCGATCGACCGCTGAATTATTATTCGGTCGGCGCCATGGGCCTCGCCTCGTCGCACGGGCTCGGCCTCGCGCTGGCGCGGCCCGAGCGGCGCGTTATCGTGCTTGATGGCGACGGCAGCCTGCTGATGAATCTCGGAACGCTCGTCACCATCGGCGCCGTCGCGCCGAAGAACTTCACGCATATCGTCGCGCGCAATGAAACTTATGAAGCCAATGGCGGACACCCTACGCCGGGCCGCGCCGCGCATTTCGCGGGGCTTGCGCGCGAAGCCGGAATTGTGAAATCACACCGTATCGACACGCTTGACGATTTCGAGGCGCTGATCCCCACGCTGCTGCATGAAGATGGGCCGATCTTCATCGAGCTCATCATCGCGCAAGGCGTGCTGTCGCCGCGCTCCTACAAGGACATGTACCGCAAGGAAAGGCGCACGGCCTTTCGTCAAGCGCTTCAGAACGGGTGATAGGTGTAGAGCCACGTCTCGGTCAGCACCTTGTCGCCCGCACGCAGATAGCAGCGCATGTCGACGGGCGCTTCGCCCTGCGTCGTAAGATCGAATTGCGCGCGCCAATGGCCTTTCACGCCGTCGGGCACTGGCTCAGTTAGAATGTAAGAGAAGTCGCCGCGCGCTGATGTCAGCACCGGCTCGGGCTTGACGCCGAATGGCAGATCTTCGAGCGGGCCGCCGACGAATTCCAGCATGAACTTGCGCACGCCCTTCGGCCTCGGCTGGCCGGGCTGCCCGCCATTGCCCATGCGCGTGGCGACGCATTTGCCGAGTGTGCCAGGATCGGGCGCCTCGCTCTGCCAATACAGCCGGTAGCTGAAATCGTAAGAAGCGCCTGCGCGCGCGGGCTCTTCTGGAACCCACATGGCGACGATATTGTCGTGGATCTCATCGTCGGTCGGGTTCTCGATCAATTGCACCGAGCCGCGGCCCCAGTCGCCGATCGGCTCGACCCACAGGCTCGGGCGGCGATCGTAGAAAACGCCGTCGCCGTAATGATCGAAGACGCGATCGCGCTGCATGAGGCCGAAGCCGCGCGGATTGTCATCGATGAAAGCCGTCGCGCTCGTCTTTGGGGGATTGTTGAGCGGGCGCCAGATGCGCTCGCCCTTGCCGGTCCACATATAGAGCCCGTCGGAATCATGCACCTCAGGGCGCCAGTCGACGGCGGTGGGTTTGCGCGTTTCTGAAAACCAGTACATCGACGTCAGCGGCGCAATTCCGAAGCGCGCGATGTCGCGTCGCAGATGCAGCGTGCAGGCAATGTCCATCACCACGCCCTTCGCGCGGTTCATCACGAACTGATAGGCGCCGGTGATCGACGGGCCTTCCATCAACGCATGCACGGTGACGGAATCGCCGCTCTGTGCGCCGATGTAGATGCGGGTGAAATCCGGAAATTCTTCCGCCCTGTCGGCCATTACCGTATCGAGCGCTATGCCGCGCGCCGACAAGCCGTATTGATAGAGATCGCCGATGGCGCGGAAGTAAGAGGCGCCGAGAAACGCCGCCCAGTCGTTGCGCCGCCAATCGAGCGCGCCATCGCGCGCCTCCTGAAAACGAAAGCCCGCGAACCCTGCGCCCTCCGGCAGTTCATGCGCGATTGAATCCGCCGGCATGTCGAAATAGGATGGGTCGTAGATGATCGTGCGCGCCATGCCGTCACTGACCACGTTCATCTCGACCGACTTGGGAAAATACTTGCCCAGGTGAAAGAACGTCACCGGGAAACGCCCCGGCCCGTCCGCATAGACGGCGCTATCGGGATCGAAGCGGATCTTGCCCCACGCGTCGTAATCGATTTGCGCGACGATCTCGGGCGCGGGGCGGCGCGGCGGCTCGTAGGGTCGTGCAGCGCGCTCGCGCGCCATGGCTTTCAGAATGTCGAAGGAGAAAGGCTGCGGCGCGTTCGTGCGCAGGCCTTGAGTCGCCAGGCCGGCGTCAGGAACCAGCGACGCGCCGAGAAGCGCAGCTGCGGAGGCAAGCAGACTCCGGCGGTCGGTCAATAACGGCATGAAGGCTCCAAGGCAGGCGTGAGCCGATTTCTGGCTGAGCCTCGTGGAGCAATTGTGGCGGAGGCTTTAGCCTCTGATGGGCTCGACCTTGAGCGCGGCGCGCACGAAATAATAAACCAGCACCAGGCCGAACACCGCGCCGATGACCTCGACGCCGCGGCTGATGAGCGGCGGCAGGCCAAGAATGCCGCCCAGAGCCCAGCCGGCGGCCCAGGAGATGCCGACGAGCTCGGTGCCGACGAGGATGGCGACGCTGATCACGGTGATCGCGTTGTCCCAGTGGATCGGCTTGTCGCTCATGGGGTCCTCGGTTGCGGTTTCCAAGCTCAGGCCACTATATCATCCCCCGCTCCCGCGCAACCAGACAGGCCACATGAGCTCCACGCCCCGCTTCACGCTGGCCGCCGTTTCCGCGCCCGATCAACGGGCCGCCACCATTGGCCGGGACGTTCTCAGCCTCGGCGCCTCGGCGCTGGAGGCCGCGCTCGCCATGGCCGCCGCGCTTGCCGTAACCCTGCCGCACCGGGCGGGGCTGGGGGGCGATGGCCAATGGATCATCCGCGAGCCGGGCGGGCGCACCCATGTGCTCGACGCTGGCGGCTTTTCGGGCGCCAACGCGACGGGCGAGAGCTACCGCAAGGCGGGCCACCACGAAATGCCCCGGCGCGGCGCTCTGGCGGCCGCCACCGTGCCCGGTGCGGTCGCGGGCTGGGAGCTGGCGCTCGAAGCGTCACGCGCCTTTGGAGGGCGCCTGCCGCTGGCCGATCTGCTGGCGCCCGCCATCAAGCTCGCCCGTGAGGGCTTCGCCCAGGCGGCGTCAGCCGCGCGCGCCCCTGACGATTTCGTGACCCTCGCCGAGTCGCCCGGTTTCGCGAGCGCCTTTCTGAACGACGGAAAGCTTCTCGACGCTGGCGCCGTGCGGAGCGAGGTCAAGCTTGGCGATCTGCTCGAACAGATCGCGCACGCAGGCCTGCGCGATTTCTATCGCGGCGACGCGGGCCGCGAATTGGCGGCCGACATGGCGCGCATCGCCGTTCCGCTCACCCGCGCGGATCTTGAAAAATTCGAGGCGAAGACGCGCAAGCCGCTGTCGGTGCGCATCGGCGCGCGGAGCTATTTCACCGCGCCTGCGCCGACACAAGGCTTCGCGTTGCTGCACGCGCTGACTTTGCACGCACGGCTACGCGCGCCCGCACGCGACGATTTCGCCTCGCTTCACGCCATGGCGGAAACCGTGAAGCGGTCGCTGCGCATCGCGGCGCCGTTTTCTGTGGATCCCGCGATGATCGACGGCGATCCCCTGCTCTGGCTGGAGCCCGCCGCGCTGGAGCGCGAGGCGCATGCAATCTCGCGCGACCGCGCGGCCAGCGATTCGCGAAACCCGCATCAACCGGCCAGCGTCTTCTTCGGCGCCATCGATCCCACCGGCCTCACGGTCGGCTGCGTCGCCACCATGGGCGACGCCTATGGCGCAGGTTGCGTGCTGGGGCGCACCGGCGTGTTGATGGGCAATCGCGCCAACGCCTTCTCGCTCGATCCGCGCGCGCCCCACGCGCTCGCGCCCAAACGCAAGCCGCCCCATGCGCCAGCGCCCGCGCTTTGCGTGCAGGATGAAGGACGCGTGATGGTGTTCGGGTCCGGCGATCCGCAGATCGATTTGCAACTCGCCACGCGCATCGCCGACTGCATGGGCATTTCCGAAGCGATTGACGCGCCGCGTTTGCTTACTGGCGACAGGAACCTGCTGCGCATGGAGGACCGCTTCGATCCCTCCGTTCTGCGCGCGCTGGAAAAAGCCGGGCACGAAATTGCGCTCGATCCCGCGCCTGCATCCGAAGCTTTTGCGCCTGCGGGCGCGGTCCTTCGCCGTCGCGACGGCAGCGTCGAGGCGGCGCATGACATGCGGACAGATGGCGCCGCCGACGGGCTTTGATCAGGCGGCGCCGGCCAGCGTTCCGCTCAACAAGCCGAGACCGAGCAACAGAACGGCGAGCGCGGCGGCCAGTTCGAGGCCGCGCAAAACCAGCATGCCGCGCGCGCCGCTTCTCGCCGTGAGATGCTGCGCGATATTTTTTGCGTGTACGGCCAGCCAGGCGAGCGCGCCTGTCGTCACCGCCGTGCCCGCCGCCATCGCGAGCGTCGCGCCGACGCCAGCGTAAAGAATGCCCTGCGCCGCAGCGAAAACCAGCACCAGGATGGCGCCCGAACAAGGCCGCAGGCCGGCGGCGACGATCGTGCCCACCGCATCGCGCCACACAAACGTCTTGCCGCCGAGCAGCGTGGGGTCGGGCATATGCACATGCCCGCAATCGGGACCATGCACGTGGCCGATGTCGTCGACCGCCTCGCAGGCGAAGCGGCTTGGCGGTTTGGTCGGCATGCGCTGTTCGGCGATGAAGGCCGCGCCCTTTCGCCATGCCAGCAGCGCGCCGACGAGCGCAATCGCCGCATAGGAGAAAATCTCCACCCATTGCGCGGCGCTGCGCATCGCCTGCGCGGTGGCGCCGATCACGATGGCGATCCCACTGACCAGCGCGATGGCCACAAACGCCTGCAGCAGAGCCGCAAGTCCCGCCATCACCAGCCCGCGCTTCAACGCGCGTTCATTGGCGACGAGATAGGCCGCCAGCACCGCCTTGCCGTGGCCGGGACCGGCGGCGTGAAACACGCCATACAGAAACGCGAGACCGAGCAGACTCCACAGCGCGGACGAATCCGAGCGAATGGCGCGCACCGCATTGCGCATCAAGAGATCGAAATGCTGTTGCTGCGCAAGGATCCATCCGGTGAGGCCGGACGCCGAGCCGCCGCCTTCCGATATGCCGACGCTGAACGGATTGCGCGCCTGCGCCAGAGCATCATGCAGCGGCGCGGCGCAACAGGCTGCGATCAGCAGCAATAGACAAAGCGGAGCCACGCAGCGACGGAGTGTCACGGACAGGCGACCAGCGCGCGGCTGGCGAGCTTGATGCCGAAATCGGCGCCCGGCGACAGCCCGCTGAAGAAAGCCTCGCTCAGTTTCTGGCTTTCCGTGTCGTCGAGCGATTTCGGCTGCGTCACGCTGAGCGAACATCCCGACGGCGCGGACACGAGCGCCACGCCATTCTTGTCGAAATCGAACGAGACGAAATAGGTCGGATCGTAGACTTGCAGGGTCAAAACCTTGCCCGCGCTCGCCGGCTTCTTCAGCGGCACGGTGAAGCGCAATGTGACGAGCTTCTTGTCGCTCTCGCTCATCGAGATCGCTTCGGGCGCGCCCAGTTCAATCTTCTGGCCCGGCGCCTTCAGCACGGTGAAATAGCCGAACTCGGCAAGGTCGCCGACATTCTGCTCGGCCAACGGCTGCAATTGCTCGGCGCTTGCGGGCTTGCCATCGGCGTTGATCCCCGTGGTCGCGAAGGCGGAATACATTTCATCGAACGTCCACGCATGGCGGACGCCGCTCACCAGGCCCTGCGCATTGAAGACAAGCTCGCTCTTCACCACCACGAAAACATGCGGATGCGCGAGCGCCGGCGCGGACAGGCCTGTCGTCAAAAGGGCGAGAGCGTAAGCGAAAGCGCGGCTGCGGGTCATTCGAGCGATTCCGACAAGAGATGACGAATCAATGCCGCGCAACTCTGGCCGAAGCGTGGCGCGACGACAAACCGCTGTTGACGGGCGCCGCCTGCGCGTCGAGGCTCGGGGCGCCGATTCGGGGGTCCCATGCTGCGCGTCTATTACAAGGAAAACGGTTCACTCACCCCGCGCGATATCGATGCGGGCGCGAGCGCCGACCTGCCGCCGGGCCGCGTGCCGTGGATCGACCTTCTCAATCCGACGCCCGCCGAAGACCGCTATGTCGAGAAGCATCTCGGGCTGTCGATCCCGACGCGCGAGGAAATGCAGGAAATCGAGGTCTCCGCGCGGCTCTACAATGAGGACGGCGGCGAGTTCATGACCATGACGGCGCTCGTGCGGCTCGACACCGACGAGCCAGCCGCGACGCCGATCACCTTCATCCTCAAGGGCGACACGCTGGTCACCGTGCGCTACGCGGAGCCGCGCCCGTTCCAGACCTTCGCGCAACGCGCGCTCAGGGCCGACACAGTGCCTTGCACCGCCGGCGAACAGGTCATGCTCGGCCTGCTCGAAGCCCTGATCGACCGGATCGCGGACGCGCTCGAGCGGATAGGCATGCGCATCGACGTGATCTCGCATGAAGTGTTTCGACCGAGCGCGCATGACCGCAGCGCCAAATCGCGCAATCTGCAACGCGTCATCGAAAACATCGGCCGCGAAGGCGAGGCGCTCGGCCTCATCCGCGAGAGTCTCGTCAGCATCAACCGTCTCTCGGCCTATCACATGGCGACGTTCGAGAACGACAAACGCGCCGACAAGGATTCGCGCGTGCGCCTGCGCCTCGTGCAACGCGACGTCGGCTCGCTGAGCGATCACGCATCCTATCTGACCGGCAAGAACCAGTTCATGCTCGACGCGACGCTCGGCCTGATCAATCTCGAACAGAACCAGATCATCAAGATCTTCTCGATCGCCGCCGTCTGCCTGATGCCGCCGACGCTGGTCGCCTCGGTCTACGGCATGAACTTCAAGCACATGCCGGAACTCGACTGGGAATTCGGCTATCCGATGTCGCTGATCCTGATGATCATCGCGGCGATCCTGCCGTATCTTTATTTCAAGCGACGGGGGTGGTTGTAAAACCATTCGTCATTGCGAGGAGCGCAATGACGAAAATTTAAGTTACACGCACGGTGATCATCTTGATGAGATCGCCCACCACAAACCGAGCTTCCACAATCTCCATCCCGGCTTCGCGCAGATGCGCCTCTGTCCTGCGGTCGAATCCCGCGCCATAGGCCCACGCCATCCATGGCTCCCACAAGCGCGCGACGAAGCCTCTGAGTACGCCGCTCGGGCGCACATATTCCAGCAGGCGCAGCGTGCCGCCGGGCTTCACGACGCGCCTGATCTCGCGCAGCGCATCGGGTTGCACGTCGTCAGGCAAAACGCAGAACAGGAAAGAAGCGACTGCGGCGTCGAAAGAATCGTCAGGCAGGTCAAGCTTCGTGACATCCATCAAGCGCAGATCAACCTCGCGCCCGGCGTCCACCGCACGACGGCGTGCGCGCGACAGCATGGCCGGGCTCAGGTCGACGCCCGTCACGTCCGCGCCTGGCGGATAGTAAGCGATGTTGCGACCAGTGCCGACGCCTGCGTCCAGGATGCGGCCGCCCAGACCCGCAAAAAGCTGCGGGCGGATGTGGCGATACCGCTTCTGTTCGAAGGGATAATCGAGGAGGTCATAGAAGGGCGCGATGCGCTCGTACCGCTCGCGCAAGCTGAGTGTCGTCATCGCGCCCTCCAAATCGAAAACGCCGCCGTCATGTCTGACGGCGGCGATGAGTTTTCAGCGAACGATCACGTTCTTGAACTGCCACGGATCAACACGATCAATGTCTTCCGGGAACAGCGCTTCGCGATTATCGAGCGGCGACCAATCCGTGTATTCGCCGATCACCGGGCCAAGGTAGGGACGCTGCACTTCGAGGCAGCGGCGGAAGTCGATTTCGTCGGCTTCCACGATGCCGGCATTCGGATTTTCCAGCGCCCACACCATGCCGGCAAGCACGGCGCTCGTGACCTGGAGACCCGTGGCGTTCTGGTAGGGCGCGATGCGGCGCGTCTCTTCGATCGAAAGCTGCGAGCCGTACCAATAGGCGTTCTTCTTGTGGCCGTAGAGCAGCACGCCGAGTTCGTCGATGCCGTCGACGATTTCGTTCTCGTCGAGGATCTTCGAGCCCTTTTGCTGGATCCAGCCCGAGCCCTCCATTTCATGCAGCGAGAGAACCGCATCATTGGCCGGGTGGTAGGCGTAGTGACAGGTCGGACGATAGACGACCTTCATGCCGTCGCGCACGGTGAGATAATCGGCGATCGAGATCGACTCATTATGCGTCACGAGAAAGCCATGCTGCGCCTGCGCGGTCGGCGTCCACGAACGCACGCGGGTGCCCGCGCCTTGGCGCATGAGATAGATCGCGGCCTTCGAGCCGAACTCGTGCTCGCGGCCCTCGACAGGCATTTCCTTCTCATGCGTGCCCCAGCCGAGTTCGGCAGGCTGCAGGCCTTCCGACACGAAGCCTTCGACAGACCATGTATTGACGAAGACGCCCATGGGCTTGGGGTCGCGCGCGCGCTGCGTGTCGCGCTCGGCGATGTGGATGCCCTTCACGCCGGCGGCTTGCGCCAGACGCGCCCATTCTTCACGGTTGGTCGGCTCCGGCAGATCGACACCGCAATCGGCCGCGACATTGAGCAGCGCCTGCTTCACGAACCAGGACACCATGCCGGGGTTCGCGCCGCAGCACGACACCGCCGTCGGGCCGCTCTTCAATTCGTCGCGCAGATCGAACACGCCGTAGCGCAAGGCATAGTTGGAGCGCTGCGAGGCGGAGAGGCTCGCATCCGTGTAGAAACCCTTCCACGGCTCCGCGACCGTATCGATGTACAGCGCGCCGACTTCACGGCACAGGCGCATGATCGCGGTGGATGAGACCTCGACCGAGAGGTTGACGAGAAAAGCCTGTCCGCCGCCCTTCGTGAGCAAGGGCTTCAGTAGGTCGGCGTAATTGGCTTCCGTCACGGCTTCCTTGATGAACGCGATGCCGCGCTCGTCGAGCAGGCGGCGATCGGTGTCGACCGGATCGATGACCGTGAAACGGCTCTTGTCATAGTTGAAATGACGCTCGATGAGCGGCAGCGCGCCGCGGCCGATCGAGCCGAAGCCGATCATGACAATGGGGCCGGTGATCGTGCCATGCACGGGCCAGTTGGACATTGCGGTCTCCTATCCGGCGCGGGCGCCGTTTTAAAACATGCGCCGCGCTCCAGAGGGGCGCGGCGCGGGTCGGAATTCAGCTCGCTTCAAAGCAAAGCCGATGCGAAAGAGTCAAGCGGCGCGGCGAAGCGGCTCCACTTGAGTGTGCGGGATGGCGCGCGGCGCACGCACCCCGGTCGGCATGATCAGGCCCGTTGCGCCTGACAGCGCGCCGGGATCGAGTTCGAGACCGAGAAACCGCTCGTCCTCGACGGGGCCCGGCAGCGACAGCCCGCGCGTCACGACGCGCGAAAAGCCGAGCTGGTTGTAATAGGCGGCGTCGCCCACAAGGATGACAGCCTTGTGACCGCGCTGCACGGCGCGAAACAGGCCGTCGGCGATCAGCTTGCGGCCGATGCCAAGCGAGCGATGGCGCGCGTCGACCGCCACCGGCCCGAGCAGCAGCGCGGCATGGCCGGCGCCCGCCTGGATGTGCCAGAAGCGAATCGTGCCGACGAGTTCGTCACCCAGCGTCGCGGCGAGCGCCAGCCCCTGCGCCGGCGCGCGTCCTTCGCGCAGCCGCTCGCAGGTCTTGGCGAAACGCGCTGCGCCGAAAGCCGCATCGAGCAGGCGCTCGCGCGCCGCGATATCGATGATGCTCTCGTCGCGGATTGCGAGCGGCAGGGTCGCGGCGTCGCGGAAATCATTCATGCAGACATAGGTCATCGCGGCCTCCTCGAGGCTGGCGGCGACCCTCGCACCATCTGCGCACTCACGCGCGCATCGGCCGTCCGGGACCATGTTCAGGGTGAAGCGGCCTCGCATTGACGCGAGGCCGGAAATTACGCGACTTAGATCACGTAGGACTTGAGCGGCGGGAAGCCGTTGAACTCGACCGCCGAATAGGTGGTCGTGTAGGCGCCCGTTCCCTCGATCAGCACTTTCGACCCGATCTCGAGGCTCACGGGAAGGAGATAGGGTTCCTTCTCGTAGAGCACATCGACCGAATCGCACGTCGGGCCGGCAAGCACGCAAGGCGCGAGCTCGTCGCCGTCGAATTCCGTGCGGATCGGGTAGCGGATCATCTCATCCATCGTCTCGGCGAGGCCGTTGAACTTGCCGATGTCGAGATAGACCCACTTCACCGCGTCGTCGTCGGCCTTCTTCGAGATGAGGACGACCTCAGCCTCGATGACGCCGGCGTTGCCGACCATGCCACGACCCGGCTCGATGATCGTCTCAGGGATCCGATTGCCGAAGTGCTTGCGGAGCGACTTGAAGATCGCCTGTCCGTAAGCCTTCACGGCCGGAACGTCCTTGAGATACTTCGTCGGGAAACCGCCGCCGAGGTTGACCATCTGCAGGTGGATGCCACGTTCCGCGAGATCGCGGAAAATGTCAGCCGACGAGCGCAGCGCCGCATCCCACATGCGCGGGTTGCGCTGCTGCGAGCCGACATGGAACGACAGGCCATAGGCGATGAGGCCCAGACGATGCGCATGTTCCAGCACGCGGCCAGCCATTTCCGGCACGCAGCCGAACTTGCGCGACAGCGGCCATTCGGCGCCTTCGCCGTTGCAAAGGATGCGGCAGAAGACGCGCGAGCCAGGCGCGGCGCGCGCAATCTTTTCCACTTCCGCTTCGCAATCGACCGCATAGAGGCGAATGCCGAGCTCGTAGGCGCGCGCGATATCGCGCTCCTTCTTGATCGTATTGCCAAACGAAATGCGGTCGGGCGTCGCGCCGGCAGCCAAGGCCTGCTGGATCTCCACGACGGACGCCGTGTCGAAGCAGGAACCGAGGCCAGCGAGCAGTTTCAGCACTTGCGCGTCGGGGTTCGCCTTGACGGCGTAGAACACCCGCGTGTCAGGCAGAGCCTGCGCGAACGTCGCGTAATTGTCGCGCACGACGTCGAGGTCGACGACGACACACGGTCCGTCGTCCAGGCCTTTTTCACGTCGGTCACGCAGAAATTCGATGATACGGTTGGTCATCGCGGCATCCCTTCGAAGGGCGCGGTTTTCGCGCCTTAAACGATGTGGCTTCGTGGAAGGCGATGCTTGAGCCACCGCGCGTTGGAGACGCGGAGATTCAGTTGACCCGCCAACCGTGACCGTACGTTCGCCGGCTGAAGGATTTCAGCTGCGTGACAGACGATCGGGTGCTGCGCCGTGGACACGTCTACCCCGGACAAGCGGAAAACCGCTCAACCAAGGTATGGTGGCCATCGTTTGGAATGGGATGAGCTCCCGCTCCGCACGCCCGGCAAGAAAGACAAGCCTCTTCGGTACGCCGGCCTTTGGAGGGCCGACAGAGACGAAAAAGCCCGGTCCGTCGTTGCTTTAAGTCGCGTCCCCCGTTTGGCGGGGTTCGCCGGTTCGCTCCGGCTGCCGGTTTTTTACTGACGAGTGACCGGCCTCTTGTCCGGATCCCCGCCAACCGACACACGACCACAGGCACGTGCGAAATTGGGCAAGGCGGAACATATGGATTCCGCCCCCCTACGCAAGTGATATTTGTCCCCGGGGAGGATTTTTTTCACGGCTAGCCGTCAGTGTTGCGAAAAAGTCGGGAGTTCGCCCCGGAAAGGCCGCTTGCGGCTCCGCTGAAAGAGCTTTACGTGAATTTTGCGCCGTTCCGGCGCTCCAGCCAGGCCGCCCCATGCCGGATTTGTCACGCCGCGCCTTCAATATCCTTCTGGCCGCCGCAAGCGCGGCCCTCCCGGGCGCGCCACGGGCTTTCGCGCAGGGCGCACAGCAGAAGCCGGCGACCTTCGGGTTCGAGGACGTCCAGAAGCGCGCCCGCGATCTCGCCGCCGCGCCGGTGTCTCCCGCGCCCAACCTGCCCGACCAGATCCAGAAGCTCGGGTTCGACGGCTGGAAGGACATTCGCTTCCGCCCAGACAAGGCCTTCCTGAATGGTGGCGGGAATTTCCGACTGCAGACTTTCCATCTGGGGCATCTCTACCGCCGCCCGGTGACGATCAACATCATCCGCGAGGGCATCGCGACGCCGATTCCTTATGCGCCGAGCCTGTTCGATTACGGGAAGACGAAATTCGACAAGCCCTTGCCGGTGAATGTCGGCTTCGCTGGTTTCCGCCTGCATTATCCGCTCAACGATCCCAAGGTCTTCGACGAGGCCATCGCGTTTCTGGGCGCCAACGCCTTCCGCCTGCTCGGGCGCGGCCAGCGCTATGGCCTGTCGGCGGAAGGCATTGCGATCAACCCCGGCACTGAGAGCGAGGAAACGCCGCATTTCCTTGAATTCTGGATCGAGACTCCGGAGCCCGGCGCCGACAAGGTCGTCTTCTACGCCCTGCTCGATGGCGAATCGCTGACCGGCGCCTATCGCTTCGAGCTCGCGCCGGGCGTCGATTCGACGCTCGACATCAGCCTCGTGCTGTTCCCGCGCCGCTCGATACACCAGCTCGGAATTGCGCCTCTGTCTTCGCTGTTTCTCAACGGCGAGAACGACCGGCGCTACACCGGCGACTTCCGTCCTGAGCTGCATGATTCCGACGGTTTGCTGATCAACAGCGGCGGCGGCGAATGGATATGGCGCCCGCTGCGCAATCCGGCGAGTCAGGCGCGCTCGGCTTTCGTCGACAACAATCCGCGCGGCTTCGGCCTGATCCAGCGCGACCGCGCCTTTGAACATTACCAGGACCTCGACCTGAATTACGAATTGCGCCCGAGCTATTGGGTGGAGCCCCGCGAGGGCTGGGGTGAAGGCAAGATCGAGCTGATCGAAAGTCCGGCGGCCGACGATTCCAGCAACAACATCACGGTTGCGTGGACGCCAACCGCGCCGGTCGAACCGGGCAAGCCGGTGGCGATGAGCTATCGCATCACGTCGAGCCTCGACATGCGCAAGCTGTCGCCCAATGCGCGTGCGATTTCGACGTATCAGACGCAGGCGCGCGCGCTTGGTTCGCAGGAGCCCGTGGCGCCGGGCTCGCGCCGCTTCATCATCGATTTTGCGGGCGGCGAGTTGCGTTACTTCCAGACGCAGCCCGAGCTCGTCGAATTCGTGCCGTCCACCACGACCGGCGAAATCAAGCGCGCCTTCGTTGTTCCCAACCCGCAGACGGGCGGCTTCCGCGCGGCCTTCGACGTGCAATTGGCGCCGGGCGAAACGACAGACCTGCGCGGCTATCTGCGCGCGGCCAATCGCGCGCTGACGGAGACATGGACCTATCCGTGGCGCGCCGAATGAAATCGGCCGCATTGATCCGCAAGGCGCGCAAGGCCGATCTCGATTCTGTCGAAGAGATCGAGAACAGCGTGTTCGATTCCGACCAGCTGTCGCGCGCGAGCCTGCGCCGCTACATCAGCGTGCCGTCCGCCGCAATGATCGTCGCGCAGGAAGATAAGGCCATCACCGGCTATGCGCTGGTCGGTTTCCGGAAAGGCTCTAAAATCGGGCGTCTTTACTCCATCGCGGTGGACAAGACGCGCGCCGGACGCGGCGTCGGCCGCGCGCTTCTGGCGGCCAGCGAAGAGGCTGCGCGCAAGCGCAAGTGCAATCTCTTCGCCCTCGAAGTGCGCGCCGACAATCCACGCGCCATCGCGCTCTATGAAAAGAACGGTTACGCGATGACCGGTCGCGAAGAGGACTGGTATGAGGACGGCGGCGACGCGCTGCGGTTTGAGAAAAAGCTGTCTCGCTAGTCGAGCGGGCCGTCCGCCAGCCGGCTCATGTCGAAAGCCTCGATGTCCTGCAGCAATTCAATGAAAGCTGTGGCGCCGTAATCTGCGCTGGCCTCGCCCTTTTCGAGCGTCGCCGCGCTGGCGTCGCCCATCGCGCCAGGGGGCGAGAGATCCTGCGACATCCAGCCGAAACCCACACCATGATGCGCACGCAGCCAGGTAAAGCTGCGCTCCATTTCCGAATTGGCGCTCGGGAAATCGCGCAGCTCTTCGGCGCGCACCATGTCGGGCCGAAACGCCATCATCAGCGACGTCTCGATGTCGCCGCCATGAATGCCATGCGCGCGCTCAGGCGGCGTGAAGAGATCGTCGGGATAGCCGAACCGCGTCCACGAACAGATGACGACAAGCATGCCAAAGCGGCGGCGCAGATCGCGCGCGACATGATCGAGGATCGCGACATTGCCTCCGTGCGAATTGAGCAGCACCATCTTGCGCACGCCGGTGCGCTGCACGCTCTCGCCGATCTCGGTCCACGCCCGCGTCGCGGTCTCCGCCGACTGCGTCAGCGTGCCCGGATAGGCATTGTGCTCGTCCGACTTGCCGATTGTCTGGATAGGCAGGAACAGCACCGGCGCCTCTTGTGGCAGGCGCTCGACGACGCGCTCCAGATAGCCTTCCATGATGAACGTATCGACGCCCAGCGGCAGATGCGGGCCATGCTGCTCGACCGCCGCCACCGGCAACACGGCGATCATCTTCTCCATGTCGAGGGATTCGAAATCCGGCCAGGCGAGCTCGGTCCAGAAAAATGTGTGCGGCATGGGCGTGTCTCCATGCCCAAGCTACACTGGGCGCCGACCCTGTCCAAACCTTCTCTGGAGTGCGTTCAAGGAGACCGGGAAAAGGTTGACAACTTGACCAAAATCTCAGCTTTGAATTGTCTATTCTAGCGAGCCCTCCTCATGCGCCTGATCTTTTTAATGCCTGCCCTCATTTTCTTCGCTGACGCGCCGGCGATGGCCGATCCTTCAACTGAAGGTTTTCGAAAACTCAACGCCCTCGAAATAAGGCGCGCCTTCGCCGGGCGCACGTTCAGCGACGACGTCCACTTTTCGTTCTGGTATGCGCCTGACGGGCGGGTCGAAGGCACAGGAATGGGCGTCAAGGTAACGAACAGGTGGCGGACGGACCGGGACGAACTTTGCGTCACCGATGCAAACGGGGAGTCGTGTTACGGGGTCTGGAAGAAGGGCGGCGCAGTGAAACTGATCATCGGTGACCAAGACATCTCGCTCGACGGCGATCTGCATTAGGCAATTGCGCGGCCGATGCCGGAACAATCTTGCTGGTGTAGAGAGCCCCACACGCCCCTTGATCCGTAGACTTTGCTGCGCGAAGCTCTACTTCAGGTGCGGACCGGGAGTTGTTCATGAAGCTTTTGATTGCATTCGCCGCAACGACGCTGTCCGCGCTCGCGGCTTTCCAGGCGCAAGCCGCCGACAAGGTCCGTTTCGGCACGAACTGGCTGGCGCAGGCCGAGCATGGCGGATTTTATCAGGCCGTCGCCGATGGGACCTATGCGCGCTACGGGCTCGACGTCGAGATCGTGCAGGGCGGGCCGCAGAGCAACAACCGTCTGTTGCTGCCCACTGGCCGCATCGAATTCACCATGGGCGGCAACATGATTCAGGCCTTCGCGGCCGTCGAACAGAACGTGCCGACCATCGTCGTCGCCTCCGCCTTCCAGAAAGACCCGCAGGTTTTCATCGCGCATCCGGGCGTCGGGCACGACACGTTCAAGTCGCTCGTCGGCGCGCCGATCTTTCTCGGCAAGGATTTCGTCGCCGCGAGCTTCCCGTGGTTCAAGACGGAATTTGGTTTTCGCGAGCAGGATGTGCGGCCCTATAATTTCAACTCCGGCCCGTTCATCGCCAACAAGCAATCGGTGCAACAGGGCTACGCCACCGCGGAGCCCTTCTCGATTGAAAAGCAGGCCGGCTTCAAGCCCAATGTCTTCCTGCTGGCCGACAATGGCTTTGATACTTATTCCACCACCATCGAGACGCGGCTCGATCTCGTGCAGAAAAATCCCGGTCTCGTGCAGCGCTTCGTCGACGCCTCGGCCATTGGCTGGAAGAATTACATGAACGGCGACAATGCCAAGGCCAATGCGCTGATCAAGCGCGACAACCCTGACATGACCGACGAGCAGATCGCCTTCTCGATCGCGAAAATGAAGGAATATGGCATCGTCGATTCAGGCGACAGCCTGACGCTCGGCATTGGCGCCATGACGGATGCGCGGCAGAAAAGCTTCTTCGACAAGATGGTCAAGACCGGCGTGTTCAAGGCCGATCTTGATTACAAACGCGCCTACACGCTGCAATTCGTGAACAAGCGCGTGGGGCTGGACGCCAAGTGACAGCGACGCAAGTGAGTGCGCCGCTGGTCAGCCTGCAGGGCGTCGCGAAAACATTCCCCAATGGCGTGCAGGCGCTGCATAAACTCGATCTCGACCTCCGCGCGGGCGAATTCGTGTCGCTGCTCGGGCCCTCAGGCTGCGGAAAATCCACAGCGCTTCGCATGATCGCGGGACTCGCAACGCCCGACGCCGGCGCGCTGCACTGGCGCGAGGGCGCGCGGCCCGACGTCGGCTTCGTCTTTCAGGACGCGACCTTGATGCCGTGGGCGACGATTTTCGAAAACGTCTGGCTGCCGTTGCGCCTGCGCCATGTCTCGCGCAAGGACGCCGCGCCCGCCATTCACGAGGCTTTGGCGCGCGTTGGCCTCGCGGATTTTGCGCAAGCGTTCCCGCGCGAATTGTCGGGCGGCATGCGCATGCGCGTCTCCATAGCGCGTGCGCTCGTGCTGCGCCCCACGTTGCTGCTGATGGACGAGCCTTTTGCCGCGCTCGATGAAATTACGCGGCTGCGGCTGAACCGCGATCTCCTTGCCCTGCAGGCGGAACTCGACATGACCGTGCTCTTCGTCACGCATTCGGTGTATGAGAGCGCCTATCTGTCGAGCCGCATCTGCGTCTTCTCGAACAGGCCCGGCCGCATCGTGCAGGACATTGCAGTCACGGCGCCTGCGCCGCGCGACGATCAGTACCGTCTGAGCGGCGCCTATTTGGAGACCTGCCGCATCGCCTCGCAGGCGCTCGAAGACGTCATGGCCGAGAGCTTGCCCGTATGAAGCACCTCGACAAGATGATCCCCGTTCTCGTCTTCGTCGCGCTGATCGCCGCGTGGGAAGCCATCGTGCGGCTCGCCGCCATCCCGCCTTACGTGCTGCCCGCGCCGAGCCTGATCGTGCAGACATTGGTCAATGACTGGGCCACGCTGTCGGCCTCGCTCTGGGTGACGCTGCGCATCACCGCGCTGGCGTTGGCGCTCGCCACCGGCATCGGCGTCGCGCTCGCGATCCTGTTCGCGCAATGGCGCTGGCTGGAGCGCTCGTTCTTCCCCATCGCCGTCATCCTGCAAGTCACGCCAATCATCGCCATCGCGCCGCTGCTGCTCGTCTATCTCGAGCCCGGCTCGGCGGTGCTGGCCTGCGCGTTCCTCGTCGCCTTCTTCCCGATCCTCTCAAACACGGCGCTTGGCCTCGCCTCCGCGGATCACAATTTGCGCGACCTGTTCGATCTCTACGGCGCGTCGCGCTGGCAGGAGATGGCGCTGCTGCGGCTGCCCTCCGCCCTGCCCTATTTCCTCGGCGGCTTGCGCATTGCGGGCGGCCTCGCGCTGATAGGCGCCATCGCGGCTGAAATTGCCGCTGGCGCGGCCGGACAGGGCGCGGGCCTCGCCTATCGCATCGTCGAGGCCGGCTACCGGCTCAACATCCCGCGGATGTTTGCCGCCCTCGTGCTGATCTCGGTGGCGGGCGTCATCATCTATCTGCTGCTGGAGGCCATCTCGCGCCTGCTGCTGCGGCGCTGGCACGAATCGAGCCGCGCCCGCTGACGCCCCGTTCACGCATCTCTGAATTCTTAGAATTTGAACTTGGCGCCCCGATGTGGTGCCTTGGGCTCCAAGAACAGCGTAACGGGCAGGAGACCCCCATGACGAAACTCACCGACGGCGTGTCGCGCCGCGCATTCGGCCTGATGCTGGCCTCGGCCCCGCTGATGAGCGCACCTGCCCTGGCGCAGACCGCCTACCCCACCAAGCCCGTGCGCGTGCTCGTGCCCTTCGGCCCCGGCGGCGTCGCAGACATCACGGCGCGCATCGTCTGCGAACGTCTCGGCGACAAGCTCGGCCAGAGGTTCGTCATCGAAAACCAGCCCGGCCCCGGCGGCATCAATGCGGCGCGCGCCACGCTGGCGGGCGGCAACGACGGCCACACGCTCGCGCTGTTCTCCAACGGCACAGCCGTCAGCGTGAACATGTTCAAGGATCTTCGCTTCGATCCGATCAAGGACTTCACGCCGATCTCGACGCTCGGCTTCTTCGACTTCATTCTCGCGGCCAATGGGAACTCGCGTTACAAGACGCTCAAGGACTTCATCGATTACGGCAAGGCGAATCCCGGCGCGATGAATGTCGGCACCGTCATCGCCGGCTCCACGCAGAACCTCTCCGCAGAGCTTCTGAAGACCTCGACGGGCATCGATTTCCGCGTCGTTCCCTTCCGCAATACGCCAGACCTCACGATGTCGCTGACGCGCGGCGATGTCGACCTGATGATCGATTCCTACGCCTCGCTGAAGGCGATGATGGAAGACAAGCAAGTCCGCGCGCTGGCGACCTCCGGACCGGTCCGCACCATCGTTACGCCCGACCTGCCGACCGCGCAGGAAGCCGGCGCGCCAGGCTATGACGTGACCTCGTGGAATGCGCTGTTCGCGCCCGCCGGCACGCCGCCCGAGGCGATTGCGAAATTGCAGAAGGCCCTTGCGGAAGTGCTGGCCGACGCCGAGATCAAGCGCAAGCTGC
Organism: Hyphomicrobiales bacterium; assembly: GCA_025356415.1. Lineage (GTDB taxonomy): Bacteria > Pseudomonadota > Alphaproteobacteria > Rhizobiales > Beijerinckiaceae > Terripilifer. The sequence continues at coordinate 19,188 of JANXTB010000040.1, forward strand.
TCGACCTCGGCATTGAGGCGCGCGCTGTCGGGGGCGCCGATTTGAGCAAGCGTCTCGAAGCTGATATCGCGAAATGGGGCGACGTGATCGCCAAGGCGGGCATTCAGAAAAACTGACGCCCGCGAAACGGGAGAGTGCGCATGACTGAACTCTTGATGCCCGTGCGCCTCTCCGATTCCATCATCGACGCGCTCGCTGCGCGCTATACCTTGCACAAGCTTTGGGAGGCGCCTGACGAACAGGCGTTTCTCAAAGAGGTCGCGCCGCGCGTCAACGTGATCATCACCGCCGGCAGCATCCTGGCGGGCGGCAAGACCTTCATCGTCGACGGCGCCGTCATGGCGCGCTTTCCGGCGCTGAAGCTCATCGCCAACCACGGCGTCGGCTATGACACCGTCGATGCGAAATGGGCCGCGGCGCATCGCGTCATGGTCACCAACACGCCCGACGTGCTGACCGAAGAAACCGCCGACACCGGCTTCGGCCTGGTGCTCAACACCGTGCGCCAGTTCCCGGCCGCCGAGCGCTGGTTGCGCGGCGGGCATTGGGCGGCCAACGGACCGTTCCAGCTCACCGCGACCTTGCGCGACAAGACGCTCGGCATTCTCGGCCTCGGGCGCATCGGCAAGGCGATTGCTCGGCGCGGCGAAGCCTTCGGGCTGAAGATCGCCTATTGCGGCCGCACCAAGCAGGACGGCGTGGATTACGCCTATTACTCCAGCCCGCGCGAGCTCGCGGCCGCTTGCGACATTCTCATGGTCGCAGCGCCGGGCGGCGCGGACACGAAGAACCTCGTCGATGCGCAAGTGCTCGATGCGCTTGGGCCGGAGGGCTTCCTCATCAACATCGCGCGCGGCTCGCTCGTGGATGAGCCGGCGCTGCTCGACGCCTTGCGCGAGCGCCGCATCGCCGGCGCGGGGCTCGATGTGTTTGCGCGCGAGCCGCATGTGCCGAGCGAATTCCTGAGCCTCGACAATGTCGTCCTGCTGCCGCATGTCGGCTCCGCCACGTATGCGACGCGCGCCGCCATGGTCAAGCTTCTGCTCGACAATGTTGATGCTTACGCCACAGGTCGGAAAGTCTTGACGCCAGTGGCCGAATGTCTGCTTGTCGGCTAGCAAGCACAATGATAGCCGGAAGAGACCTATTCTTTCCGGAGTCAAATGATATGTCGAGCTTGAGCCTGCGGTTCACCGTCGCCGCCGCCAGCCTCACGGCCATGCTCGGCTTTTGCGCTGGCGTTCAGGCGCAGACAAATCCTCTCGATCCGGCGGCGCTGGGCGGCGATGGACGCATCACCAAGCGCACCGCCGTCTCTCACCCCGCGCCGACAAATGCTCGCGGCGGCAGCGCCGCAGGCCGCTATGCGCCGCTGCGCGAAGCCGGCAAGGACACCGGCTGCATGATCACGCTGGAGGCCGCTGGCCGCGCCCAGCTCGCGCCCGCCTGCCGCGACCAAGGGCTCGTGGTGTTCGATCCGGTGAACTGGCGGCTTGAGCAAGGCCGGCTCGCCCTGACGGCCCGGAAGGGCCACAAGGTCTATTTCGAGCGCCAGGCCGACGGAACCTGGCTGCGCGACCCAAAAGAGGGCAAGGCGCTCGCATTGCGTCCTATCTAGCCCAAAAGCCTTGTTTTGCAGGGCTTTCTTTGAACTAACAGCCGTTTAATCTAAGCATTAATGGCGACGGATCGAAGAAACCCGCGATTTATCTAGGGCGTGGCCTCTTCAGGGGCGCCCCCTCGCCTTTTTCTTGCCGCAGCGCAGCATCAGGAACTCCCTCGCCGGCTCCAGTCAGCCGGCGGTCACCAAGGAGTTCCGTTGAAATCTTATATTTTTGCGGCTGTGGTTGCAGCCGCCTTCACCGCTCCCGTCGCGTTTGACGGGGCCGCCCATGCGGAAAGCTGGACCGGCAAAGCATCCTACTACTCCCACGGAGCCCGCACGGCGAGCGGCGCCCGTTTCAATCCTGGAGCACTGACCGCCGCGCACAGGACCCTGCCGTTTGGCTCCCGACTGCGCGTCACCAATCTCGCCAACCAGCGCAGCGTCCTCGTGACCGTGAACGATCGCGGTCCTTTCTCGGGCGGGCGCATTCTCGACCTTTCGGCCGGAGCCGCGAACGTGATCGGCATGCGCCAGAGCGGCGTTGCGCGGGTTCACATCGAACGGCTCGACCGCGTCGCCTCGCTGCAGGCGAACTGAACCGGAAGCACCCTCCCGCAATATGTGCGGGAGGGGCTGGACTTACTCTGCGGCCGCCGGATAGGGCCGCGCGACAGGCGCCGCTTCGGGCGCCTTTTTCATTTCCTCGTCAGGCCCGCCAATGAAGCGCCCGAAGAAGCGCGCGGCGCCGTGGCCGATATCGTCCATGAAGGTGAAGATCGCCGGCACGAAGACCAGCGACAGCACTGTGGAGACGATCAATCCGCCGATCACGCCAATCGCCATCGGCGAGCGGAATTCGCCGCCGTCGCCAAGGCCGAGCGCTGACGGGATCATGCCAGCCGCCATGGCGATGGTTGTCATGACGATGGGCCGCGCGCGCTTGCGGCCCGCATCCACGATGGCTTCCGTGCGATCCATGCCCTTGGCCATTTGCTCGACCGCGAAATCGACGAGCATGATCGCGTTCTTGGTGACGATGCCCATCAGCATCAGAATGCCGATGACCACCGGCATCGAGATCGGCTTGTGCGTCAGGAACAGCGCGAAGATCACGCCGCCGATCGACAGCGGTAACGACAACAGGATGGTGACCGGCTGCGTGACGCTGGCGAACAGCAGCACGAGCACAGCGAACACCATCATCAGGCCGGCGCCCATCGCCTGCGCGAAACCCTGGAATACTTCGACCATGACTTCCGCGTCGCCCGCCTCGCGCAAGGTGACGCCCGCGGGAAGGTTCTTGGCGGCAGGCAGCGCGTAGATCGCGCCCAGCGCCTCGCCCAGCGCATCGGTGCCGGCGAGATCCGCCTCCACGGCGATCTTCCGCACACGGTCGTAGCGATCGATGCTGGTCGGCCCCTGGCCGAACGAAATATCAGCCACGGAGGCGAGCGGCACCGAGCCGCCCGATGCCGTCGCGACCTTCAGGCTGGCGAGCGCATCGAGATCGGCGCGCGCGCCTTGCGCGAGTTCCACACGGATCGGCAGCAGCCGGTCGCCTGCATTGAACTTGGCGAGATTGGCGTCGATGTCGCCGATGGTCGCCACGCGAATGGCTTCCGCCAGAGCATCCGTCGAGACGCCAAGATCGGCGGCGCGGCCTGCCTTGGGCGCGATGCGGATTTCGGGACGATCCAGCGCGGCGGTGGAGACCACATTGGCGACCAGCGGCACGCGCTTCACCTGGCTCGTCAGGTCGGCTGCGACTTTCTCGACCGCCGCGGGATCATTGCCCGACACCATCAGCGATACGGCGCGCTGGCCGTTGTCGTTGATGAACCATGTGCGAATGTCCGGCCATTGCGACACCACGGCGCCAATCTCGCGCTCGATCTGCTTCTGCGTGATCTCGCGCTTCGACTTGTGCGTGAGATTGACGATCAACTGCGCCTTGCGGATCTCAGCCGAGCCCTGCCCGATCTTGCCGCCATCGGTGAACACGCTGCGCACTTCGGGTCGCTCGCGCAGCCGCGCGGTGATTTCATTCGTCACGCGTTCCGTGTCGCCGAGCTTGGAACCCGGCGGCAGTTCGACCGCGAGCAGCAGGCGCGCGACGTCTTCCGCCGGCAGGAAACCTGAGGGAAGCAGCTTCGTCGACATCAGCGATCCGGCGAAGATGAGGAGACCCACCGCCAAGGTGATCCAGCGCCGCCGCACGGAGGCCTGCACCAGGCGCGTGTAGAACCGCATGATCGGGCCATCTTCCGGCTCACCATGGTGATCGGGCTGCGGTTTCAGAAAGTAGGCCGCCATCAGGGGTGTAACGAGACGCGCGACCAGCAGCGAGAAGAAAACCGCGATCGCGACCGTCAGGCCGAATTGCTTGAAATATTGCCCGGCCACGCCGCCCATGAACGACACCGGCGCGAAGACCGCGATGATCGTCATCGTGATGGCGATCACCGCGAGGCCGATTTCATCCGCGGCTTCGAGCGACGCACGCCACGCCGATTTACCCATGTGCATATGGCGCACTATGTTCTCGATCTCGACGATGGCGTCATCGACGAGAATTCCGGTGGCGAGCGTCAGCGAGAGCAGGCTGATGAGGTTGAGTGAAAAGCCAAGTGCATCCATCGCCCAGAAAGTCGGCAGCACCGACAGCGGCAACGCGATGGCGGTGATCAAAGTCGCGCGCCAATTGCGCAGGAACACGAGCACGACCAGCACCGAGAGCAGCGCGCCTTCAAGCAGCGTGTGCATGGCCGATTCAAAGTTACCCTGCGTGTAGGCGACATAGGAATCGATCAGATCGATCGAAACGTCGGGCCGCGCCTTGCGGATCGTCTCGATCTTCTGCTCCAGCGCGTCCGCCACCGTGACGTCGCTGGCGCCAGTGGCGCGCGTGACGCCGAAGGCGACGACGGGTTTGCCATCGAGACGCGCAAAGCGCCGCTGCTCGGCGGCGCCGTCGCTCACGGCGCCAAGATCGGATAGATGCACCTTGCGTCCACCCGGCAGCGCGATGGTCATCGCCGCGAGATCTTCCACCGTGCGCGCGCCAGCCAGCGTGCGGATGGATTGCTCGCGGCCCGCGAGTTCGCCGCGCCCGCCCGCGAGATCGACATTCATCGCGCGCACTTGCTTGTTGACGTCGCCCGCGGTGACGCCGAGCGCCGCAAGTCGATCGGGATCGAGCGCAATGCGAATCTCGCGATCGACGCCGCCCACGCGCGTGACGCCGCCGACGCCCTTCACGTTCTGCAGCGAACGCGCGACGACATCATCGACGAACCACGACAAATCCTCGATTGTCATCGCGGGCGCCGACACCGCGTAAGTGACAATCGGCAGGCCTGCGATTTCGATGCGCTGCACGATCGGTTCATCGATTGTGCGCGGCAAGTCAGAGCGGATCTTGGAGATCGCATCCTTCACATTGTTCAGCGCGCGGTCGGAGTTCGTCTCCAGCCGAAATTCAATGGTCGAGACCGACGAGCCGTCGGAAATCGCAGACGACACATGCTTGACGCCCGCTATGCCCGCGACTGCATCCTCGATCTTTTTCGTGACCTGCGTTTCAAGCTCGGTCGGGGCCGCGCCCGATTGCGTCACGCTGACGGAGACGATCGGCAGGTCGATGTTGGGGAAGCGTGTGATCGGCAATTTGCCGAAGGACACGATGCCCAGCACGACAAGCACCGTGAAGAGAACGAGCGAGGGAATCGGATTCTTGATCGACCAGCCGGAGATGTTGAGGGACATTATTTCGCCTCCGCGATCGCGACCGGCCGCACGGAATCGCCATCGCGCAGGAACGGCCCGGCGCGCGCGACAATGTCTTCGCCAGCAGCCACGCCACTGACGATCTGCGTGAAGCCGTCGGCCGCGATGCCGACCTTCACCTTGCGCGTTTCAATGCGGCCATCTTTCACGGCCTGCGCGAGCGGCTGCGCGCCGTCATAAAGGAGCGCGCCTGTGGGCAGAGCGACAGCCTCGACGCGCCGTGTCACGATTTCGCCGCGCGCGAAACCGCCGACGCGCGCCGCGCTCGAAGGCTCAAGCTGGATGCGCACGCGGCCAAGCCGCGTGACGCGATCGACCTCGGGCGACACGAGCCGAACCTTGCCGGGGATGACCACGTCGCCGACCGTGACCTTCGCATCCTGTCCGGGAGCGAGGCGCACGAGGCGCGTTTCGAACGCTTCGCCTTCAAGTTCATAAGCGCCGTTGGCGACAAGTTTGAACATAGCCTCGCCGATGCCCGCCGCAATGGCGCCGACGCGCGCATTCTTGCGCGAGACGACGCCCGCCACCGGCGCACGCACTTCCGTGCGCGAAATGCGCACCTGCAATTCGCGACGCTGCGCGCTGATGGCCTGCTTGTCGGCCTGCGAAACGTTCAGGCTCTGGCGCGCGACGTCGAGCGCGGCGCGGGCTGTGTTGTCGGCGGCGAGTTTCTGATCGACGAGCGCCTGCGTCGAGGCGCCGGTGCGGATCAAAGATTGCGCACGCTCTAGGTCGGGCGTCGTCTGTCCCAGATTGGCCTGCGCTTGCCGGATCTGGCTCTGCGCCTGCGCGATCTGCGCATCGGCGCGCACCAGCGCTGCATCGCTTTGCGCCAGTTGCGCGTCCAACGTGTCACGCGAGAGCCGCGCGAGCACCTGTCCGGCTTCGACGCGATCGCCCTCGTCCGCGAGAATTTCGAGAATGCGGAAGCCCTCGATTTCTGGCCCGATCAGGATCTCGTCGCGCGGCACGATGGTGCCGCTCACCGCAACCGTCTCGACCAGCGTGCGCATCTGCGCGCGCGCGACCGTCACGGCGGGAACATTGGGCTGCGCGGCGACGGGCGGCGTCTCGACCGCGAGAGCAGGCGCGGCGGCGATGAGCGCAAGGCTGGACGCGGCGATCAGGACAAACCTTTTCATGAAGCGGGCTCGAGATTGGAGGAAATTTTGGGGCGCACCAGCGCCGCGATCATCGTCATAATCTGCGGCATGGCGCGGACGGGATCGAAAGATGGATCGACAGCGCGGCGCCAGAACAGGCCATCGCCCACCAGCGCCATGGCGACGACAATATCGTCGAGCGGCGCCTGCGGATCGATGGCGCCCGCAGCCTGCGCCTGTGCGATGAGGTGGCGGATCGAGCCACGGATTTCCGCATCGAAGCGCGACATGGTTTGCGCGATGGCGGGGTTGCGCGTCGCCTCGGCGCCGATCTCGATGCAGAGTTTCGCCTTGTCCTTCGGCTGGCCAAGGATGCAGTTTTGCAGCAGTGCGCCGACCGCGCCAAGAAAATCGCCCTCGCCGCTGGCCTGCGCAAATTGCGCGAGGATTTCGTCGCGGTCCCGCGAGGTCAGGCCCTCGATCAGGGCCTCTTTCGACGCAAAATAGAGGTAGAGCGCGCCGGCGCTGATCCCCGCCTCCTTGCAGATCGCCTGCATGGTGGAGCCGTGGAAACCGTCCCGCGAAAAGCAGCGCTCTGCCGCATCGAGGATGCGGGAGCGGCGCTGGGCGGTTTGCTCGTCGGAGAGTTTGGGCATGGATGACCAATAAAAAACGAATGGTCATTCATTTTAGGCGGGATGGTTCGGAAATCAACTACCGCAGCGATCACAAAAATGTTGCGGGCGTTCTCGTAATTCCGAGCAGCGAAGCGACGCGGCAATCCATCTGACGCCAGATGGATCGCCTCGCTTCGTCGCTCGCTATGACGAGGCTGGTTACTTCGCGGGCCGCTTCGCCGCGAGCACCTTGTCGGACCATGTCGCGTCGAACAGCCCGTCCGTTGGCGGCGCCGTCTGGAAATCGCCGAGCTCGACCTGATAGGCGAGCATTTCCTTCGTGGGCGCCTCGATCTGGTGGATGTCGAAGATGAAATCCACCGCCGGGGATTTCAGCGCTTTCTGCATAGTCGCCGCATCGACCAATCCGCCGCCCAGCACCGCCTCCACATAGCCAGCCGCCTCTTCCGGCTTCGTCTTGATGAGATCGGTGGCGCGGGCCGTCAGCTCCACCATTTTCGCCAGCGCCTGCGGGGCGCTTTTCTCGAATGCGCCGGTCGCGGCGATCACGACGCCCGGAATGTCCTTGAACATGTCGCGCGCGGTGACGATCATCTTGAGCTTCGGATTGCGCTGCATGACGATGGAGGCCGACGGCTCCAGCACCGTCGCGCCATCGACCGAGCCCGCCAGCACCGCCTGCTGTACGGCATCGATGCCCATGGCGATGATCTCGACGTCATCGCGATCGACCTTGCCGACCTTCCACAGCCAGTGATGCAGTGCGACCGTCGGCACGCCACCGGGCGGCAGCGTCGCAAGCTTGGCCTTGCGGCCCTGCGCTTTCTTGAAAGCAGCAAAGGCCGCGGCCGGCTCCTTGTTGGCCGAAAAGGCTGCCGACAGGGCCTCCGACGCGACAAAGCCCGAGCCGCCTGACCCGGCCGCCGCCACGACTTTCACGTCAAGTCCCCGAGCGCGGGCGACCGCCACCGGCGCGACGCCGATGGCCAGCATGTCGAGCGTGCCTGACGCCAGCGCCTGGATCGCCGACGGACCGGAATCGAAGCGCACGAGCTTCAGGTCGAGCCCCGCCTGCTTGGCCCAGCCGGCACGGTCGATGACATAAAGCGAACTCGCGCCAATCACCGGCACATAGCCCACGCGCACGCTGACGACGCCCTGCGCGAGGGCGGGACAAAGGGTGAATCCAAGGCCCGCTGTGGAAAGGACGGCGAGGCTCTGGCGTCGCGTGAATTGTGGCATACCCATTCTCCGGCGTGAAATCAGCCGAGCCTGCCGACTTCCTTCTCGAGGAGCGTCCACGCCGTCGTGCCGATCTGTTTTTTCCAGCGCGGATAGAAATCACCTTTCAGCTTCGCGCGGAAGGTGGAAGCATCGGCTTTATTGATCTTCATGCCGCGGTCTTGCACCAGCGTCGTCTCCAGCCGGACGTTCAGGTCGTCGGTCGCCTTGCGCTGCTTGTCGACGTTGACCGCCACATGCTTCTCGACGATGCGCTTCACGTCGCGCGGCAGGCCGTTCCAGAATTTGCCATTGGCGATCATGTTGAAGCCCGACCACATGTGGTTGGTCTGCGAAATATATTTCGTGACCTCATAGAGCTTGTTTGTCTCGGCGACGACCAGCGGGTTCTCCTGTCCGTCGACACGGCCTTCCTTCAGAGCGGCGTAGAGCTGGTTGATGTTCAGCGACACCGGCTCGGCGCCCATCGTCTTGAAGAAATCGCGGAACATCTCGCCATCCGGCACGCGGATCTTCAGGCCCGCGACATCATCCACCGTGCGAATCTCCTTGTCCCGCATGTTCATCTGGCGAAAGCCATTCTCAAACAGGCCATGCTTCATGCGATGGATGCCCTTCGCCTCACATTCCTTGTCGAGATAGCGGCCGAGCGGGCCGGCGTCAGTGCGATAGACCTGCGCGGGATTCTTGAACGCGAACGGCAGGCCCTGGATGTCCATCACCGGCACGGCGGCTGAAAGCAGGCCGCCCATCAGCGCGAAAAACTCGACCTCCCCGGCTTGCAGGAGCTTGAGAACCGCAGGATCGGAGCCCGCGACTCCATTGTTCTGTGGATAAACTGTGACATCAAGGCGGCCCTTGGTCTCTTCCCGCACGGCATTCCAGGTGTCGTCCAGCGCTTTGAACAAGGGATTCGAGGTCGGTTGATTGACGTATTGTTTGGCCTTCCATGACGTCTGCGCGCTCGCGCCTGTGATGATAAAGGCGGATGTCACGCCTGCAGAAGCGACAAACGCGCGGCGGGTGGGGCGAAACGTCATGAACAGGACTCCTTCCAACAAACAAAGACGGTGTCATTCTTTCCACCGAATTGTGTCGTCTTTGCAATTACGTAGATAAAGCTTACGCCCACATTCCGCCCTGATTCCGCCTAAATGGGAGCGCCAGAACGAAGGTTCTCAGAGTACGAAGCCGCTAATGCGGTGCGTGTTGGAGCGGTTCCCATGTTGCGTCGTTTTGTTCTGCTTCTCTGCCTAAGCCTCAGCTTCGCCGGCGCCGCTTTGGCGCAGCCGGTCAAACCCGGCGCGAACGATGGCGAAAACGCCATCCGTAACCGCAAGAACGCCTTCACGGTCGGCGTAGCTTCCGGTCAGCTCGAAGGGCTCTATCCGCGCTTCGCCGCCGAAATCGCCCGCGTGCTCGACGATGGCGACA
>JANXTB010000055.1 GCA_025356415.1 Hyphomicrobiales bacterium
CGCGCGACCGCGAATTCCGCATCGAGGGCCGCGACAATTGTCTCGTGCGCGGCTACGACCGCACCGGTTTTTTCGAGATCGACACCGGCAAGGATGCGAAGAACTGGACCGTGCAGTTGACCGATTCCAACCAGCCCGGACAGCAGCGCTGAACCATTTTGGCTAAATGATTTGAAAGGCTTGCCCCATGAGAAGGCTTCGTCGCGTCAAGATTCTCGCGACCCTCGGACCCGCCTCGCAGGATCGCGCGGTGGTGAAGCGCCTGCTCGACGCGGGCGTCGACATCTTCCGCATCAACATGAGCCACACCAGCCACGAGATGCTGCACGAGCGCGTGCAGACCATTCGCGGGCTTGAGAAGGAATTCGGCCGCGCCATCGGGATTCTCGCCGATCTGCAGGGCCCGAAGCTGCGCGTCGGCGCCTTCGAGGATGGCGGCGCCGAACTCACGTCGGGCGCGAAGTTCGTGTTCGATTCCAGCGTGGAACCGGGCGATGTGCACCGCGTGCAGCTGCCCCATCCTGAAATCCTGGAAGCCCTGCGGCCCGGCCACACGGTGCTGATCGATGACGGCAAACTGCGCCTGCATGTCACCGAAGCGACGCGCGACCGCGCGGTGGCGATCGTCGATGTCGGCGGGCGCATTTCCAACCGCAAGGGCGTCAGCCTGCCCGATACCGAAATCCCCGTTTCGGCGATGACGCCGAAGGACCGCTCGGATCTCGACGCGGCTTTGCATGAGGGCGTCGACTGGATCGCGGTGTCGTTCGTGCAGCGCGCCGACGACATCGCGGAAGTGAAGAAGATCGTGCGCGGACGCGCCGGCGTGCTCGCCAAGATCGAAAAGCCGCAGGCGATTGCGCGTCTCGACGAGATCATGGAAATTTCCGATGCGCTGATGGTTGCGCGCGGCGATCTCGGCGTGGAAATGCCGGTTGAAAAAGTGCCCGGCCTGCAGAAGCGCATCACGCGTACCGCGCGCCGGCTCGGCAAGCCGGTGGTGGTCGCCACGCAGATGCTCGAATCGATGATCACCTCGCCGGTGCCGACGCGCGCGGAAGTTTCCGATGTCGCGACCGCTGTGTTCGAAGGCGCCGATGCTGTCATGCTGTCGGCGGAAAGCGCTGCGGGACAGTATCCTGTTGAAGCGGTGACGATGATGAACCGCATCGCCGAGGAGGTCGAAACCGATCCGATCTATCGCTCGGTCATCAATGCGCAACGCGCCGCGCCCGAGGCGACCGGCGCAGACGCCATTGCGGTGGCGGCGCGCGATGTCGCCGAAACGCTCGATCTCAAGGCCGTGATTGCATGGACGGCGTCAGGCGCGACCGCGCTGCGCATCGCGCGCGAGCGGCCGCAACCGCCGGTGCTCGCTTTGACGCCCAATCGCAACACGGCGCGCAAACTCACGCTCGTGTGGGGCGTTCATCCGGTCGTGACGAACGACGCCAGCGACCTCGACGACATGGCGCGGCGCGCCTGCAAGTTTTCGAATCGCGAAGGCTTCTCGCACGAGGGCGACCGCGTGATCATCGTCGCCGGCGTGCCCTTCGGAACGCCCGGCGCGACGAATATGGTGCGGATCGCCTTTACCGGCTCTGAAAAATAATCAGCCGCGGCCGACGCGCGTCTGGCCGTCCTTGGCGAGGCGATTGCCCGGATCGGCGGTGATCGCGCGCTGGTAGGATTCAATCGCCTTGGCGCGGTTGCCCTGCCGCTCATAGGCGAGGCCGAGGCCAGCCCACGCATCGCCGTTGCGGTTGTCGACATTCAGCGTCGCGTTGAAGTCCTCGATAGCGGCGTCGTATTTGCCGAGCGCGATCAGGCTCTGGCCGCGCGCCATGTAGGGCGCTGCGGCGAACGGGTCGCGATCGATCGCATTGTCGAAATCGGTGACGGCGCGCGCATGGTCGCCCTGGCGCTGCCAGATCAGGCCGCGCGCATGGAAGGCCGGCGCGCCTTCGGGGTTGAGGCGGATCGCGGTGTCGAGATCGGCCATGGCCTCTTGCAGATTGCCCTGCGTGCGCAGCAGGTTGGCGCGGCCGACATAAGCCGGCGCATGGCGCGCATTGACGCTGATCGCCATGTTGAAATCCGACAGCGCCTGATCGTTGCGGCCCGTCTGGCGATAGGCCAGCGCGCGATTCGTGTAAGCGGCGACATTGTTCGGATCGAGCTTGATGGCGGTCGAGAAATCGGTGATCGCCTCGGGGAAGCGGCCGATGCGCGCGTAGGCCGCGCCGCGTGTGTTGTAAGGCTCGGGGCTGTTGGCGTTGGCGGCGACAACCTGGTTGAGCGAGGCGATGTTGGTCTCGGTCGCTTCGCTGCGCTGCTCGACTTCCGCCACGCCGGCGGAGCGGACGACGCCACCGCCGCCCATGCCATTGCAGCCCGCCGTCACGAGGGCGAGCGCTGTGGCCGCGCAGAGGGCGCGCATATTGCGAAGTGGGTTTGCGGTCGAAACTGATTGCATCATCGAGGCCCTGTGATCCTGCTGGCCCGTTTCCGGGCTGTCATGCGCCTGTTGAGCTTTCGCAATACGGCGCAAATGCGGACAAATCGAGTCGAGTGGTCAACGCACCGGCAATTGAGCGCCGGAGTTGTTAAAAAACCACGACGCCCCCGGAAGGAATCCGGAGGCGCCGCAAAAAGATTCGATATGACGGAGCCCGCGAATGGGCGGCGCTGAAAAGCTTAGCGCGGCGCGCCCAAAGCTTAGCGCGGCGCGCCCATGACCGGCTTCGGCTTCATGGGCAGCAGGCCTTCGCGCTGCATCTTCTTGCGCGCGAGCTTGCGGGCGCGACGAACGGCTTCAGCCTGCTCGCGGGCGCGCTTCTCGGACGGCTTCTCGTAATGGCCGCGGAGCTTCATCTCGCGGAAGATACCCTCGCGCTGCATCTTTTTCTTGAGCGCCTTGAGGGCCTGATCGACGTTGTTGTCGCGAACGAGAACTTGCACCAGCAGATCCTGTCTTCAACGCTTCGCCTCGAGGCGACAGCGGCCAAATTGGGGAAAGGGACGCGCGGCCCAGTGCGGGGCGCATCTCAACGTGGGGGCCGAAATAGCAGAAGCCCGGGTAGCTGTCCAGCCAAGGGGAGCTGTTTCCACCTCTTTTCATGCAGGGGGATCAGCCTTCCGGCGTCACCTTCGTCCAATGGCCCATCTTGCGGCGGGGGCGGGCCTCGTGCTTGCCGTAGAGGTGAAGGCAGAGGCCGGGCTGGCTCAGCAACCGCTCCCAGTCATTGCCCTGAGCGCCGATCAGGTTGCGCATCTCGATCCGGCCATGGCGGCGCGGCGAACCCAGCGGCCAGCCGCAGATCGCCCGCACATGCTGCTCGAACTGCGAGGTGACCGCGCCGTCGAGCGTCCAGTGGCCGGAATTATGCACACGCGGCGCGATTTCGTTGACGACGATGCGCTGCTCCATCCCGTCTTCGACGAGGAACATCTCGACCGTAATGACACCGACATAATCGAGCTCGGCGGCGATGTGGCCGGCCATGTCGGTTGCGGCCAGCGCCGCAGCCTCGCTGACCCGCGCGGGGACCATGGTGTGGGCGAGGATGTGGTCCTCGTGCTCGTTCTCGCAGACATCATAGGCTGCAAACGAACCATCGAGCCCGCGCGCGCCGATCACCGAGACTTCGCGCGCGAAAGGCACGAAGCCTTCGAGGATGGAGGGTGCGCAGCCAACCGCCTGAAAGGCCTCGCCAAGGTCTTGGGTCTCGCGGATCAGGATCTGGCCCTTGCCGTCATAGCCCATGCGGCGGGTCTTCAGGATCGAGGGGCGGCCCAGTTGCTCGACCGCCGCGCGCAGGTCATCGATGCTGTCGACAGCCGCGAAGGGGGCGGTGGCGACGCCGATCCCGTTCAGGAAGGTCTTCTCGGCAAAGCGATCCTGCGAGGTCGCCAGCGCCCGCGCGCCCGGGCGCACGGGGCGGCGCGCGGCGAGGAAGGCGGCGGTCTTGGCCGGAACGTTCTCGAATTCATAGCTGACGACGCCGACGCTGTCGGCGAAGGCGGCGAGCGCCTCTTCGTCGTCATAGGCCGCGACCGTGAATTGCGCGCAGACATCGAAGGCGGGGCCGGGATCGGGGCAATAGATGTGCGTGCGCAGGCCAAGCCTTGCGGCGGCCATTGCGATCATGCGGCCGAGCTGGCCGGAGCCCAGCACGCCGATCATGTCGCCCGGCCTGAGTTTTTGCGTCATGCCGCGGGCTCGTCCGTCGGTGCGCCGGCCACGGAGGCCGTCTGCGCGGCGCGGAACGCGTCGAGGCGCTCGGCGAGAGCCTCGTCATGGAGAGCCAGCACGGAGGCGGCGAGCAGCGCGGCATTGGCGGCGCCGGCCTTGCCGATGGCCAGCGTGCCGACGGGGATGCCGGCGGGCATCTGGACGATGGAGAGCAGGGAATCCTGTCCCGACAGGGCTTTGGATTCGACCGGCACGCCGAAGACCGGCAGCGGGGTCATGGCGGCCGTCATGCCCGGCAGATGGGCTGCGCCGCCGGCGCCGGCGATGATCACCTGGAAGCCGGCTTTCTTGGCGCCCTTGGCGAAAGCCACGAGGCGGTCGGGCGTGCGGTGGGCCGAGACGATCTGCGCGTCATAGGCAATGCCGAGACGGTCCAGCATGTCGGCGGCGTGGCGCATGGTCGCCCAATCGGACTGGCTGCCCATGATGATGGCGACGGGGATGGCCATGGCGCGGCTTGGCTCCTCAAGAAAGAAGCTCGCGGACATAGCCGAAGCCGGGGATCAGGGCAAGTTTGGCGCGATCGTGCGCCTTATTTCAGGGCTTTCGGATGCATACGAGGTTCTCCATCGAAGCAATCACCTCTGGAGCAACCGGCATTGCGTGCCCTGTGCTCCATGTGAGCTCGCTGTCCGTTCTTGCCAGCCCCGTGTGCCTTCACTTGTCCATGACACTCCGGACATCTCATGAGGCGAGATTTATCGAGCCCAAGGCCTGTTCAAGACTAACTGACGTCCATTGCCCCTTCAATGGGAGCTCGGCCGCTATATCGCTCATTTCAAGATCAGCCATTCCCAAACCTAGTCTAAAATGCCGACCCCGCCGTCAGGCGATAATGTCGGGCGTCAGCGTGTCGTCGAGGAAGGCGAGGCGGTCGCGCAGGAAGAGCTTTCGCTTCTTGAGCCGCTGGATCTGTAGCTGGTCGCTCTTGCCGACGAGTTCGAGCGCGTCGATGGCCGCGTCGAGGTCGCGATGCTCCTCGCGCAGCCGCAAGGCCTCCGCCATCAGAGCGGCGCGTTCTTCATCCGTCAGTCTGTCCGGCATGCGCCTGAATTCCGAAGTCTTGATTGTCGCGCGCGGCGCTTTGTCGCCTTTAAGTATGCGCGCTCGTCCTGCGTCAAGCAAGGCGCCCCGCCGCCCCGGCGAGAGAGGCCCACGCGGCGCTTGAAAAGCCTCCCGCAGCGTGACCGGCGAATTGCTGCTTAGCAGCATGGGTCAGGCACTTTTTAACAGCGAAGGTGAATTTTTGAGCTTCCGCGCGCGTTCGGTTTCGGGCACACTCTTGTGGTCGTCAGCAACTTTCGAAAGGAATTGCCCGATGTCGATGCATAGCCACCTTGCTGAACTCGAGCGCCGTCACAAAGCTCTCGATAAAGAAATTGAATCAGAAAAGCTTAATCTCGCAGCCGACGATCTTCACATCGTCGAATTGAAGCGAAAAAAACTTCTCCTGAAAGATCAGATTGAAAAGCTGCGAATGCGCAGCGACGAGCCAGAGCGCACGTTGCATTGATCTGGCATTGATCCGCGCTCGCCGGATCTCTCATCCCACCCACGCTTTTCGTAACTCGGGCCTCTCGCCCGGGAGATGGCGCTTGCGCCTTGGCGGGTTTGCTCAAAACACGCCGAGGCCTCGCGCGCCGTCGTAGATGAGCTTGAGTCCGAGGATGAAGGTGAGGGTGGTCACGATCGTGTAAAAGCGCTTCGCGGGCACGCGGCGCACGAGCCACACGCCAAAGAATGTCGCCGCCACCGCGAGCGGCAGCAGCGCGGCCGATGTCGCGAGATTGTCCGCCGACACCTGTCCCAGCGCGATGAACATCAGGAACTTGATCCAGTTCAGCACGAAGAACAGGGCTGTCGACGTACCGGCGAAAAAGGTCGGCTTCATGCGCAGCGGCACGGCATAGGCCTGGAACGGCACGCCGCCGGTGTTGGCGATGAATGATGTGAAGCCGCTGATCGCGCCCCAGAACAGGCCGCGCGCCGTGCTCGGCTGGCGCGGCGCATCGTCAGCTGGGGGCTTCTTCAGCCAATAGGCGGTTACGAAGGCGCAGGCGAGACAGCCGACAATCAGCTCGACCATCGCGTCCGACACGTAAGCGGCGAGCAGCGCGCCCGTGCAGAGCCCGAACAGCGCGCCTGGCATGAAGCGGACGAGCACGTCGCGGCTCCACGTCTTGCGGAAGGCGTAGAGCGAGACGACGTCCTGAGCCATCAGGATCGGCAGGATGATCGCGGCGCCTTGCAGCGGCGGCACGACCAGCGCCATCATCGGCAAGGCCACCATGCCGAGGCCGGAAAAGCCGCCCTTGGCGAGACCCAGCACCATGACGGCGGGAATAGCGGCGAGGTAGAATGTGTATTCGGTGATCATGTGTCCGGTGTTCATGCGCGCGCGTTCATCAAAACCTATTGCCCCTTTTGGCTAGGCCTAAGAGATAATTCAACAACCGTTGCCTTGCCGCGCCTTGGGTCGCAAGAAAGGGGCCATCTCACGAGGCCCTTTCAGGCCGCCACCGGATATGTCCCTGGGGAGGGAAGCCATGAGCGCCGATCGCCAAAGCACTTATCATCAAGTCTATGCGGCTTGGCAAAAGGACCCCTCTGGCTTCTGGGGCGAGGCGGCCAAGGCGATCGACTGGATCGAGGCGCCGAAGAAGATCTTCGATGAGACTCAAGGGCCCTATGGCCGTTGGTTTCCCGATGCTGTCTGCAACACTTGCTACAATCTGCTCGATCGTCACGTCGCCAATGGTCGCGCCGATCAGGACGCGATCATCTACGATTCCCCCGTCGCCAACACGAAACGCAAGCTGACTTACGCGCAGGTGCTCGACGAGGTGAGCGCGCTCGCCGCCGTGCTGCAGGATTTCGGGGTTGAAAAAGGCGACCGCGTCGTCGTCTACATGCCGATGATCCCCGAAGCCTTGATGGCCATGTACGCCTGCGCGCGAATCGGCGCTATTCACTCGGTGGTGTTCGGCGGTTTCGCCGCGAAGGAACTGGCGACGCGCATCGACGACGCCAAGCCGAAACTCATCCTCACCGCATCCTGCGGCATCGAGCCGGGGCGCGTCGTTCCCTACAAGCCTTTGCTAGACACGGCGATCGAGCTGTCGGAATCGAAGCCCGCCAATGTCGTGATCTTCGCGCGCGAACAGGCGCAGGCGAAGATGATCGAAGGCCGCGATCACGACTGGACGACGCTGGTCGACGCCGCCAAAGCGGCGGGACGGCGGGCGCCCTGCGTGCCCGTGAAGGCGACCGATCCGCTCTACATTCTCTACACGTCCGGCACGACGGGCATTCCGAAGGGCGTCGTGCGCGACAACGGCGGCCACATGGTCGCGCTGACCTGGACGATGAAAAACCTCTACGGCATCGAGCCCGGCGAAGTGTTCTGGTCGGCGTCCGACGTCGGCTGGGTGGTGGGGCATTCCTACATCGTCTACGGCCCGCTGCTGCACGGCGCGACGACCATCGTCTATGAGGGCAAGCCCATCGGCACGCCGGACGCGGGCGCCTTCTGGCGCGTGATCGAGGAATATGGCGCGGTGGCGCTGTTCACGGCGCCGACCGCCTTCCGGGCGATTCGCAAGGAAGATCCGGAAGCGACCTTCCTGAAGAAATATTCGACCAAGACTTTGCGCACGCTGTTCCTGGCGGGCGAACGCGCCGATCCCGACACGGTCGCTTGGGCCGAGAAAGTGCTCGGCGTGCCGGTGGTCGATCACTGGTGGCAGACGGAAACCGGCTGGGGCATCGTCGGCAATCCGGTGGGCCTTGGGCTGTTGCCGATCAAGCACGGCTCTCCCACGGTGCCGATGCCGGGTTACGATGTGCAGATCGTCGACGAGGCGGCGAAGCCCGTGCCTGATGGGCAGATGGGCTCGATCGTCATCAAGCTGCCGCTGCCGCCCGGCTGCCTGCCGACGCTGTGGCAGCAGGACGGCCGCATGCGCGAAAGCTATCTCGACGATTTCCCCGGCTATTACAAAACCGCCGACGCCGGCTTCAAGGACGAGGACGGCTATCTCTTCATCATGGGCCGCACCGACGACATCATCAATGTCGCGGGCCATCGCCTCTCCACCGGCGGCATGGAAGAAGTGCTGGCCTCGCATCCCGCAGTCGCCGAATGCGCGGTGATCGGCATCAAGGACGCGCTGAAGGGCGAGCAGCCTTGCGGCTTCGTGGTGCTGAAATCAGGCGTCACGCAATCGCCGCTGCAGATCGAAAAAGAGATCGTGCAATTGGTGCGCGACAAGATCGGCCCGGTCGCAGCCTTCAAGATCGCCATCACGGTCAACCGCCTGCCGAAAACCCGCTCGGGAAAAATCCTGCGCGGCACGATGAAGAAGATCGCGGACGGCGACGAATGGTCGACGCCGGCGACGATTGATGATCCGGCGATACTGGATGAGATCGCCGCGGCGCTGGGCAGCAAGGGAATCTAGCACGGGCGCCGGCCTTCTCCCGCGCTGGCGGGAGAAGGTGTCGCGTGAAACGCGACGGATGAGGGCGGTTCAGCCAGCATCTTTTCTTCAGAATATACGCGGCGGAAACGCCCTCACCCGTCATGCTTCGCATGCCACCCTCTCCCGCGATGCGGGAGAGGGGCGCGCGCGTCGGGTCAGCTTTTCACCACCTCATCCCGCAGCTCGCGCCGCAAGATCTTTCCCACGTTCGTCTTCGGCAAAGTCGCGCGGAAATCGTATTTGCGGGGCAGCTTGTAGCCGGTGAGTTTTTCCCGGCACCATTCGCGCAATTCCTGTTCCGACACGCCGCCTTCGCGCGGCACGATGAAGGCGCGCACGGCTTCGCCGGAATGCGCGTCCGGCACGCCGATTACGGCTGCTTCCATCACTTTCGGATGCGCCGAAAGCACGTCCTCGACTTCATTCGGATAGACGTTGAATCCCGACACAAGGATCATGTCCTTGATGCGATCGACGATGCGCACGAGGCCGTCTTCGCCCACAGTTCCGGCGTCGCCGGTCTTGAAGTAATGGTCGGCCGTAAAGGCGCGTGCGGTTTCTTCCGGCTGGTTCCAGTAGCCCTTCATCACCTGCGGACCTTTCACGCAGATTTCGCCGGGCTCGCCGAGCGGAAGTTCGGAGCCCGAGATGTCGCGGATCGAAACGTCGGTCGAGGGAAGCGGCAAGCCAACCGCGCCGGTGAACTCGCTCATGTCGAGCCGGTTCACGCACACGACCGGCGATGTTTCCGAGAGGCCATAGCCCTCGATCAGGGGCGTGCCGGTGACGTCTTTCCACGCCTTCGCCACGGAGGCTTGCGTCGCCATGCCGCCGCTGATCGAAATCACCAGGCGCGAGAAATCGACGGTTGCGAAATCCTTGCGCGAGGCGAGCGCATTGGCGAGCGTGTTGACGACGACGATCATCGTCATGCGCGTCTTCCTGATGGCCTTGATGAGGGCCGGAATATCGCGCGGGTTAGGGATCAGAATCTGGCAGCCGCCGATCTTCGCCACGAACAGGCAGCAGGCTGTCAGCGCGAGTATGTGGTAGAGCGGCAGGGCCGTCACCATCACATGATCGTCGAGCTCACCCGCGAAGGAACGCAGCCACGCCTCGCATTGGCGCACATTGGCGACGATGTTTCTGTGAAGCAGCACGGCGCCCTTGGCGCGGCCTGTCGTGCCCCCCGTATATTGCAAGAAAGCCATGTCGTCGGCGGATATCTCGACGGGCGCGAGCTTTCCCTGCTGCGCAAAGAACAGGAAGTTCGAAAACGGCAGGGTCGCGGGCAGCCGATAGGTTTTGACGTTGCGCTTGATGTAGCGCGACACGAGATTGACGATCACGCCCTTGACGCCGATGAGGTCTCCGGGGCGGACCACGACGGCCATTTCGGTCGTCAGATCGGGCAGGGCTTCCTGCACCGTATGGGCGAAATTCTCGAGCACGAAGAGCACACGCGCGCCGGAATCGTTGAGCTGGTGGGTCAGCTCGCGCGCCGTATAGAGCGGGTTGATGTTGACGACGACAAAGCCGCCGAGCAGGACGCCGAACATGATCGCCGGATAGGCCATGACGTTGGGCATCATGATGGCGACGCGGTCGCCTTTTTGCAGGCCGAGCCGCTGCAGGCCGATGGTCACCTCTTCGGCGCGCTTCATCAGTTCCGCATAGGTCAACCGCACGCCGAAACTCTCGGCCGCGGGACGGTTTGCGTAATCTTTCGCTGCGCTGCGGAGGACGTCGATGACGGTGTCTTGCGACGACTCATCGATCCTGTGCGGCACGCCCGGAGGGTAATGCGAGAACCAGGGCCGGGGCGTGGCCGAACGTTGCTCTTCCATGTCGTCTCCCGAATGCCCGGACCGCTTTAAGCGCACTCCGTTGCCGTGAAGCATGGCATTCGCGCGCGCGGCCTGCAATCGGCCGCGCGGCGCCTACTCATCACGCTTCCATCAGGCGTGATCTTTATTTGCTGGTTTACTCGTCGTCCTTCAAAGCGCGCAGCTTGCCGAACACCGCATCGACGTCGATCGCCGGTTCCTGCTCGCGGCGCGGCGCCGGGGTCGAGCCGAACACGTCTTCCTGCGTCGCAGGCTGGCGCGGCGCGGTGGTGATCTCGGCGGGCATGAGCGTCGCGCCTTGATCCTCGGCCTGCGCCGGACGATCCTTGGCGGCGCGGTTCACTTCGAGATCGAGGTCGAGCTGCGAGCAGAGGCCGAGCGTTACCGGATCCATCGGCGCCAGCGCGGCGGAGTTCCAATGCGTGCGCTCGCGGATCGCCTGCAGCGTGGTTTTCGTCGTGCCGACGAGGCGCATGATCTGCGCGTCCTTCAGCTCGGGATGGTTGCGCACAAGCCAGAGGATTGCGTTCGGGCGATCCTGACGGCGCGACAGCGGGGTGTAGCGGCCGCCACGGGCCTTCTTCTGCTCGGGCAGGACGACCTTGGATTTCGCGAGCGACAGCATGTAGCTCTCGTCCTTCTCGGCCTTCGCGATCTCTTCGCGCGTCAGCTGGCCGGAGGTGATCGGGTCGTGCCCCTTGATGCCGGCCGCGACTTCGCCGTCGGCGATGCCCTTGACCTCAAGCGGATGCAATTTGCAGAAGTCGGCAATCTGATCGAAGGTGAGCGAGGTGTTTTCCACCAGCCACACAGCCGTGGCCTTGGGCATCAACGGCGCATTGCTCATCGTTCTCTCCTGTTCGCGCGGTCCGGGTTCTCGCGCGAGCGAAATTCAGACATGCGTCATCCGGCTCCGGCCCGGCCGAGGCGGAGCCTCAAAACGCACATCCATGACGGGAATGGGCTGCAATATAGGGGCGAAGCGGCTCAAAAGCAACGAAATTGCGCAGGGGCGGGCCTCAATTGGCGTCTGATTCGCCGCTTCGAGGCCCTCGCGTGAAACCCCGACCGATCTGCAAGACCTGCCTCCGTTCCGCCTTTTTCCGCAGCGCTTTGTGGCCCCCGTGGAGGCCGCGATTCGCATGAAAATATCCGGATTTGTCTTTTTTCTTATGGCTTTAGGTGCAGGTTCTGGGGCTGCTTGCGCGGCCCAGTCGCGTCGTCACTCCGTTGAGGACCAACTGATGCGCCTGTCGCCGGAGGCGCGCCTCGAGCAGCGCTGCAACAACCGCGCGACGGGCAGGCTGGCGCGCGAGCGCAAGCTGAAGGCGCCTGACGAAGTCGTGGCCTACGCGTTTGCCGATACGACCGCCAAGGGCGCCTCTCTCGATGCGCCCGGCGCGGCGATCCGCGATCGGGGCGAATGGTATCGGCTGTCCTACAAATGCCAGGCGACGCCGGATGGTCTCGGCATCGTGACGTTCGAATACAAGCTCGGCGAGAAAGTGCCCCGCAGCGCGTGGGCGGAGCACAATCTCTCGCCGCCCTGATCCTCAGGCGCCGACGGTCAGCACGATCTTGCCGATATGCGCCGACGTTTCCATCAGCGCATGCGCGTCGGCCGCCTGCTCGAGCGGGAAGGTTGCGTGGATCACCGGCTTGCACTTGCCTTGCGCGAGCAGCGGCCAGACCCTCTGCTCCAGCTCCTGCGCGATGATCGCCTTTTGTGCGGGCGTGCGCGGGCGCAGCGTGGAGCCTGTGTGCGTCAGCCGCTTGGCGCTGATCGCACGCATGTCGAGGTTGGCGATCTTGTAGCCGCCCATGAAGGCGATCTGGACGATACGTCCTTCCATGGCGGCGGCCTCGTAATTGCGCTGAACATAGGAGCCGCCGACCATGTCGAGGATCACGTCCGCGCCTTTGCCGCCGGTGATGCGCTTCACCTCGTCGACGAAGTCCAGCGTCTTGTAGTCGATGGCGTGATCCGCCCCGAGGTTGAGGCACGCCTCGCATTTGTCCGCCGAGCCGGCCGTGACGATCACCTGTGAGCCAAAAGCCTTGGCGAGCATGATCGCCGTGGTGCCGATGCCCGATGAGCCGCCGTGCACAAGCAGCGTTTCGCCTGCCGTGAGATGGCCGCGCTGGAAGACATTGGTCCAGACGGTGAAGAAGGTTTCAGGAACAGCCGCCGCCTCGATCATCGAGAGCCCCGCGGGGATCGGCAGGGCGTTGCTTTCATGCGCGAGGCAGAAGCTGGCGTAGCCGCCGCCCGGCACCAGCGCGCAGACCTCGTCGCCGGGCTTGAAGCGCGTCGCGCCCGGCCCGCAGGCGACGACCCGCCCGGCGATCTCCAGCCCCGGAATATCCTGCGGGGCGCCGGCGGGCGGCGGGTATTTGCCCTGGCGCTGCGAGACGTCGGGGCGGTTCACGCCGGCGGCTTTGACGGCGATCAGGATTTCCCCGTCGCCGGGCATGTCTATAGGGCGCTGTTCGGGGGTCAGAACCTCCGGGCCGCCCGGAGCCGGAATGACGATGGCAGTCATGGTCGCAGGCAGGGAGCTCATGCTGGTCCTCGCAGAATTTGTCAGTCCGCACTTTGTAGCACGACGCCGCGCGCCGGGCATGGAACACAGGATGGAACAGAGGCGCGCGACGCGCTAAAGTCGGGGCCCCGGGATTTTACGCGAGGGATTTCGGCGATGGGCATGGTGAACGACGAAGACCCGTTCGGGACCGTACGGCGCAAGCCGCCGACCGCGCATGAGATCGGCGAACCGCTTGACGCCCTGTCGGTCGATGAACTCGACGAGCGCATTGCGCTGCTCCAACGCGAGATCGCGCGGCTGGAAGACGCCCGCGTGCTTCGCGAGGCCACGCGCAAGGCCGCGGATGCGTTTTTCAAGTCCTGAGCGTTCGTGACCAAAGCTGACAAAGCGCCTTGTTTGTCATGGCTTTGTCACTTCGCCCCGTGGCGCCGCCTCAAAAGCGCCATCCGCCCGGGGCGCCATCATGGTGGGGCGGGAAGAGGCGCGAACAGAAGGGGACAGGTCCATGACACGCAAATATGTGGACTGCCGTGAGTTTCCCTCGGAGATGAATTGCTCGATGACGCTGATCGCCGACACTGAGCGTGAATTGCTCGACGCGGCTGTTCAGCACGCCATCGCGGTGCACGGCCATCAGGATACGCCGGAGCTGCGCGAGATGCTGAAAGGCGCCATTCGGGATGGTTCGCCACCGGACCAAGTGGCTGGGAAAGCTGCATAATTTAGTCAGTTTCCGGCCACGTTAACGTTTTGTTAACCAGCGGGGGCGAGTCTGACCGTGTCCTGAGGCGACAGGACGCGGGTGTCACAACCTCCCAACCCCCCCAATCGTCAAATCGGGCCGCCTTTCGGGGCGGCCTTTCTTTTGGGCGCGTTGCCCGCACGGGCACGGGAATTCGGGCGCCCCGAAAGCCGCAGGTAAGGTTAACGACAGGTTACCCAGCGGCGCCTCGCGATTACTGCTGGCGTCTTGGGGCTATCGTGAGACAATAAAGGCTCGGAGGTCCGAGCAATGTTGCGTAGAGCCCAGACTGCCCATCGTAATACCGTGTCTTTTGGCGACCATCTCGCCAATTCGGAAACGTTCAAACTGCTTTTCCGTGAGGGGATGCTCCTCGTCGAGGAAGCCGCGTCCTATCTCGACGGCCCGGGTCGCCGGGACTCGCGTGCGCTCGCGCATGGCGAGGCGATCGCCTATGCGTCAGAGAGCATGCGGCTGACGACACGCCTGATGCAGCTGGCCGCATGGCTGCTGTTGCAGCGCGCTGTCAACGAGGGCGACATGACGCCCGCGCAGGCGCAGACCGACAAGCACAGGGTCAATCTCACCCGCCAGGAGTTTGCGACCTCGGGTGACGTGTTTGCAAAACTGCCTGAGCGCCTGCAGGAACTCGCCCAGCAGTCGAAGCGCCTGCAGGACCGCATCCTGCATCTCGATCAGCTGATCCACGGCGCGGAGGAGGAGTCGCCCGCCGCCCCCGCCATCCATTCCCAGATTGAAAGCCTGCGCGCAGCGTTCGACGTCCGGGCAGGCTGAAGCAATTTCGCTTCACATCTTCCAAACGAAAAAACCCCGGCGCGAGCCGGGGTTTTTGTATGTCTGACAATCTTGGCTTCCGGCTTACTTCTTGCCGAGCGAGATGCCGCCGAAGCGCGAGTTGAACTTCGAGAGACGGCCGCCACGGTCCATGAGCTGCTGCGTGCCGCCGGTCCAGGCCGGGTGCGTGCTCGGATCGATGTCGAGGTTCAGGGTGTCGCCCTCCTTGCCGTAGGTGGAGCGCGTCATGTATTCCGTACCATTGGTCATCACGACCTTGATCAGGTGGTACTGCGGATGCGTGTCGGCCTTCATCGTCTTTGTTCCTTGAAACTCAGCGGGAACGCGCCGGAGCGAGGACGCAGCCGCTAAAATGCTTCCCGTTTTCGGGGTTGCGCCCCTATAACGCAGGCGCGCTCCTGAGACAAGCTGTAAGGAACGGCCTGGCAGTCGCCGGTGCACAAAGGGTTATGGGACGAGATGGCCGAGCCACAACAGACTGACAAAACCCGCACCTCGCTGCGGGCGCTGATCCCCCTCATTCCCTACGCGCGGCGCTACAAGGGCCGCATCCTCGCGGCGATCGCCGCCCTCACGGCGGCCGCCGGCGCCACGCTGACGGTGCCGCTGGCCGTGAAGGGCATGATCGACCACGGCTTTTCCGCCGAGAGCACGGGCGCCATCAACTGGTATTTCGGCGCCATGGTGGGCGTTGTCGGCATCCTCGCGCTGGCCTCGGCCACCCGCTACTTCCTCGTCATGACCATCGGCGAGCGCATCGTCGCGGATCTGCGCGCCGACCTGTTCGGGCATCTGACCAAGCTCGACGCGCCCTTCTACGACACGGCGCGTATCGGCGAACTCGTGTCGCGGCTCACCGCCGACACCACGCAGATGAAATCCGCTTTCGGCGCCTCGGCCTCGGTGGCCTTGCGCAATTTCTTCATGTTCATCGGCGCGATCGCCATGATGGTCATCACCAGCCCGAAATTGTCGGGCCTCGTGCTGATCGCCATTCCGATCATCGTACTGCCGCTGGTGGCCTCGGGCCGCTCGGTGCGCGCCCGCTCGCGCGCCGCGCAGGACACGCTGGCGGACGCCACGGCCTTCGCGTCGGAAAATCTCGGCGCAGTGCGCACCATGCAGGCGTTCGGCGCCGAGCGCACGACGGTCGCGCGATTCAGCGCTGCGGTCGAGCAAGCCTATCTCGCCGCGCGTAACGCCACGGCCGCGCGCTCGATCCTGACGGGCGTCGCGATCTTCCTCGCCTTCGCCAGCGTTGTCGGCGTGCTCTGGCTCGGCGCGCAGGACGTGCTCGCCAACCGCATGAGCGCGGGCCTGCTGTCGCAATTCGTGCTCTACGCCGTGTTCGGCGCGGGCGCGCTTGGCGAACTCTCGCAAGTGTGGAGTGAAATTTCCGCAGCGGCGGGCGCTGCCGGACGCATCGCCGAAATCCTCGCCGTGAAGCCCGACATTGTCGCGCCAGCGCAGCCGCTGGCGCTGCCGGCGCCGCCGCGCGGCGAGGTGGCGTTCAACGCTGTCGAATTCGCTTACCCGACACGGCAGGATGCGCCTGCGCTGCATGCGCTTTCGTTCCGCGTGGCGCCGGGCGAGACGGTGGCGATCGTTGGCCCCTCGGGCGCCGGCAAGTCGACGGTCTTTCAATTGCTGATGCGTTTCTACGATCCGCAAGCGGGATCGGTGACGCTCGATGGCGTCGATGTTCGCAACGTCGAGCCCTCGGACCTGCGCGCCCGTTTCGCCCTTGTGCCGCAGGACCCTACAATCTTTGGCGCCAGCATCGCCGAGAACATTCGTTACGGGCGCAACGACGCGCCGATGAGCGATGTCATTGCTGCGGCCGAGCGTGCGGCAGCGGCTGAATTCATCGCCAATCTCGACAAGGGATATGAGACGACGGTGGGCGAGCGCGGCGTGACGCTGTCGGGCGGCCAGCGCCAACGCCTCGCAATCGCGCGCGCCATCCTGAAAGACGCGCCGGTTCTGCTACTCGATGAAGCGACGTCGGCGCTCGACGCGGAAAACGAAGTGCTGGTGCAGGCGGCGCTGGAAAACATCATGAAGGACCGCACAACGCTGGTCATCGCGCATCGCCTCGCAACCGTGCTGAAAGCTGACCGCATCCTGGTGATGGACGAGGGCCGCATCGTCGAGGAAGGCACGCACGCAGAGCTGGTCGCGCGCGGCGGGCTCTACGCAAGGCTCGCGCGGCTGCAGTTCGAGACCGGGACGGTGCAGGAAGAAGCTGCGGAGTAGGGGACGGCCCGTTGTTGTCCCTCACCGTTCCGTAAGCTTCAACTCAATCCGGCGATTGCGGCGATACGCTTCTTCCGTGTCGCCCGGATCGATCGGCTGAAATTCGCCGAAGCCCGCGGCCACGAGGTGCTGCGGCGTCACGCCCTTGATCACCAGATATTGCACCACCGAAATGGCGCGCGACGCCGAGAGCTCCCAGTTGGAGCGGCCCACAATCGGGCGCTTGTCGGTGTGGCCGTCGACGCGCATCACCCATGCGATCTCGGGCGGAATCTCGCGTTCAAGATCCGCCAGGGCCGCAGCGAGTTTGTCGAGTTCCGCGCGGCCTTGCGGGTTCAGCGCCGACTGGCCGCTCTCGAACAGCACTTCGGATTCAAACACGAAACGGTCGCCAACGACCCGGATGCCCGGACGCTGGCCGAGAATTTCGCGCAGGCGCCCGAAGAAGTCGGAGCGGTAGCGCGCGAGTTCCTGCACCTTCTGGGCCAGCGCGACATTCAGTCGAGAGCCGAGATCTGCGATGCGCGCCTGGCTTTCGCGGTCGCGCCGCTCGGATGCGTTCAGCGCTTCTTCGATGGCTGCAAGCTGTCGGCGCAGCGCCGAGATCTGCTGGTTGAGAATGTCGACCTGCGCCATCGCGCGCGCCGAAATCGCGCGCTCGGATTCGAGCGCGCGACGCGCTTCGCTGGCCTCGCTGCCCGCGGCTTCCAGACCGCCGCGATTGGCGTCGGCCAGACCCTGCAAGCGCAGCTTCTCGCGCTCACTGGCGTCAAGCGTCGCCTGCAAGCTGAGGATCGTCGCCTGCGCGTCGCCTTTGGTCGCGCGCTCCAGTGCGAGCAGCGAAGTCAGCTCTTCGATCTGCTGGTTGAGTCGCTGCAGCGCCGTGTCCTTGCCGGTCATCTCGCGCGACAGGAAATATTGCGAGAACATGAAGACCGAGAGCAGGAAGGTGATGACCAGCAGCATGGTCGACAGCGCGTCGACGAAGCCGGGCCAGTAATCGAAGCCGCCTTTCGCGCGCCGCGCGCGGCCGAGCGCCATCAGCGACGCTCCGACTCGGTGGCGAGTCGCTGCAGCAATTTGCGGATGTCAGCCTGCTGGTCGGCCTGCGCCTCGACCCATGTGCGCAACATCTGCTGCTCGCCGCGCATGTGCTGCACGAGGCCCTGAATGCCTTCCGCGAGATTGACCATGGCCTGCGTCGCGGCGCGCGCCGTCATCGGATCGGCGGCTTCGGCGAGCTTCTGCAGCGCCTGCCGGAAATCCGAGGACATCGGCATGCCGTCCGTCGGCGCGAAACTCGCGTCGGTGGCGTTGGTCGAAAGCGCGTCTTCGAGCTCGGTGTAGAAACGGTTCTGCGCCTGGCCCGCCTGCAGATCGAGGAAGCCCAGTACCAGCGAACCCGCGAGGCCGAACAGCGACGAGGTGAAAGCGACCGCCATGCCGGAGATCGGTGCGGCAAGGCCGTTCTTCAGATCGTCGAACATGACCGCGGCATCGCCGCCGGTCTGCATCGACTTGATCGCGCCGCCGATGGAGCCGACCGTTTCGAGCAGGCCCCAGAAGGTGCCGAGCAGGCCCAGAAACACCAGCAGGCCGATCATGTAGCGGAGAATCTCACGCGACTCGTCGAGGCGTGTGCCGAGCGAATCGAGAATGGCGCGCAACGTCGTGGTGGATATGGCGCGTAGGCCGCCGTCGCCCAGAATGCGCGACATCGGCGCAAGCAGCACTGGCTCGCGCGCGCCGAGCTGGCCGCGACGCAGCGCGTTGACCCAGGAGATTTCGGGAAACAGCCGCACCACCTGCCGCAGGCCGAGCACGATGCCCATGGCGAGCACGCCGAGGATCAGGCTGTTGAGGCCCGGGTTGGCCATGTAGGCGGTGGCGATCTGGCGATAGAGGATCAAGGCGACGAAGCCCGCCAGGATCAGGAAGACCACCATCCGCACGAGATAGATGCGCGGCGATGAAAGAACGTAAGGATCGCGCTCAGATGCCATGTCGGACAGCCATTTCAATTCGTGCCGCGGCAAATCGATTTCGCGGCGCCGGCGTCAGGAGACGCGAAAATGTCTCTCGGTTCAAGCGGAACCGCAACCAGCGTCAGCTGGCGCGCAAGGCTGCCAACAGCGAGCGGTGCATGATTTCGTTGCCGGCGCAGATCGAGCCCGTCTCCAGCATCTGCTCGCCGCCATCGGCGTCGCTGACGTAGCCGCCGGCCTCGCGCACGATGACAATGCCCGCCGCCATGTCCCACGCCGACAGGCCGCGTTCCCAATAGCAATCGAGGCGGCCAGCCGCGACCATCGCGAGATCGAGCGAGGCTGCTCCGAGGCGGCGGATGTTGCCGGACTTTGCAATCACGGATGCAAGTTCAACCTTGAAGCGCGGATGCGTATGCGCGCGCGACAGCGGAGGAATGCCGCAACCAACGAGCGCATCGGCGAAATCGCGGCGCGCGGCGACGCGCAAGCGGCGATTGTTGAGCCACGCCCCCTGGCCTTTTTCAGCCGTGTACATTTCATCGGTTGCCGGATTGTAGACGACGCCCGCGACCATCTGGCCCTCGCGCTCGAGGCCGATCGAGACTGCGAAAACCGGCAGCGAATGCAGGAAGTTGGTGGTGCCGTCGAGCGGATCGATGATCCAGCGATGCGTCTTGTCGGCGCCCTCGACCGCGCCGCCTTCTTCCATCAGGAAGCCATAGCCGGGACGCGAGCGCGACAATTCTTCGAACAGCACCTTCTCGGCGCGGCGGTCGGCGGCGGTGACGAAATCGCCCGGACCCTTGATGGACACCTGCAGGTTCTCGACTTCGCCCAGATCGCGCTTGAGACCACGGCCGGCCTTCACGGCGGCGGCGGTCATGACATTCATCAGGGCGGAGCGGATCATGGGCGGCAGGGCTTTCAAAGAGCGGGAGAGGAGTGGGTGTACCCCGTGGGGGGCCTCAAGATCAATGACGAAAGGCGGCGGCGGTCTTGTGGCGCTTCTACTGGGAGACGAACTTCTTCACCGCGGCTTCTACTTCAGCTCGCTCGGTGGCTGACAGGTTGTTCAGCACGCCGTCCAGAAATTCGTCCTGCAGGCCAACCGCGCGGGCAAGCAGGTGCCATTTCACCGCCTCGACCGGGTTCTTGCTGACGCCCCGGCCCGAGGCGAAAAGGCGGGCGAGACGGTTCATGGCGACGGGATTGTTGCGCACGGCCGCGCGCAGGAAGAGTTTCGCGGCGGCGGCCTCGTCCTTGGGCACGCCCTCGCCATTGAAGGTCATGATGCCAAGTTCGACTTCAGCGGCGGCGATATGGTCGTCCGCCGCCATGCGCAGCCATCGGGCGGCTTCCTTGATATCCTGCGGCACGCCGCGCCCTTCGCGATAAAGCACGGCCAGCGAATAGGCGCCGTCCATATTGCCGCCCTCGGCAGCCTTGCGGAAATAGGATGCGGCGGTTTTAAAATCCTGGATATCGGCGTCGATCGCCATGATGCCGAGATTGTAGAACGCGCCGGCATGGCCCTGCGCGGCGGCTTTTTCGAGCATGCTCTTGGCGAGCTTGCGGTCTTCGGGAACGCCCTCGCCCTTCAGCGCGGCGGCTGCGAGCTGAAATTGGGCCTGCGAGTTTCCAAGATCCGCGGCGAGCTTGTACCAGCGCGCGGCCTCGACGGGATCTTTCTTCACGCCGGATCCATCACGGTAGATCTCGGCGACGAGTGTCATGGCGGCGACGTCGGACTTGTTCTTGTCCAGCCGTTTCATCGCCTCCTGAAAGGCGGTGACGTAATAGCCGCGTTGGTAAGCTCCATAGGCGACATCGGCGCCGGGCTTCGGCGGCGCACTGGTCGCGGGCAGGCGTTCCGGCTGGAAGAGCGGCAGCAAACCGGGCTGGCGGGTCGCTGGCGTGGACAGCGACAGCGATGGCCCGAAGGTTTGCGCACGGGCCGGCTGCGAGCCCAGCGCGGGGCACAGCAGAAGTCCCACCGCAAGGCCAAGCCGCAAGCGCATCAGGTGTTTCCGGCCTGCGACGGGTTGGCTTCCAGAAGCGCCTGCGCCTCAGCCATCGCGGCGCCTGCGCCACGCGGGTCATTCCACACTGCCTCGCGCAACGCGACGAAATCGGCGCCCGCTTTAGACAGCGCGGCGACATCCGCGAGCGTCGCCGCGAAGGCGACGCAAGGCACGTTGAAAATATCGGCCCACCAGGAAACGCGTTCGAGAATCTGCTCGATCGGCGGCGTGTAGCCGTCGGGCGCGGGATCGCCGAAGCTGACATAATCGACGTCGAACTCACCCACGATCATCGCATCATGCTTCGCCTTCAGGCCGCCAGCGCCGACGATGCGGTCGGGCTTCAGCGTTTCGATCGCGGCGGTCAGCGTCTTGTCGAGCGTCTCGCCGGTGACGCGCACATGCGCGCCGTCTGCGCCCGCGCGAGCCACGAGCGACGGGCTGTCGATCAACAGCGCGACGTCGCGCGGCTCGGTGACGGCGATCAACGCTTTCACGATCTTCTTGGCCGAGCCGTCATCGCGCGCGGCGAGCGGGACGAGCACGCAGGCGACATCGCCCGCTTCCAGCGCATCGGCCAGACGCTGCGGATAATCGCCGGGCTCTTCGAGCGGCGGCAGCATCAGGTAAAAGCGCTGGGCGTTGTCTTTCTTGGCCATTTGATCTTTCAAAGCGCGCGCGGAGTGGAACGCGCCGCCGTTTCGCGCTTGTCGCAGGGGATTTGGGCGAAAGCGCGGCTTCACGCCGCGCTCTTCAATCAGCCGCCGAGTTTCGCCATCAGCGCATCGGAGATTTCGAAATTGGCGAAGACGTTCTGCACGTCGTCATTGTCTTCGAGTGAGCCGATGAGTTTCAGGATCTTTTCGCCGGCTTCGTCATCGACATTGATGGTGTTCTGCGGACGCCAGACGAGCGAAGCTTTCTTGGCCTCGCCGAAGCGTGTTTCCAGCGCCTTCTGCACGTCGCGCAGACCTTCCAGCGAAGTGATGATCTCGTAGAGATCTTCTTGCGAGGCGACGTCGTCGGCGCCGGCTTCGATCGCGGCTTCCATCACATCGTCTTCCGACCCGATGGTCTTGGCGTATTCAATCACGCCGACACGATCGAACATGAAGGACACGGCGCCGGTTTCCGCCAGCGCGCCGCCGGCCTTGGTGAAGTACGAGCGCACTTCGCCCGCCGTGCGGTTGCGGTTGTCGGTCAGCGCTTCGATGATGACGGCGACGCCGCCGGGCGCATAGCCCTCGTAGCGCACTTCATCATAGGTCTCGGCGTCGCCGCCCGAGGCCTTCTTGATGGCGCGCTCGATATTGTCCTTCGGCATGTTTTCCTCGCGCGCGGCGAGGATGGCCGCGCGCAAACGCGGGTTCATGTTGGGGTCGGGCATGCCCATCTTGGCCGCCACGGTGATTTCACGCCCGAG
>JANXTB010000063.1 GCA_025356415.1 Hyphomicrobiales bacterium
GTGGTCGAATGGCAGATGCGCGCCTGATGGTCGATCGAGTTCGTGCCCCAGAAGGCGCCGAACTTGCGGAAGAGATACGCGCCCTCGTTGGAGAATTTTGCCGAGCCGAGCAGGTAGACCGAGTCGGCGCCGCTCTTGGCGCGGATCTCGTTCATCTTGTCGCCGATCTCGTTGATCGCGACGTCCCAGCTGACGCGGGTCCATTCGCCGTTCACGAGCTTCATCGGATATTTCAGGCGGCGGTCGCCGTGCACGAGTTCGCGCACCGAGGCGCCCTTGGCGCAATGCGAGCCGCGATTGATGGGGCTGTCGAACGCCGGCTCCTGACCGACCCAGACGCCGTTCTGGACTTCGGCGACGACGCCGCAGCCAACCGAGCAATGGGTGCAGACGCTCTTCTTGATCTCGCTCTTCACGCCAGCGGCAACCGGGCCGGCTTCAGCGCGGCGCACGGCGCCCAGCGACAGCGAACCCAACGCGGCGACACCGCCGGCGGCAAGGCCAGAGCGGCGCAGGAATGAACGGCGGTCGAGAACGCCCGAGGCCAGACCGGCGGCAATGCCCTGAAGGCGCGAGCGCGAGGCCGAAGCCTCTTTTCTTTTCGTCAGCATGGAACGCTCCCCCTCAGTACCGGTTCACGCGGTAGAATGTCTTCACGTGCTCGGATTCCTTGTAGCGCGCCTTCTTGCGCTCGGATTCTGACTCAGCGGCGGTCGCGGGTTCCGCGCCGGTCGCTATGGACGCAGCCGCAACCACGGCTGCGCCACCGCCCGCGCGGAAGAAGCTGCGGCGGTCTATGGCGTGCGTCGGCTTCTCGTCTGATGTGCTCATAACCCGTTCCCTCCGGTTCATGATGGTGTGCGAGCGGAATGCGTCCCCCGCCTCATTGAGGCAGCTTGAACGCTTCCGCTTCGAGTTCCATGAATGTACGGCCAACCCGGCCGACAGATTTGTAGAACTGCGCCGCCGCAGTTGTTTCCAGATCGGCGAAAAAGCGCGCCGCCCATGGCGCGAGATGCCGCTCGAAGAACCTCGCCTGCGCAGGCAGATCCGCCTCGAATGCGCCCTGCGCCAGCCCGGCCATGATCTCGCAGAGGATCGCAATGTGATCCTCGGGCTCCCGAGTCTTGTCGGACCGCTCGATGCCGAGCAGCGCCAGATCCTCACGCACACGCGCCAGCGGGCGCTCATGCAGGAAGCCGGTCTGATAATAAGAGCCGTAAGGCAGCAGCTCGCCGCGCCCGACCCCGATGAACAGGTTGAAATATTCGCGGCCCGCCAGCGTCTCGTCAGTGGTCTGTGCGGCGTTGGCGAGGTCGATGTGGGCGAGGCCGAGCGGCGTCGCGTCGCCCCGCAGACCTGAGACGCGCGCCAGCAGGTCGGAGGTCGGTGCTTGGCCCAGCAGGACCGACAGCAAAGCGTATTCGGCTCCACGAAATGCGTCGATCTCATCCACCTGTGTCACGACAGCACCCTCAAACCCACCCACGCGTTGCTCCCAAATGCCCATATTGGGCGCCAATTCCCAGCCACCTTGGCAATTATCTAAACTGTCATAGCCGGGCTAAAGATATCCGACACTAAACTTTTGTAGGGCTACGCAGGCGTTGCGCCGCCGTGCCGGCGCTTCTTGTGCAATGCAGCAGAAGGGTCGGGTTTCGACGGCTCCAGCGCGACCTGCACGGATGTGCATGATACTGCAGCAACTTTCGGGACCTCCACGGCTTCCGGCGCCTTCTCGACAGGCGCCTCCGCAGACGCGGAAATGATTTCCGGCTCGATTTGCTGCGCTGCAGCAGGGTCGATCACATTTTTGTCTGTGTGTTGATCGCCAAAGATTTGGGCGACCATTTTGGCCGTATCGAAGCCCATGCCGAGGTCGCCGCCACCTGGAACGCCGCCTGGCGCGTTCCAATCCCAAGCATAATCGAGCGCATCGCCGACATAATTTCGAATCGCGGGGTCGAGCGCCCACATCTTGCGCAGCGCCAGATTTCTGAGCTCGTCCGGCACGCCCTTCTGCATGAACAGGCTGATGTCCGTCTCGGGGGTCAGCGACTCGAGATCGGGCAATAGCGACAGGTCGAACGGCTCCTCTTCCGCCAAGGGCTCGGCGGGCGCCGGCGCGGCTTCAGCCGCTTTGCGGGCCTCTTCGGCGACGAGGCGCTTGCGCTGCGACCAGCGCGACAGGAATCGATCGTCCTCGCTCAATGCCCGTTCTCCGGCTGGCCATCGGGCTTGCGCCCAAAGCCGCGCTCCTTGCGCTCGCTGCGATCGCGCTGGCGTTTCTGGAACACCCGCTCGACATGGAACGCGTCGACGAAGGCTGCGATCCATGCCGCCAGTTCATCGGGCATCGGCACGGTGGCGATGATCTCCGAACCCGCCTCATGCCAGGCCTCGCCCTCGGTCGGGTCGGCGGTGACGCGCAGCCCGTCGGGCGCGCCGCCCGCATTGGCCTGCGCGGAAATCCAGAGCCGCGGCGCGCCATCGGCGAGGTTGTCGCGGTAATTGGCGGTCTCGGGCACGAAGAGCTGCACGACCGTGGCGCCCGCATAGACCAGCGTCACGCCATCCTGCTCCATGAGCACCGCGCCGGGCGCGACCTCGGGCGCGGGAAACAGCACGCCGTGCGGCGTCCAGATATGATCGATCCACGGGTTGTCGAGCGCGCGGCGCGCCAGCACGACGCCGACCTCGCGGACGATATCCATCGGCTGCCCGGCCTCGCTCATGACGCCTTGCCTTCCATGAGCGGCAGGCCGGCGATCAGGTTCTGCGGCTTCAGCCGCCAGATCTTGTCCTTGTCCATCGCGCCGATGAGATAGACCGGCGCGCCGCGCACGCCCGGCTGCACGCGGCTTTCATCTACGAACGTCAGCCGCATCAGCGTGACGATGCGCTCCGCGAAATCCGGGCCCAGCGCCGCGCCCTTCCACAGCATGTTGCCGATCTTCGTGCCCTCGGGATCGAGCCCGATGAACCAGCGCCAGTCGCGATCCTCGATGCTGGCCAGTGGTTCGACCTTCACGTGGATGCCGGTGAGATGGCCGACCCAGCGCTCGATCACGCGCGCCAATCCCTCACGGGCCTTTGCGTTGGCGCCCATGTTCATGATCATCGTGTGCGCGTCCGAGCGCGACCAATAGGTCCAGGCGTTCTCGTCATCCATCACGTCGAGATCGCCAAATTCCGGCACGGCGTCGAGCAGCGCGGTGAGCGGCGAGAGATGCGCCGATTGCGCGCCCTGCTGCTGCACTTCAACAACTTCGGCGTCGGCGAGCAACAGCGCGCCATCGTGCAACGTCGCCTTCTGCGCGCGGTGGAACAATTCGCCGGCGCGCAGCACATAAGGATCGTCGCATTCATCCAGCGCATTGCGCAGCACGAGATGAGCGAGTTGCGACAGGAATATCGGCGGCACGCCCGCCGCGCCATGGCGGGCGAAATCGACGTAAGCGGCTTCGAGCGAGGGCGCACGCGCCAACCGATCGCGGAAGGCCAGCATGAAACGCCAGTTCTCGCGCGCATCTTCATCGGCCAGAGCATCGACATCGCGCTGCGGCACAGGCCTCAATGGATCTTCCATCAGCGATGCATGCAACGCGCGCTCGGCGTCGCAGGCTTCCTCGGGCGGCAGCAATTCAGGCCGCGCCAGATAGGCCATCAGCAATTCCGGCGTCAGCATGAGCCCGCCATGATCGGCGCGGCGCACGAGATGATGGCCGGAAGAAACCCAGAATTCTCTCATGTGTTCTTGTCCATCAGGCCGATGAGATCGACCTGTTCCTCCGGCGCGTCGTCGTCGCCATCAATTTCATGAAAGGTGAAGGCGCGCGCGCCTGAGTGCAGGCCATCGCGGCCCGATGCATCCTTCTCGCGCGCATGCAGCGTGCGGAAACGCTCGCGGATTTCGCCATCCTCCACCTGCCGCTGCACGGCAAGCACCGTGCCTTCGGGATGCTCGCAAAGCCCTTCCGCGAAGGCGATCTCTTCTTCCGCCGCCGCGCGCGCATCTTCCATCGACGGCGCGCCGAACGCCTGCATCAGGCGCGTCGCGAGATCCTCGACAATGCTCGCGCGCTCGTCCGCCATCACCGGCGTCACGGTGCAAAGCGTCGACCAGCCGAAGGAGGTGAGTCCGAGAAAACCCGCCCGCAAGGCGGCGCGCTGCTTGGGGCCGAGCGTGTCGGGATCGACGTTCCAGAAAATGAAGGCGCCTGAAATCGCCCATTCGCCCGCCTCCGCGGCGCGCTCGAAAATGAACGTGTCGGAGGGATCGAGCCGCAAGGTGCGCGGAAGCTTGCTCATGGTGCCGCCTGCAATTTGGGCGCATCGCTGCCCGCATCATACCACGCGGCAGCGGCGAGCGCGGGCACGAGCGGCGTGCGCGCCGCAGGGCCGCGATCGAGCGGGGCATGGACCAGCAGGTCGCCATTGCCATCAATGCCGCGACGCTCGCCAGCCTTGCCGGGCGGCAGGCGCGCGAAAAAGTCCTGCGCGACGACCTTGAAGCCGCGCTCTTTCCAGCGATCGAAATGCGTCATCAGATGGCGCGCAAACGAGCCGATCAGCGCCTCCGTGTCGATCATCTCGAAACCCTCGGAGGTCAGCGACACGGCGCCGGGCGTGAGCCCCGTCTCCACATGCGAGAGGTCCGCCGTGCGCAGCATGACCGAGGTCACCAGCCAGTCGGGCACGGCCTCTTCGGCGCAATCCTCCGGCCAGCCGAGCCGCAGTCCGCCAACCAGCCCGCCATCGAAC
Source organism: Hyphomicrobiales bacterium (assembly GCA_025356415.1). Classification (GTDB taxonomy): domain Bacteria; phylum Pseudomonadota; class Alphaproteobacteria; order Rhizobiales; family Beijerinckiaceae; genus Terripilifer. Next base: position 4,765 of record JANXTB010000063.1, read on the forward strand.
ATGACGGCGTCGGGCCAGCGAAACTCGACCTGCCGCTCGGGCGGGCAATGGGCGGCCAGCGCATCGCCAATGGCGTTCATGGCGGCAAAATGGGCGCGGCGCGCCGAGACGAGCGGCTCGTCAGGCTCCAGAACCACCGCAAATTCAAGCAGATCGTAACGCCGCACCCACACCAGCGTGCCAGCCCCCTGCTCCGCCGCGATGGATTTGGCGTAAGCAAAAGCGTCCCCGCTTTCGCGAAGCGTCACGGCGGTGAAGCCGGGCGGAAGATCGAGGGGGGAGGCGTCGGACATGGGTTTTGGGGCGCTCGGCGTTACGTGTCAGTGACTGCACGTAGTCGTTGGCGCCGTCCAGTCAAGTTGTTGCGGGTGTTGGGCGCCGGGTCGCCGTCATTGCGAGCGAAGCGAAGCAATCCATCTGGCGGCCGCCGTTAGATGGATTGCCGCGTCGCTGCGCTCCTCGCAATGACGAGGCTTGTGAATAAAATCCTTGCGAGCAAAGCGAAGCAATCCATCTTCGGGCGCCGGCAAAGATGGATTGCTCAGTCGGCGAGGTCTGGTCACGTTGGACGATGTCCGCTGTCCCAACTTCCCAGCGCGGAACGCGCTTCGCCACGATAGGGGTCCCAGGCGTGCTCAGCGATGTATTGCATATGCATCCGCGCACGCGCTTCGTTGAGGACGAACGTATCCCGCGCAACTCAGATCCGCACCCAAGCCTTCGGATGCTTGAAAAGCGCCGCCAGCATCTCACGCTGGTCTCCTGGACGGGAACGCAACTCGCGACTGATTTCCTCGCGTTGCTGAAACTGCTTGTTAAAAGCCGCGACTCGCGCATTTTTAAAGGACTCGTCCTGTTGAAGGACAACCTCCTCATAGGCGCGCACCAGCTCGTCAACGGACATGTGGGCTAATTTCTTTTGCCGCATCGCACCACTATCCCTGGCAGGGTTCGTCAACTTATGATTGCTCCGTCGCTCCATCATGCAATGACGGGGCCCTTATCGGCTTGGTTTATTTCAGCGGGAAGGTTCCCCGCTCAAGCGCGTTCACAGTAGCGCGCGCATAGGCGGTGGCGAACTCATTATTGCTCTTCACCGCCAGATCGTTGATGACGTTCCGGGCCTCGATCGGCGCAACCACCAGGGTGTTAATCGCAGCCACGTATCTGACCCATGCTGTCTTGTGCGAGAGCAAGGGAAGCAGCATTCGCCTTTGATCACCGGAACGGGACCGAAGCTCGGTTCCAATGTCCTTCAAGCGAAAATAAATCTTGTTGTAGGCCGGAGTATCGCCTTCCTGATTGGAGGTGTGCTGACGCAGCGCGAGAGATTCGAACAGCACGACAAGCTCATCCGCGCTGAGCGAACTGATCTTTGAGACCGTCATGGCTTCAACACTCCAGATTCAACCGCAAGCCGTTCCAATCAACTTGGCAAATACAGCCTGCGCACCTGCCGCCGTCATTGCGAGCGAGCGAAGCAATCCATCTTCGGGCGGGTCAGATGGGTTGCTTCGTCGCTCCGCACCTCGCATTGTTATCGAGGCGGGCTCTAACGTTTGTGAGAGCGCCTGAACCACGACTGATCCGGTATATTTGTCGGCGGCGGCGGCGCGCGCTCCTGCGGGGGCAGTTTATATTCCTTCGCTTCTCTGCCACTGACTATGCGACCGAGATTTTCAACGAAAATGCTGACATCGCCGTAATAATTTGGATAGGCCGTCATCAAGTCATTTAGCTTGCTTACTTCAACCAAAACTACAGTCAGTCGACCGCTACTCTGCCTCGCCTCTTTTTCAGCTTTATCGTATGCAGCTGTTGCGAGTAAGGCTGAATGGAAAGCTTGAAGCTGAACGGAGCTTCGGTCCCGATCATACCGTATCAGATAATGATTCCCCTTCTCAGGAGAGTAGTAATTATCTGTATAGTTTACGATCTGCCTAAGGTTGTTCAGCGCCGATGAGGCGCTTAAAAATTTATCCAAATCCCGAATCTCACGAACACGATCTTCGTGACTGGGGGCTCCATCAAGTTCCGGACAATTCTCGGCAATTGCGAGCTCCGATGCTATTAGCTCGAAGAAGCGTAACCAGTTCGGATCGCCATTGCCTCCTTTGAGGTCATCTCCATTAAATAGTCCTATAGCTTCAACAGCGGTCGCCCATGAATGCTGAAGACGCGAGCGAATTTGAAGCTCGATGAGCCTTCCCGCAAATGAAGCATCAGCCCTTTCCGCGCCGTAGCGAAATATAAGATGATGGCTTCGATAACCGCCAGCCTTGGGCTTTGTTATGTGGTCACTCTGTTTGTGCAAGACATGGGGCCCGAAATCGGAAACTAGGTCCTGAACCAGGCTTCGCACATCATCCATTGATGCTAAAATAGACCGGCAACCTCCCAAGTCTTGTATCCTGTTCAGGTTGATGCTCATTCCTCTGAGCTTCTTCCGAATAGAGCTCATCCTTTTTAAACGGGCGGCCGTTAGGCCCTTTCGGCCGCCCGAATTCATTTTGCCAATCAATGCACGACGGACCATATGCGTTGGATATGCATGAGAGTCACGCCAGTTGTTAGCGACTCGAAACACGTGACGGAGATCCTGCACGTTCTCCTCATCCCACGAAACGTCACCCTTTAAGGCCTTGCCAGCTTTGACAACTTCACTCTCTGAGTATCGCGGCTGCGGAAACTCGCTCATAGGGCTCACCCCCCAAAATGGATCAAAAGAAAACATCTTACCCACTCCGGCCCGATTCGGGGAGAACATCCCAGTAACGGCCATTCCTTTAACAAGAAAATAATCCTATTGCAATATACTCCCCCTCACCGAGATTTTCCCTCTCCCCCCATACCCTTCCGCCCCCGCTTTGCTTATCTAACAGGCGGCGACTGTTCGCCGTCTTGGGAGTTTCTGCGGATGAGCGGCGTCGGGTCAAAGCTTTTTGTCTGTTCCTGCGAGCGGACCATGCCTCTCGACGAGGCGGCGCTTGCCAGGGGCTGCGGCGGCTTCCAGCGGGCTGACCAGCTCTGCGGGGCGCAACTCGACCTGTTCCGCGCCGCGCTCGCCGATGGCGCGCCGGTAACCGTCGCGTGCACGCAGGAATCGCCGCTGTTCTCCGAAGTCGCCGAGGAGATGGGCGCCTCCGCGCCGCTCACCTTCGTCAACATTCGCGAGACCGGCGGCTGGTCGAAGGACGCCGCCCACGCGGGCCCGAAAGCCGCCGCGCTGATCGCCGCCGCGCAGGAAGAGATGCCGCCGATCTCGCTCGTCTCATTGCAGAGCGAGGGCGTGATCCTGATCTATGGCCGTGACGAGGCGGCAATCGAAGCCGGACGGCGCCTCGCCGATAGGCTCGACGTCACCGTCATGCTGTCGCGCCCCGCCGATGTCACGCCGCCGCGCGAGCGCGATTTTCCGATCGTGAAAGGCCATGTGCGCAACGCCAAGGGCTATCTCGGCGCGTTCGAACTCGCCATCGACGACACCGCCGTGCCGGCGCCCTCCTCGCGCGGGCGGCTCGTGTTCGGCGCCGGCGCGAATGGCGCGACCTCGACTTGCGACATCATTCTCGATCTCACCGGCTATCAGCCGCTGTTTCCGGCAAGCGAGTTGCGCCCCGGCTATCTGCGCGCCGATCCGCGCGACGCAATCGCGGTTGAAAAGGCGATCAACGAGGCGGCGGGTCTGGTCGGCACATTCGACAAGCCGCGCTACATCAACTTCACTGAAAATCTCTGCGCCCATTCGCGGTCAAAGATCACCGGCTGCGTGCGCTGTCTCGATCTCTGCCCGACCGGCGCGATCACGCCTAACGGCGACCATGTCGCAATTGACGAAAACATCTGCGCGGGTTGCGGCGCCTGCGCTTCCGTTTGTCCCACGGGCGCAGCCTCTTATGCGCTGCCGCCCGCCGACGCGCTAATGCGGCGCCTGCGCGCGCTGCTGCGCACCTACGCGCAAGCAGGCGGCGTCAACCCGATCGTGCTGCTGCATGATGGCGACCACGGCGAGCCGATGATCGACGCGCTGGCGCGCTTCGGCGACGGCCTCCCCGCCAACGTGCTGCCGCTTCGCGTCAACGAAGTGACGCAGATCGGCTATGAAATGTTTGCCGGCGCCTTCTCGTTCGGCGCGACCGGCGTCGCGCTGCTGGCGCGCGCCAAGCCGAAGCATGACATGTCGGGGCTGGCTGGCGTAATCGCGACGACCAATACGATTGTCGCCGCGCTCGGCTTCGGCGCGGATCTCGTGCGCACCATCGAGACCGACGACCCCGATCATTTGCGCGCGGCGCTCGACGCGTTTGCGCCAGGCATCGCGAGCCCGCGGCCCGCGAGCTACTCGCCGCGTGGCGCCAAGCGCTCGGTGCTGGAAACCGCGTTCCGCGAATTGCATATCGCCGCGCCGGCGCCTGTCGATGTCGTGCCGCTGCCGCGCGGCGCGCCGTTCGGCGGGCTTGATATCAATGTGGACGGCTGCACGCTCTGCCATTCCTGCGTCACCGCCTGCCCGACCGGCGCGCTCGGCGACAATCCGGATCGGCCGACGCTGAAGTTTACCGAAAGCGTCTGCGTGCAATGCGGGCTTTGCGAAGCGACCTGTCCTGAAAACGTCATCACGCTGGCGCCGCGTCTCGACTTCCAGGCATGGGCCGCGCCAGCGCGCATCGTGAAGGAAGAAGAGCCGTATCATTGCATTTCCTGCAACGCGCCGTTCGGCACCAAGAGCACGGTCGAGCGCATTGTCGGCAAACTATCCGAGAAGCACTGGATGTTCTCCGGCGCCAACGCCAAGCGCATCGACGTGGTGCGCATGTGCGACAATTGCCGCGTCGAAGCGGTGATGAACGAGAGCTTCGATCCGCATGCGGCGCCAAGCCGTCCGCCGATCATGACCACCGAAGATTATCTGCGCGCACGCGAAATCGACGGCGACCCCGTCAAGAATTGAGCGCAACAGGAGTTACGTGTTTGTCCTTGCAAGAAGCCGATATTCTGAAAGCGCTCGACGCCGTGAAACTCCCCGACGGCAAGCCGCTTGGCTCCTCGGGGCGGATGACAAGCGTGGTCATCAACGACGGCAAGATTATTTGCGCCATCTCCATCGACGCGCAGGAAGCCGGCGCCATGGAGCCGGTGCGCGCCGCCGCTGAAGCCGCAATCCGCAAATTGCCGGAAGCGAAAACAGTGCTCGTTGGCCTCACCGCCGAAAAAGCGCCTACGCGCACAGCCCCCGCCGGCGCCGCGCAACCCCGCGCGACGTCGCGACCGCCAAACCTGCCGGGCGTGAAGCACATCATCGCCGTGGCGTCGGGCAAGGGCGGCGTCGGCAAATCGACCACCGCATGCAATCTGGCGCTCGGCCTTGCCGCGCTTGGCCTCAAGGTTGGCATTCTTGACGCAGATATTTACGGCCCCTCGCTGCCGAAACTTTTCGGCCTGCGCGGCAAGCCGAAACTTGTCGGCCCGCGCATGCTGGAGCCGATGGAGCGCTACGGCGTGAAGGTCATGTCGATCGGTTTCCTCGTCGATGAGGAACAGGCGATGATCTGGCGCGGCCCGATGGTGATTTCCGCCATCACGCAAATGCTGCGCGAAGTCGCGTGGGGCGAGCTTGATGCGCTCGTCGTCGACATGCCTCCGGGCACCGGCGATGCGCAGCTCACCATGGCGCAGCAGACGCCGACATCGGGCGCCGTCATCGTCTCGACGCCGCAGGATCTCGCGCTGCTCGATGCGCGGCGCGGCGTCACCATGTTCCAGAAAGTGAATGTGCCGATCCTCGGCATTATTGAGAACATGTCGACCTTCTGCTGCCCGAACTGCGGACACATCTCGCCGATCTTCGGCCATGGCGGCGCGCGGCTCGAGGCCGAGCGGCTCGGCGTGCCCTTCCTCGGCGAAGTGCCGCTCGACATGAATATCCGCGCGACATCCGACGAAGGCAGACCGATCGTCGCGACCGAGCCCGACAGCCCGCATGCACAAATCTACAAGCGCATGGCGCGCCAGGTTTGGGACGCCGTGTCGCAAGGTTCAGGCGCACGCGCGGCGCCGCGCATTGTGATCGAGTAGCCCGATGAAACGCGCGCTCCTGCTGCCCAACCCGGACGATCCCCGCCTCACCGAGGCCGTGACCGGCGTCGACCAAACGGGCGCGCGCGTCGAAATCCGCGTGCCGGTGGAGCGTGCGCTGACGCTTTATCTCAACGCGCAGGAGATCGTCACGATGATGACGATCAACGATTACCCGGAATATCTCGCGCTCGGCTATCTGCTCAACCAGAACATGCTGAAGCCCGACGATATCGTCACGGAAGTCGAATATGACGACGATCTCGAAGTCGTCGTCGTGCGCACGGAACGCGGCACGAATTTCGAACAGAAACTGAAGAAGAAGACGCTGACGTCAGGCTGCGCGCAGGGCACGGCCTTTGGCGACCTGATGGAAGCGGTGGAAGATATCGCTCTGCCACAGGCTGAACTGCGCACGTCCTGGCTCTACGAGATGACGCATGCGATCAACACCACGCCGTCGCTCTATCTCACGGCGGGCGCCATCCACGGCTGCGTGCTCTGCGTTAAGGGTGAGCCCATCTGCTACATGGAAGATGTCGGCCGCCACAATGCTGTCGATAAAATCGCGGGCTGGATGTACCGCGAGAAGATCGATCCCGCCGACAAGATTTTCTACACCACCGGGCGCCTCACATCCGAGATGGTCATCAAGACCGTGCGCATGGGCATTCCGATTCTGGTTTCCCGCTCAGGCTTCACCGCATGGGGCGTCGAGCTTGCGCGCCAAGTCGGTTTGACGCTTGTCGGCCGCGCCAAGGGCAAGCGCTTCATCGCGCTGGCGGGCGAAGATCGTATCGTCTTCGATCAGGATCTCGCCTTCGTGCCTGAGGAAAGCATGCGCTCGCGCCGCAAGGGAGGCGACGATGACTGAATCGCTCGGCGTCATTCTTGCCGGCGGTCTGGCGCGGCGCATGGGCGGTGGCGACAAGCCGATGCGCGCCATTGCAGGCCGCACGCTTCTGGCGCGCGTCATCGATCGTATCGGTCCGCAATGCGATGGATTGATCCTCAACGCCAATGGCGATCCCGCGCGGTTTGACGCGTTCGGCCTTCCCGTTGTCGCCGACAGCATCGAGGGTTTTGCAGGCCCGCTCGCCGGCGTTCTCGCCGCGCTCGACTGGGCCGCGGAGCATCGCAGCCATGTGAAATGGGTGGTCAGCGCCGCCGCCGATTGCCCCTTCCTGCCGCGCGATCTCGTCGCGCGTTTTCATCGCGCGCGCCTTGAGGAGGAAGCGCAGCTTTGCGTTGCCCGTTCAGGCGCGCAGACGCATCCGGTGATTGGCCTGTGGAGCGTGGATCTGCGCAGCGAACTGCGCCACGCGCTAGTGGTGGAAGATTGCCGCAAGATCGACCGCTGGACTGCGCGGTACAAGTTGGCAACGGTCGACTGGCCAACAGAGCCCCTCGATCCGTTCTTCAATGCGAATACGCCGGAAGATTTGAGCGCGGCGGAAGAGCTTGCGAAGTTGGACGACTAGTTGACACGCGCGCCCCTCTCCCGCATGGCGGGAGAGGGTGGCTCGCGGAACGCGAGACGGGTGAGGGCGCCTGCCTCACCAACAATTTTTTCCGTTGAACCGCCCTCATCCGTCATGCTTCGCATGCCACCTTCTCCCGCCAGCGCGGGAGAAGGGCGCCAATCAAAACTATGCAGGTCTGAACCCGGCGCTCACCAGCGCTGCGCGTGTTTCTTCTGATTGCAAGGATGCCAGAAAGGCCTGCGCGGCAGGCTTATCCTTCCGCGCAACCACCAGCGCCAGATCATAATGCTCTTCCGCAAACGGCAGAAACGCCAGCCCGTAGGCTTCCGCGACAGGCGCGATGGTCATGCCCCAATCCGCCCTGCCCTGGGCGACAGCCGCCGCCACTGCGTTGTGTGATTTCGGCTGGTTCCAGTACCCATCAGGCTTGGCGCCCGCGAGCAATTGATCGAGCAGGATGCGCGTGCCAGCGCCTTGGTTGCGATTGACCATGAGGCAATCGGCATCAGCCAGCGCGCGGCGCACGGCTTCTCGCGCGTCGCATCCGGCGAAACGCGCGTCGTCCTTGCGATGCACGATCCCCTGCATGCGACGCCAGCCTTCAACCAGTTCGAGCCCCTCGCCAAGATAGGGCTTGTTATAGGTTCCGGTCTTTTCGTCGAAGAGATGAATCGGCGCCATGTCGCATTCGCCGCGCTTGGCCGCCGCCAGGCCGCCGAGGCTGCCGACGGCGATCACCCGCGTCAGCAGGCCCTTCCGCGCGAGCGGCGCGAGGACGAGATCGAGTCCGGTGCAATGGCTGCCGATGATCGTGAGATCGGGCACACGCAAATGCGCAGAGAAGAGCGTAACCTCCGCGCGTGCGCCTGCGGGCAGATGATCGGCGAGCGCATCGATGCGCAAGAAACCATCGGCCTGCGCGAAAGAGGTAATTGCGCCGGAGCCTTTCCCGGTCGGATAGGCGAGCAGGCCATCGGCGCCTTCCACAAGCGAGACCATGACGAATTCCGTGCGGCCCAATTCAGATGGGATGCGCACGGGCGCGCGCGCTTCAACGCTCGCATCGGCACGTGGCGCGCGGTCCGCCATGCGGCGCAGCACCGGCGCGATCATGTCGTGGAAGGTGAACATGGCCGACGTCGGGAAGCCCGGCAGGATGACGACCGGCTTGCCGTCACAGACTGCAAGACACAGCGGTTTTCCGGGCTTCAACGCGACGCCGTGCGCGATGACGCCCGGCGCGCCCAGACGCTCCACGATGCGATGCGTGACATCGCCCGCGCCTTTCGATGTGCCGCCCGACAGGATCAGCAGGTCATACGATGCGAGCGCGTCGCGCATGGCTTTTTCGAGCGCGGCTTCATCGTCCGCGACGGCGCCGAGGAAATGCGCCTCGCCGCCATTCTCGCGCACGGCGGCGGCGACGATCGGTCCATTGGTGTCGAAGATCTGCGCGGGCGCCAGCACGCCGCCCGGCTGCACGAGTTCGTCGCCGGTCGAGAGAATGGCGACGCGCGGCGCGCGCGACACGATGACTTGCGCGACGCCGCAGGCGGCCAGCATGCCGATTTCGCGCGCGGTGATCTCGATGCCGGCGCGCAACACGGTTTCGCCGCGCGCCATGTCGGAGCCGGCGGATGAGATGAATTGTCCGGGCGTAGCGGCGCGGCGAATGTCGATGGCGCCCTGCCCCGGCTGCGTCTGCTCGATCATGACGATCGCATCGGCGCCGCGCGGCACGGGACCGCCGGTGGCAATCGGCGTCGCGGTGTTCGGCGCGACGCGCAACTTTGGCGCTGTGCCGCAGGCGATTGTTTCATCGTTGAGCGCGAGGCGCACGGGATTGGCTTCGCTTGCCTGCGCCACATCGGACGCGCGCAGCGCAAAGCCGTCGACGTTCGAGCGGTCGAAGGGCGGCACGTCGATGGGCGCGAGGATATCGGTCGCCAGCACGCGGCCGAGCGCGTCCTGCAATGCGCAGGTTTCCTTAGGGACCTCGCGCGGAAATAGCGCGGCGTCGAAACGTGCGGCGGCTTCTTCGCGCGAGAGAATGGTCAGGAACTGATCCTGGGCGAGGCTGGCGTCTTGCGGCTTTTGCGTCATGTTCGTCTCAAACGTCAAGCGGGTCGGCGGCGCAGATGTCTCCGGCGCCATGGCCTTCGCTCCCCGCCCCGATCAGCGAAACGTGGGTGGCGCGGCTCAGCGCCTGCAGCGGACAATCGCCCACGGCGAGCGACATGAAACTTCCGTCCTGTACTTCTAGCAGGACGAGTTCGGCGACGCCGACGCGCGAGGATATTTTGGCGGCAAGCGGCAAAGATACCTGCGCTGCAGGCGCGCGTGCGCACAGGAGGTCAAGTGCGGGGCGAACGAGCGCGATGAAGCCTGCAAACGCCTGATCGGGCTGGCGCGGCAGCGCGATCATCGGCGTCGCGCCTAGCCGCCCGATGGCGCAATCGCGGCCGGGTTCAAGTGCGAGGCCGTGCGTGAGGACGTCCGCGCCCGCAGGCGCCTCGCCCATCGTGATGACGAGATCGGCTGTGGCGCTGTCAACGACCTCGGCGCCACTCCTGCGCGCGAGATGCGCGATGAAGTCTCTGATCTCATCCATGCTGCCAAGAATTTCGACACGTGGCTGCCGCACTGGGAGCGTTGCAAAGCCCGCACGCGCGGCGATGAGCGCATCGCGCGCGTCAACCTTTCGGCCTTGCGGAATGATGATGGCGCTCGCCGCAAAGTCCTCGCCGCTCCGGCGCACATTCTCGCCCGGATACGCATCCACGAAAGCCTGCCCAATCGGGCCCGACAGATCGAGCGCGGCGGGATCGAGCACGCAATCGCATCCTTCCGGGAGCGCGTCGCCCAGCGCCACGCGTTGCGGAGCGTTTGCGAGAACGGCCGGCGTGAAGGATGATGCGCCCGACAGATCCTGCGCGCGCAACGCATAGCCCTCGCGCAAGGCGATGGCGCGGGGCGGCTGCGGCGCGGCCAAGGGCGTGAGATCAGCGGCGGTCAGGCCCACGGCGGCGGCGCACGCGACATCGCGCGGCGCGACTGGCGCAAGCTGCGCCAGCAGGGCGGCCTGCGCATCCGCGAGCGCCGTGAGGGGATGAGACGAGATCATGCAAAAAGGTGTAGCGCGAGCCGCCAGCTTTGCAAGTGTTTGGGGGCGGCTCGCGATGACGGTGGAGTTACTTGCCCGCGTTGGGGAAAAACAGCTGCTGGCCTTCGATTCTGTAGCCCGCGATGTCCTTCTGTCCTTCGGGCGAAATCACGTAGTTGACAAAGGCCTGGCCGAGATCGGCCTTCACGTGCGGGTGCTTGGCCGGGTTCACCAGAATCACGCCATATTGGTTGAAGAGCTTGGCGTCGCCCTCCACCGCGATGGCGAGGCCGTCCTTGCCCTTGAAGGAAATCCACGTGCCGCGATCGCTCAGCACATAGGCGCCCATCGCTTTCGCGGTGTTGAGCGCGGCGCCCATGCCCTGGCCGATTTCGCGATACCAGCTTTCCTTATTGGCGGCGGGATCGAGCCCGGCGTCCTTCCACAGCGCGAGTTCGGCGAGATGCGTGCCGGACTTGTCGCCGCGCGAGACGAAGGGCGCCTTCTTCGCGTCAATGATCTTCAGCGCCGCCACAATGTCCTTGCCGCCCTTGACGCCAGCAGGATCCGCCACCGGGCCGACGAGGACGAAATCATTGTACATGACGTCGAAGCGCTTCACGCCGAAGCCCTCGGCCATGAATTTTTCTTCCGCCGATTTGGCGTGGACGAACACCACATCCGCATCGCCTCGCCGGCCCGTGTCGAGCGCCTGACCGGTGCCTTGCGCGATGACTTTCACATCAATGCCGGTCTTCGCCTTGAACAGCGGCAGCAGATAGTTGAACAGGCCGGAATCCTGCGTCGATGTCGTGGACGCCACGATGATCGACTTGTCCTGCGCCTGCGCGGGCGCTGCGCCGAAAGCGACGGTGGCGGCCAATATAAGCTTCATGAAAAAACGCATGTCAGGTCTCCATGACAAGATCGCCGCGCAGAAAAGCCTGCGTCAGCGGTGATTGTGGATGTTGAAAAAACACTTCCGCCGCAGCCTTTTCGTGCAACCGGCCGGCGACGAGAAAACAGACCTCTCCGGCAAGGCGGCGCACCTGGCCAAGATCATGCGACGCCATCAGGATCTTCACGCCGGACGCGGCCGCGTTCAGAACGATCTCTTCGACTGCGCGGGTGGCGGCGGGATCGAGATTGGCGGTCGGCTCGTCGAGCAGGAGAATTTCAGGATCGCGCGCGAGTGCGCGGGCGAGCGCAAGGCGCTGCTGTTCGCCGCCTAACAATTTGCGCGCAGGCCGCTGCGCCACATGTTCGAGGCCGACACGCTCCAGCAGATCGCGCACGCGCGCTGGCCACACATCGCGCGCCACGCCCGCATGTTTCAACGCGTAAATGAGATTGGCGCCCGCGCTTCGGCGCAGCATCACCGGGCGCTGGAACAGCATGGCGCGGCGGCGCGGCGCGGGGTCGGGCGAGCCGCCCCATGTCACCGCGCCAAGCGTTGGCGCAACAAGCCCCATGGCGAGGCGCAGCAGCGTGCTTTTCCCTGCGCCATTGGGGCCGACAAGCAGCGTCGGCGCGCCGGGGCGAATAATGAGATCGATGTCGCGCAGCAACAGCGTGTCGCCTGCGCGCAGGCTCACGTTTTCAAACATAAGCGGAAGGTCGGGCGCCGGCGCGCGCATCAGCCGATCCGTCTTTCGGCAAACACGCGCAGGCCCCACGCGCTGGCGTTCACCGCGAGCACGATGGCGAGCAGCACGAGGCCGAGGCCCATGGCGAGCGGCAGGTCGCCCTTCGATGTTTCGAGCGCGATGGCGGTTGTCATCGTGCGCGTGAAGCCATCGATGTTGCCGCCAACGATCATCACCGCGCCGACCTCCGCAGCGGCGCGGCCAAAGCCCGCGAGCATTGCGGTGACGAGTGCGATGCGCGCGTCGTAGAGCAGCGTCGCCAGCCGCGCGAAGGGCGTTACGCCCATGGCGTTCATCTCGTCGCGATACTCAAGCCAGAGATCTTCCACCGTCTGCCGCGTCAGCGCGGCGATGATCGGCGTGATGAGGATCGCCTGCGCGATCACCATGGCGGTCGGGGTAAACAGAAGCCCGTAGTCGCCGAGCGGCCCGGAGCGCGACAGCAGCAAGTAGACCGCGAGGCCGACGACCACCGGCGGCAGGCCCATGAAGGCGTTGATGATCACGATCAGCACGCCGCGGCCGGGAAAGCGCGCCAGCGCCAGCGCACCGCCAAGCGGAAGGCCGACAAGCGCCGCCAGCGCCACCGCCGACAGGCTGACGGCCAGCGACAGCCGGACAATAGCATAAAGCGCCGGGTCGCCCGAAACCACGAGCTGCCAGGCGCCAGACCCCTCGTGCATGGCTTGCTCCCAGCGCCGAGATAACGTTTGAAATACGGAAAAAGTCAATTGCTTGAACCAGGACAGTTTTGTGCATAAAAATGCAGGCATGGACATGCTCACCACGGCGGAAGCCGCTGACTATCTGCGCATCAAGGAACGCAAGCTTTACGAGCTTGTCGCCGAGGGCGGCGTGCCGTGCTCCAAGGTCACGGGCAAGTGGCTGTTCCCGCGTCATGAACTGGATAGCTGGGTGCTCTCGGGACTTGCCGTGCCTGACGGCATGCGCCCCGCGCCCGCGCCGCCCATCGTCGGCGGCAGCCAGGATTCGCTGCTCGAATGGGCCTTGCGCGATTCGGGCTCCGGGCTTGCCACCCTGCCGGAGGGCAGTGAGGCGGGCGTCGAGCGCCTGTTGCGCGGCGAGGTGCTGGCGGCGGCCATCCACTATCATGCTGCCGATATAGACGACTCCAATCCGCGCGTTATCCGCCGCCTGCCCGGCCTGCATGATGGCGTGCTGATCGCCTTCGCCAAGCGCGAACAGGGGTTGCTGGTGGCGCCGGGCAATCCGCTCGGTCTCGCATCGCTGGAGGATGCGTTGGCGCAAGGGGCGCGTATCGCCATGCGGCAGAAGGGCGCCGGCGCGCAGATGTTGCTTGATGTGCTGCTGGAGCGGCTCGGCGTCAAAGCCAGCGATGTGAAAAGGCTCGATCCGCCATGCCTCACCGGCCCCGATCTCGCCAACGCCATTGCGCATGGCGGCGCCGATTGCGGTGTTGCGACGCGCAGCGCGGCGAAAGCGGCGCGGCTCGATTTCGTGCCGCTGCTGTTCGAGCATTTCGATCTGGCGCTGCGGCAGGCGGATTATTTCCGCCCGCCAATGCAGGCCTTGATGAAGACCTTGCGCGGCGAACGCCTGCGCGCCCAAGCGCTGGACCTCACCGGCTATGACGTGAGCCAGGCCGGCGAGGTGCGCAGCGCGCCTTAGGCGAAAGCTTCGAGATTGCCCATCTTGCCGCGACGGAAATCGTCGATCGACGCGCGGATCTCGGCTTCGGTGTTCATCACGAACGGGCCGTAATGCGCAATCGGCTCGTTGAGCGGCTTGCCGGTCAGCACCAGCAGTTTCGCATCGGCGGTCACGCGCAGCGCAATCGTCTCGCCCGCCGTGCCGAACGTCAGCAGGCCAGCTTGCGTGACGCTGCGCCCATCGACGCTCACCGCGCCGGAGAACAAAGCGATCATCACATTGTCGCCCGCCGCGATCGGCAGTTCGAGATCGGCGCCGGCTTTGGCGTCGATGTCCCAGACATGCACCGGCGAGAAGGTCCGCGCGGGGCCTTTCGTCTCGCCATAAGCGCCGGCGACGACGCGCAATGTCGCCTGACCCAGATCGACGACGGGAATGTCGTCTTTTAGAATCGTCTGGTAATGCGGCGCCGCCGACTTGTCTTTCGCCGGCAGGTTCACCCACAATTGCGCCATCGACACTTTGCCGCCGCGCTTCGCCTGTTCGCGTGAATGGAATTCTTCGTGCAGCAGGCCGGAGCCCGCCGTCATCCATTGCACGTCGCCGGGGCCAATCGTTCCGCTGTTACCGGCGCTGTCGCGATGTTCGATCTCGCCGTCATAGACGATCGTCACCGTTTCAAAACCGCGATGCGGATGAGCGCCAACGCCGGGCGGTTTCGCGCTGGGACGAAACTCGTGCGGCGCGGCATAGTCGAGCATCAGGAAAGGGCTGACCTCCTGCCCGAAAGCAAGATCGGCGAAAAGCGGCCGCACGAAAAAGCCGTCACCCACCCAATGCGGCTGGGGGCTCGGCAGAACGGACGTGAGCTTGCGATGGGCCATGGTCTTGTCCCTTTCCCAAATTGCGCCCCGCTTAGCGGCGGCGAGCGTCGAGACTGAACGGTCCCGCTCCTGCGGCGACCAGATACAGGAAGATGAAGCAAAAGAGAATCGCCGCGTCCCCGCCATTCAGAGCGGGGAAGAAGCCTTTCGAGCCGTGGCTCATGAAGTAAGCCGCGGCCATCATGCCCGACAGCACGAATGCGACAGGCCGCGTGAACAGGCCGACGACAATCAGCAAACCGCCAACCAATTCGAGCACGCCCGCAAGACCCATCAGCGAGAACAGCTGAAGTCCGTCGAGCTTCGGCTCATGCGGGAAGCCGAGAAGCTTTGACGTGCCATGCTCCATGAAGAGCAGGCCCGTCATGACGCGCAACGCGGCGAAAGCAACGGGCTTCAGAGATACGATTGATGATTTAGAGGCTTGCGAAAACGTTGTGCTGCTCATGATGCTTTCTCTTTTGATAAAACGCGCGGCTTACGCAAACCGCGCTATTTCGTCGAAAGAAAGACGCGGAGACCGCGGGAACAGCTTCGCAGCATCGCCATAGCCGATGTTCACGAGAACGTTAGAGCGAACCTTAGTTCCTGCGAAGAAAGCGCTATCAACCTTGTCCGCGTCGAAGCCTGTCATCGGGCCGGTGTCGAGACCGAGTGCGCGCAACGCGAGGAGAAGATAGGCCACCTGCATAGTGCCATTGCGATAGGCCGTGTCGGTCGCGAAAGCTTCGTTGCCGGCAAACCATGCGCGCGCATCGGCATGCGGAAACAGCTTAGGCAGAAGTTCGAACGCGTCCTTGTCGTAGCCGACGATGGCGGTGACGGGCGCGGTCATGGTCTTCTCGACATTGCCGGGCGCAAGCGCGTCGCGCAGCTTCTCTTTGGCTTCCGTGGAACGGACGAAGACGATGCGCATCGGCGAAATGTTGGCGCTGGTCGGGCCGATCTTGGCGATCTCGACGGCTTCGCGCAGCAAAGCTTCCGGCACCGGCTGGTCGAGCCAGCCGTTATGGGTGCGGGCGTTGCGGAACAGCACGTCGAGCGCGGCATCGTCGAGGCGGGCGGGTGAGACGATCGGGTTGGTGGTGGTCATCGGGGCGTCCTTTTTGAATTCGATGATGGACAGATGCCCCTCCGCATGCATCAATTCAATTGTGGAAAAACTGGCGTTATCCATCAGCTGAGCCGATAGATGATTGAAAACCTGACCCTGGACCAGCTCCGGATCTTCATCGCAGTCGCCGAAACCGGGAGCTTCTCCGGGGCGGCCCGGCGGGTGCACCGCGTGCAATCCGCCGTCAGCCAGTCGATGCAGGGGCTGGAGACCGTGCTCGGCACGCCGGTGTTCGACCGGTCGGGCAAGGCGCCCAAGCTCAACGAGGCGGGCCAGGCGATCCTTGGCGATGCGCGGCGCCTCGTGGAGGGCGCGCGCGCTCTCAAGGCCCATGCGGCTGAAATGGCGGCGGGCATCGAGCCCGAACTCGCGCTCGCGGTCGATGCGATCTTTCCCAACGCGCTGCTGATGCAGAGCCTGAAGGCCTTGCGCGAGACCTTTCACGACCTGCCGGTGTCGGTCTACACGGAAGGGCTCGGCGGCCCCGAACAACGCCTGCGCGACGGACTTGTGCGCCTGGCGCTCTCGGCTTTCGCGACGCGCGAGCGCACGCAGGATCTCGAAAGCGAATTTCTCACGCGCATTCCGATGATCCCCGTCGTCGCCGCCTCACATCCGCTTGCGCAGATCGAAGGCCCGATCTCGCGCGACCGGCTCGAATATGAAACGCAGCTCGTCCTTACCGATCGCACGCCGATCAGCCACAATTCCTTTGGCGGAATTCTCAGCCAGAAAATCTGGCGCTTCGCCGACATGGGCGCGCGGCTGGAATATCTGCTGGAGGGTTTTGGCTGGTGCAACATGCCGACCCACATGGTGGAAGCGGCGCTGCGCGACGGGCGGCTGAAGCGGCTCGACATTGTCGGCGCCGCGCCTGTCGAACTCGCCGTGCATGTCGTGCATGAGCGCGGACGCGCGCCGGGCCTCGCGGGCCGCTGGCTGATCGAGGATTTGCGCCGGCGGCTAGTGGAATGCCCGTCGCAATTCGTGGTGTCTTAGGTTTTCTTCGGCGGCTCGATGCGCAGACTATCGGAGCCCTTGCGTTGCAGGAAGCCGCCGATCTTGTCGGCCATGACGCCGAGCAACATCGGCAGCATGACTTTCACTTCGACAGCATCGGCGCCGACATCGACCTCGCCCGTGACGGTCTGACCGAGCGCGCCGACGCGCAGGTCTGCGTGATGGCCGGTCCACGCGACATCGGCGGATGAAAGATGCGCGCCATAGTCGGCGCGCATCTTGTCGAGCCCCGCGCGAAGACGGCGCGCAGCCTCCTCCGCGCCGAGCTGATGCGGGATCGAGACTTTCAGTTCACGCGCCATTTGCTTTCCGCAGTTCGATCAGGCGTTAACGCGATCGCGTTGCGCCTGCGCCTTCTTGGCCGGATCGTTCTTGTCGTCGCCGGTCACGGCGCCGACCACCGCCTGGGCTACATCGCTCGCACGATCCGCAAGGTTTCCCATGTTTTCCTGCAACGTGTCGACAGCCCTGTCGCGCAGGTTTCCAGCCATGGCGCCAATAGAGTCGCGCTCGAACGGCGTCTGGCGGATCATGCCGCCCAGCACCGCGCCGATCGCAAGACCGATCGCCGACAACAGCAGCGGATGCTCGGAGCCGAGCTCCTGCGCGCTGCGCATCGTCGCCGCGCTGCGATCACGCAGCTCGCCGGCGTTTTCCATCGCACTGCGACGCAGGGACGACGCCTGATCGGACACGCGCGACAGCGTGGAAGACGCCTCGTCACGCCACTCTTCGACAGACGCGCGCTTGGACATGTCGCGCGCATTTTCCTGCACGCTCGACCACGATTCACCCATGCGATCGCGCGCCTCGTTCATCCAGCGACGGCCGGTTTCCGAGCCGCGCAGCCAGCCGCCCGCGAGAACGCCGACGCCGCCGAGCACCATCACCATGCCGAGCTGGCTGCGATGCTGTTCATCGAGCCAGGGCGACAGACGATCGACGACCGGCTGCAGGCGGCGCTGCGCCTCGTCAGCCATGCCGCGCACCGCGCCCTTCGCATCCTGCGCGAGATCAGAGACGCGCGACGTGGCGCTGTCATATTCAGCGCTGGCGCGATCGCTCGCGTTGGCGCCCAGTCGCGACATGTCGTCGGCGGCGTGCGCGGTGGTGGTGCGCAACGTGTCGGCGGCTTGCGTGCTGGTGTTGCGAACCGTGTTGACGGCCTGCGCGCCGGTGGCGCGGACTGTGTCGACGGCTTGCGCGCCGGTGGCGCGCAATGTGTCCGCGCCCTGGCTAACGGCGTCGCGCACGCGGTCTGTCGCGCCGGTGATCGCATCCTGCACGCCGGCCACCGCGTTCTGCGCGCCGTACGACAGATTGGTGGCGATGTTCTTGACGCGATCCGTCGCGCTCGAAACATCGGTCACCTCGTCATAGCCATAGCCGGCGACGCCGCCGGGCACGTAGCCGCGCGGCGAGAGGCGATTGTAGGGATCGCGGAAGGCCGCTTCGTTGGGGCTGTTGTCCCAGGACTTCATCAACTGCCAAAGGCCGGCGCCGATAAGCGCGGTTGTGATCGGCGGCTTCTTGTAGAGATGCCAGCCGATGCCGGCGCCAATCAGCGCGACGGAGAGCGGATTCTCGATCGCAGTGCGCTGCAGTTTGCGGCTGAATTCATTGCCCTGCGCGCGACCGCTCTCAAGCGCATTGTCCTTCGCGCCCTTGATGTAATCGACGATCTGATCTTTCACTTCCTCGGCCCGATGCTTCATCTCGAGCTTGGCATTGTCGATGGTGCGCGGATCCTTGATCTCGGCGATCGTCTCATGCAGGCGGGCGCGGGCCGCTTCGGCCTCGCGCTCAAGACGCCGCAGATCGTTGTCGCCATGTATGTCGGCCATAATGTCCTCCTCGAGAAACGCGCGTCAGGTGCAAGCTGTCCATGCAAAGCTGTCGCGGAACGAACGCCTCACGCGGGCAATGCGTTCCGCTCACGGTCTCTCGTGAGACGAAAAACGGCAGGGAACCAAGCGCAAGGAACCAAGCGTATGTTGAAAAAAGTCGCGTGGTTTCTCGGCCTGTGGCTGGCGGGCGTCATGACGGTCGGGGCTGTCGCCCTCGTCATTCGCGTCGCGCTTCATCCCTGAATGCCGGAACCGAACAAGTCCGACCAAGTTCAAAAGCGGGGGACAGAAGGAGCTTGGCAATGAATAAAAAACTGCTGGTTGTACTCTCCGCGTCGGGCATGGCGCTTGCTCTGGCGGGCTGCAACACGACGCAGGAACGCGTCGGCGGCGCCGGTGTAGGCGCAGTCGCGGGCGCGGCGGTTGGCGGCCCGGTGGGCGCGGTAGCAGGCGGCGTAGTCGGCGCGGCGACGGGCCCGACAGTCGCGCGCGAGACAGGCGTGCCGACAGCGCATCGCACGACAGTCCACCACACCACGAAGAAGCGCGTCCGCAAGCCTGCCGCTGAATAGTCTTCGACTTCGAGCGCAGAAGCGAAGCCATCGAGAGGACGTCCAGATCCTCGCGATGGCTTTGCAGCGTTCATGTTGACAGAGCAGCCGCCCTCGCCTCTATGAGAGGTGTCAGGGGGCGCGTATGCAGCAAGAACACGGCGTCACATTCGGCGAAGCGGTCCGCGTCTGGGCGCGTGTCGCTGCGCTGTCCTTCGGCGGACCGGCGGGACAGATCGCCGTGATGCACCGCATCCTCGTCGACGAGAAGCGCTGGATTTCCGAAACCAGATTTTTGCACGCACTGAACTATTGCATGCTGCTGCCCGGCCCCGAGGCGCAGCAACTCGCCACCTATGTCGGCTGGTTGATGCATGGCGTGAAGGGCGGCTTTCTCGCCGGCGGCCTGTTCATCCTTCCCGGTATCATCGCCATCATGGCGCTCAGCATCATCTACGCGTTGTTCGGCGCCGTCGGCTTCGTCGCCGCAATGTTCTTCGGGCTCAAGGCCGCCGTGCTCGCCATTGTCGTCGAAGCCGTGGTGCGCGTGGGCAAGCGCGCGCTGAAGAACAACATCATGCGCGGCATTGCGGCAGCGGCTTTCGTAGCGCTGTTCGCCTTCCAGATCCCCTTCCCCATCGTCATTCTCGTCGCAGGCGCCATCGGCTTTGCTGGCGCATGGCGGGACAATCCCGCGTTCGCGGCGGGCGGCGGCCATGGCGGCAAGGGGGCTGCCGACGCCGGCCCCACCTTGCTGGGCGATGAACCTTTCGAGCAATCGCCTGACATGCGCCGCAACGCGCATCAGGCCGCTCTCGCCTGCGCCATCCTGTGGCTCGCGCCTGTCGCGATCATCGTCGCGTCGCTTGGCCCGGCCGATGTGTTTTCGCAGATCGCGCTGTTCTTCTCGAAGATGGCGGTGGTCACCTTCGGCGGCGCCTATGCCGTGCTGGCCTATGTGGCGCAGCAGGCGGTCGAGGGTTTCCACTGGCTGAAGCCGGGCGAAATGCTTGATGGACTCGGCATGGCGGAAACGACGCCCGGCCCGCTGATCATGGTGTTGCAATTCGTCGGCTTCATGGGCGCGTTTCGCAATTCCGGCGAGCTGTCGCCGCTGACGGCTGGCGTGCTCGGCGGGTTGTTGGCGACCTGGGTGACGTTCACGCCATGCTTCCTTTGGATCTTTCTCGGCGCGCCCTACATCGAGCGGCTGCGCGACAACAAGGCGCTCGCGGGCGCGCTTGGCGCCATCACGGCGGCTGTCGTCGGCGTCATTCTCAACCTCGCGGTCTGGTTCGCCATTCACACGCTGTTTGCGCGCATGATCGACTGGCATGGCGTCGAGCTTCCCGATCTCACGTCGGTGAATTTCGCGGCGCTCGCGCTCTCGTTGGGCGCGGCGGCGGGCGTGTTCTACCTCAAAGCTGGCATGTTGAGCGTGCTTGGCGCCTGCGCGGCGGCGGGCGTGGCGCTATATTTTGCAGGCTTCATTTCGTGAAGCCGGCGCGCGCGAGGCGTCCCGCATCCAGCACGCGGTCAAGATCCTCGGCGCTCATGAAGCCCAGCGCCAGAACCGCTTCGCGCACCGTGGAGCCATCGCGTTGCGCGACCAGCGCGACCTGCGTCGCCTTTTCGTAGCCGATCACCGGATTGAGCGCCGTCACCAGCGCCAGCGAATCCTCGACGATTTGCGCGAGCCGCTTTTCATTCGCGACAATGCCCTGCACGCAGCGCGTATCGAGCACTGCAATGGCGTTGCGCATCTGCGTCAGCCCGCGCAACAAACTGAGCGCGATGATCGGCTCGAAGGCGTTGAGCTGCAATTGCCCGGCTTCGGCCGCGAACGACACGGTGACGTCCTGCCCGATGATCGCGAAGGCGACCTGGTTGACGACTTCCGGAATCACCGGATTGACCTTGCCGGGCATGATGCTCGAGCCCGCCTGCACGGGCGGCAATTCGATTTCGCCAAAGCCGCCGCGCGGGCCTGACGACAAGAGCCGCAGATCGTTGCAGGTTTTCGAGAGCTTCACGGCGACGCGCTTCAGCACGCCCGACATTTGCACGAAGGCGCCCGCGTCCTGCGTCGCCTCCACAAGATTGGAAGCGGTGACGAGCGACAATTCGGTGATGGCGGCAAGATGATCGCGCACAGCGCTCGCATAGCCCGGCACGGCGTTGATGCCGGTGCCGATGGCGGTGGCGCCAAGATTGATTTCGTGCAGCAGCAGAGCGGCTTCTCGCAACCGCTCCGTGTCTTCGCCGAGCATGACCGCGAAGGCGCGGAACTCCTGGCCGAGCGTCATCGGCACCGCGTCCTGCAATTGCGTGCGACCGATCTTGACGATGGAATCAAACTCCTTCGCCTTGCGTTCAAAACTTTCCGCCAGCGCCTCCATCGCCAAGCGAAGCCGCGAGATGGCGGCGATGACGGCGAGCTTCACCGCGGTCGGATAAACGTCGTTCGTGCTCTGGCAGAGATTGACGTGTTCATTGGGATGCAGATGCGCGTATTCGCCACGCGCATGGCCCATGAGTTCCAGCGCGCGATTGGCGATGACTTCGTTGGCGTTCATGTTGGTCGAGGTGCCGGCGCCACCCTGAATTACATCCACCACGAATTGATCGTGCAAGGCGCCGCCCATGATTTCCTTGCAGGCTTGCACGATGGCGTCGGCGCGCTCTTTCGACAGCGCGCCGAGATCGCGATTGGCGCGCGCGGCCGCCTGCTTGATGCTGGCCAGCGCAATGATGAGATCAGGATAATGCGCGATCGTCAGCCCAGAGATGGGAAAATTCTCGACCGCGCGCGCCGTGTGCACGCCCCAATAGGCGGCGTCCGGAATGTCCATCTCGCCTAAAAGATCGTGCTCACGCCGGACGCCCATGAAAACCTCTCAGTCGCCATGCGCCTCGAGCTGGAACTTGCCATATTCCATCGACGCGCTGTCCCACGAAAGCGAGTGATGCGCAGAGGCCGCGAAGCAATCGCGGAACTGCCGCTGCATCGCATTTTCGAGAAACAATGCGCGGCCGCCGGCTGAATTGAAAAGTTTCGACGCGGCCTGCATGGCGATCTGCGCGGCGTAGCAGCAATTGCGCTTGCCTTGCACCTGTTGCTCGCGCGAGACCTTCTCGCCGCGCTCGAGCACGTCCATCGTCTCGCGCAGCGCGCCCATATACATGCGGTCGGCGGCCTCTATTTCCGCCGAGGCGAGGCCGATCAGCATTTGCGTGCCGGGCTGGTCGGCCACCGACTTGCCGCGCGATTTGCGCGGCGCCGTGTAATCGTAAAAGCTCTGCAGGAGAGCCTGCGCTGAGCCGAGCGCGACTGCCGTATAGCTCGCCGCCGACACGCCGCCGCGCGGCATGCGGAACACCGGGTAATCATGGATTTCGGCGCCGGGCGTCGTGCCCGCATCGTAGTCCTTCTTCAGGATGTAACGGTGCGCCGGCACGAACGCGCCATCGACAACGAAGCTCTTGGAGCCGGTGCCGGCGAGACCGACCACGTTCCAGTCGTCCACCACGGTCACGTCGGTCTTGGGGATCAGCGCCATGCAGCCAGTCTTCCCGCCGTCGGCCTCATCGATGAAGCCGCCGCAGATCAGCCAGTGCACGTGGTCGATGCCGCTCGAAAATCCATGCTTGCCGGACCAGACGATGCCGCCCTCGACGCGCTTGGCCTTGCCGACCGCCGACACCGCGACGCCGATACGCTGCGTGTCATCTTCGCCCCAGACTTCGTCCTGCGCATCCTTAGAGAAAGTCGCGAGCTTCAGCGGGTTGTCGGCGAGCACCATGTAGGTCCAGGCCTGCGAGGCGCAGCCGTGCGCCAGCGTCTGGATGATGGCGCAGAGCACATCATAGCCAAACTCGTAGCCGCCGTAGGCCTTGGGCTGGCAGACGCGCAGCAGGCCGTTCGACACGTAATCGGCGACGGTCGCATCCGGGCAGCGGCGCAGCTTTTCGGCCTCGGCAGCGCGCGACGCGAGCACGGGCACGAGCGCCTGCGCGCGGGCGATGAGGTCCGACGCCGTCACGGCGCCCTTTGTCTTGTCGAGCATTGCGTCCTGCCTCACTGGCTCTGCTGCAGCTTTTTCAGACGCTCAACCACGGCGGGCGGCGACTTGTAAGCTTGCGCGATGATATCCTGAATTTGCTCCCCGGTACGAGGCGTATCGGCGCCCAGATTGGCGCGCGCCTGCTCGGCCAGAAACTCTTTATCGTTGAACGAATCCCAGAACGCCTTGCGCATGGCTGCGACACGCTCGGGCGGCGTGCCCGGCGGCAGCAGGTAGGGGCGCCCGGTGGCGATGGGGCCCACCGCAATGCGCCAGAGCTGACGGTCTTCCTCGGTCTTCAACAGATCCATGACGAACGGCACGTCGGGCAATTGCGGCAGCTTCTCGGCGCCATATTGCACGATGAGCTTCACCTTCTTTTCCGGCAGCCATTGCGGACGCGTGGCCACGAGGCTGTTGTAGAAGACGCTCGGATAACCATCGAGCTCGCCGCGTTCCATGGCGAGCAGCGCGTCGTTCTGGCCGGGATATCCGACGATGAGTTTCAGCTTCACGCCCAGCGTTTCATTGAGCAGGCGGCCATAGAAACTCGGCGTGGAATTGGCGCCCGACGAGCCCATCTTCAGCTCGATCTTGCGCGCATCCTCGAGGTTGTTCACGGGCGACGTGTGCCAGATCGTCAGGATGCTGGTTTCGACCGAGGGCGAGCCGAGCCAGAAGAATTTGCTGGCGTCGTATTGCGCTTCCTTGGTGCCAAAAAGCGGCTCGAACGGCGTGTTGTTCTGCACCGCGCCAAGCACGGTGCCGTCCTTCGGCGCGATCGAATAGAGATGGTTGGTGGCGACAATGCCGCCCGCGCCCGGCATGTTGCGGATCACGATGTTGGGCGAGCCCGGCAGATGCCGCGAGACATATTTGGTCAACATGCGCGCCAGCGTGTCGTAGCCGCCCCCGGTCGACGAGGACACGATCATGCTGAGCGTCTTGCCCTTGTAGAAATCCTCGATCGCATCAGCGCGCGCCGGCGCGGCGGCCACGAGACTGGCCAGACAGAAACCCGCAAGAACCGTAAATGCATTCCGCCGCATGGGCGTCCTCCCTGATGGCCACGTTTCGGGCCTTTTGCGAGAGGCTAACGGCGCCAAGGCGCGATTGCAACGCCAGCGCGTCCGGAGCGGTGGAATTGCCAAGCGCCGCGCCCGGTTCTAGTCTCACGGGCAAAATTCAGGGGGAAGAAAATGCAAGCCGAAGCCGTTCTCCACTTTACCATTCCGGTGAAAGACCTCGACCGGTCGGAAGCCTTCTACACGGGCGTGCTGGGGCTGACCAAAGTCCGCCGCAACAACCACATGGTCTTCATGCGCTGCGAGAACAGCTATTTCGTGCTGACCCTGTCGGAGAACGACATCAACCCCAACGTGGGCGACAAGCACGACATCCACACCGCCTTCGTCTATCGCGGCGAACGCTATGACGCGATGAAGAAGGAATTGGCGGAAAAGAACATCCGCATCTTCAAGGAAGAGATGCGCGAGCATGGCACCTTCCAGGGCCGCAGCGCCTATTTCCACGATCCTGATCGCAACGTCATCGAGATCATGGACATGCGCGGCGAGCCGGTTCCGGAATAGCCAGCAAACGCCGCCTTCGGGCGGCGCCTTTCATTCAGGCTCGAGCAGGCACTGCACCTCGATGGGGTCCTCGTCGCGTCGTCCGGGCGTGCGGACGATGTCGACCGCCTTGTAGCCTTTCATCGCGCAGGAAATCTTGATCGTGTTGGGATCGACGGTGCGGCCAAAGGCGCCGAAGCGGAACTTTCCTTCCGGATCCGTGCGCGTCAGGATGACCTGCCCCTTGCCGAATTCGGCGCGCACCAGCGCATCAACCAGAGTCTTGCGGCTCTTGATATCGAGCGCGTCGCCGAAAAATGGCGGTCCATCTGCGGGATCTTCCAATCCGGGCTCGACATCGTCGCCGCCAGCCAGAGCCGGCGACAGCGACAGCACGCTCAGGAAAACGAGGCCGGCTTGCGCTAGGTGACGAAACATGACGGGCTCCTGATCTAGCGAAAGAAGAAGGCGCGAAGCAGATAGACGAAGGCGGCCATGGTCGCCAGCGGCACGCCCCAGCCGATCCATTGCGGCGCGCGATTGCGGGTCAACGGCAGCGAGAGCAGCGCGATCGCCAGCGCGCCGAAGAACGCCGTGCCGACCCAGCCGTACCAATACATGCCCGGCCCATTGCGCGGCGCCTCCGTCAGCCAGCCCCATTGACCCAGGCGCGGATGATAGGTGACGAGCGCGATGTTGAATTGTTCGGCGATCGCATAGACCAGAGCGAAAGCGGCGGCGAAGGCGGGTATGAGGCGGGCGGCGAGCATCAGAAAATCCCCCGCACATTGTTGACGACGTGGCCGGTGAGAAAGCCGAACCAGACGGCGAAGAACAGCAGCGCGCAGGTGGCGCGCCGCGCGCCGCGCAGGGCCTCGTCCAGCGGCTGCCGCCAGACATGCCAGTAGAACGGCAGCATGCCGAGGCCGATCGCCACGAATTGCTCTTTCAGTTCGAACGAGCCGTTGACGGTCCACAGCCGCGCGGTTTCCAGATAGGTGCGCACGGCGAGCCGGTAAGGCGGATAGATCACGCCGCCGAGGATGAAGGTGACGAGAAACAGCAGGATAATCCCGTTGGTGAACCGCGCCGCATGCACGGCGCGAAACGAGGACGGCATGCCGCCGGCCTTGCGCGCGGGCCACCACACGGCAAAGGTCTGGTGCGTCACGGCGCCCAGCAGCGCCACGGCGCACAGTCCGTGCAGGATCAGCAGGAACGTAACCATATCTCTCCCCCGTCGGCGCTTCTCTCGCGAGTCGGAACGCGGGACGCCTTGGCGTGTAAATTTGCGCTGAAACGGACGGGCCGTAAAGGGCGGGCCTCGTGCAAACGCCCCCGCGCCGTCATTGCGAGCCGAAGGCGAAGCAATTCAGAGGCCTCGCGTGGGGCTTCTGGATTGCTTCGCTGCGCTCGCAATGACGAGCTAACGATGGAGCAGCGCCGCAAACGGCCCCTCCGCAAATACGATCTTGCCGCCGACCATCGTCAGCAGTGACGTCACGCGGTCAAAATCCTCCAGC
Source organism: Hyphomicrobiales bacterium (assembly GCA_025356415.1). GTDB lineage: Bacteria > Pseudomonadota > Alphaproteobacteria > Rhizobiales > Beijerinckiaceae > Terripilifer. Next base: position 31,279 of record JANXTB010000063.1, read on the forward strand.
GGCATCGTCAGCACATCCCCTGACAGCACCGCGAGATCGGCCAGCGCGCCGGGCTTCAGCACACCGCGGCGGTCGTCCTCATGCGTGAACCACGCGCTGCCCTGCGTCCAGATTCGCAGGGCCTGCTCGCGCGTCGGGATTTCATCCGCCAAGCGCGTCGTCTGCCCCGCGATCGTGCGGCCATCGAGCATCCAGCGCAGCGCGACGAAGGGGCTGTAGGACATCACCCGGTCCGCATCCGTGCCGCCGCCCACCGGCAGGCCGAGCCGCAAGGCCGTGGCCAGCGGCGGCAGGCGCGCGATGCGGCTTTGCGCATAGGCCGCCAGAAAGGCCGGCGCCGCAAAGTAGAGACGATCCTGCA
>JANXTB010000144.1 GCA_025356415.1 Hyphomicrobiales bacterium
CGGCAAAGCCGTTTCGGGACAGGTCGAAGCGCGCACGCTGCTCGTTGAATTCATTCGCGACCACCAGCGCCTCACCGGCACGCATGTCGGCTGCGACACCACGCAATGCGGGTGCTGCACCGTGCATGTGGACGGCAAGGCAGTGAAGTCCTGCACCATTCTCGCGGTGCAGGCGCGCGGCAAGGACGTGCTGACGATCGAAGGCCTGGCTGCGGCCGACGGCACATTGCACCCTGTGCAGGAGGCGTTTCGTGAACATCATGGCCTGCAATGCGGCTTCTGCACGCCCGGTATGGTGATGATGGGCGTCGACATCTGCCGCCGCCATCCCAACGCCGACGAGAAGACCGTGCGTCACGAACTCGAAGGCAACATCTGCCGCTGCACGGGCTATCAGGGCATCGTCGAGGCGATCATGGACGCCAGCGCCAAAATGGCTGGAGGACAGGCCTGATGGAAAACTTCGGCTATCACACACCGGCCTCCGTCGCCGACGCTTCAAAGCTTCTCGACGCTAACGAAGACGCCAAGCTGATCGCCGGCGGCATGACCTTGCTGCCGACGCTGAAGCAGCGCCTCGCTTCGCCCTCCGATCTCATCGATCTCGCGGGCGTCGCGGAGCTTCGCGGCATTTCACGCGATGGCGACGAGATTGTCATCGGCGCGATGACGCCGCATGCCGACGTTCATGAAAGCGCGTTGGTGCGCGACGCCATCCCGGGCCTCGCCGCGCTCGCGGGACAGATTGGCGATCCGGCGGTGCGCCATCGCGGCACTATCGGCGGCTCGATTTCCAACGCCGATCCGGCGGCGGATTATCCCGCGGGCCTCGTCGGCCATGGCGCCACCGTGGTGACGAACAAGCGCAAAATCGCGGCGGATGATTTCTTCACCGGCCTGTTCGAGACGGCGCTGGAGCCCGGCGAAATCGTCACCTCCGTGCGCTTTCCCGTGCCGGTCTGGTCGACCTATCAGAAGCTGCGTCATTCGGCGTCGGGCTATGCGGTCGTCGGCGTGCTTGTCGCGCAGACGAAAGCTGGCGTGCGTGTCGCCGTGACGGGCGCGGGTCCGTCGGTGTTCCGTATCGCTGCGATGGAAGAGGCTCTTGCGAAAGACTTCTCGGCGAAGAGCATCGAGGGGATCACCGTTTCGGCGGACGACATGAACAACGACATGCACGCCAGCGCCGCCTATCGCGCGCATGTGGTGACGGTTCTCGTCAAACGCGCGGTCGCTGCGCGCTAGTTGACTGCCCCTCTCCCGCGCTGGCGGGAGAGGGTGGCCTGCGAAGCAGGTCGGGTGAGGGCGTTTGCCGCTGGCGCGCGTTGCTAAAGCCCTCATCCGTCATGCTCCGCATGACACCTTCTCCCGCCCACGCGGGAGAAGGACGCGCACGACGAGCAAAGGCGGTTCCATGCGGTTCTGGCTTGTTGTCCACTGCTTGCTATTCGCGCTCCTCGCCGCGCCCACACGCGCGCGCGCCGAGCCTGTCGATCTCTCGCTCGTGCTCGCCGTCGATGCGTCCGGCAGCGTCAACCAATATCGTTTCGAGCTGCAAAAGCAGGGCTATGTCGAAGCCTTCCGCAATCCGCGGGTGTTGCGCGCCATTCAGTCGGGCATGATCGGCGCTATCTCCGTCACCATGTTCCAATGGACCGGGCCAAGGCTGCAGCGCGAGGTCACGCCGTGGATGGTGATCCGCGACGCCGCGAGCGCCGAGGCTTTCGCGAAGGCCATCGAAGACACGCCGCGCCTGTTGTACGGCGGCGGCACGTCGGTGAGCGGCGCCATCGATCAGGGCGTTGCGGTGCTGGCCGCCAACCCGCATGAACCATCCCGCCGCGTCATCGATGTGTCGGGCGACGGCGAAAACACCAGCGGACGCCCGGCGCACGTCGCCCGCGACGAGGCTGTCGCCAAGGGCATCGTCATCAACGGCCTGCCGATCCTCGCGGTCGAGCCGTTTCTCGATCGCCATTACGCCGAAGAGGTGATCGGCGGCGAAGGCTCTTTCATGATCGCCACGAAGGACTTCGAGGCTTTCGGCGACGCCATCCTGCGAAAGCTGATCGCTGAAATCGCCGAGCTCCGCTGAGCTTGACGCTGCGCCCTCCCTGAGGCGACATAGGCGCAACGATAAAAATATCTGGGAGGACACGATGGCCGAACGGGGCCCGGACGATTTTCGCGCCGTCGCGCACACATTGCGCGCGCGCTCGCTGGCCTTGGTGGGCGCTTCCGAAAAAGGCCGCTGGCCCGGGCTCATCGTCGGCGCGCTGCGCGACGCGGGTTACGACGGCAAGCTCTACCTCATCAACCCGCGGCAGGCGGAAGTCTTCGGGCAAAAGGCATATTCGTCACTTCGCGATCTCCCCGAGCCTGTCGAACACGCGATGGTCATCGTGCCCGCCGATGCGGTTTCCGGCGTTGTCGCCGATGCTGCGGCGAGCGGCGTGAAATCCTGCACCATATATGCGGGCGGCGTCGGCGATGGCGCCGATGAAGCCTCGCAACGCCGGGGCCGCGAAGTGCGCGCGATCCTTGCCGCTTCCGACCTGCGGCTAGCTGGCCCGAACTGCATGGGCGCGCATTCGTTTCGCGAAAAGCTCTTCGCCTATCCCAATCCCGACCTCGCCAAGCTCGAACCCGGACAGACCGCTTGCGTGTTCCAGTCCGGCGGCACGCTGCAGTTCTTCATGAAGACCGGCGCGACGCGGGGCTTGCGCTATTCCTACGGGATCTCGTCGGGCAATGAGCTCGATCTCGATCTGGCGGACTACGTCAACTTCCTCGTCGATGACGAACACACGCGCCAGATCGTGCTCTTTGTGGAGGGCATCCGCCGCCCGCGCGCTTTCATGAACGCCGCCGCGCGTGCGCTCGAAGCCGGCAAGCCGATTATCACGATGAAAACCGGGGCGACGCAGAAATCGCGCGAGGCCGCGCAATCGCACACCGGCGCGATTGCGGGCGATTATCAGGCGTATCTCGCCATGTGCGAACGTTTCGGTATCATTCGTTGCGAAAATCTCGACGATCTCGTCGAGACGACGCTGGCTTTCCAGACGACGCGCCGTCCGAAAGGTCCGCGCATCGGCTTCGTCACCACGTCAGGCGGCACGGTCGACATGCTCTACGATTATGTGGAGAGCGAAGGCTCAACGCTGGCCGCTTTCACGTCGCAGACGGACGCTGCTTTGCGCCCCTACATGCAGGACGAAATCAAGCCGCGCAATCCGCTCGATGTCGGCATTCCCTCGACGTTGAAAGCCGCCGCCGATCTCTGCGCGATTGTCGCAGGCGACGAGAATGTCGACATGCTCGCCTGGGCCGCGCAGGTGCCCGGCAAACGCACCAAGACATGGGAAAGCACGCAGGCGCTGCAGGACATGCTGGCCGCCACCGACAAACCCGTGCTCGGCTTTGCGCGCATGACGTATCAAATGTCGAGCGAAGCGCAGGACATGCAGAAGGAAGTCGGGATTCCGTTCCTGCAAGGCCTGCAGCCGAGCCTTCGCGCGATGAATGCGCTGTGGTTCCACGCACAAAGGCAGGGCAGGGCGCCCGTGCGGCCAGAGCCCGCGCCCGCGTCGGACCTGACGCCGGACAATCTGCATGAGACGCTGGCGCGCTACGGCATTCATGGCGCAAGGCAGACGTTTGGCGCCACGCCGGAAGCCATTGCAAAAGCCGCTGCGGCAATGGGTTTTCCGGTGGTGCTGAAAATCCGTTCGCCCGACATCCTGCACAAGACCGAAGCCGGCGGCGTCGCGCTCGACTTGCGTGACGAGGCCGCCGTGCGTGCGGCTGCGGACGCCATGCTCGTCAGCGCGCGCGCCTACAAGCTCGATGCGCGCATTGAAGGTTTCGAAGCGCATGAAATGGTGAGCGGCGGCGTGGAGGCGATCGTCGGCGCGCGCGACGATGCGCTCTATGGCCCAATGCTGCTGGTTGGTTCGGGCGGCGTGCTGGTGGAATTGCTGGATGATGTGTCGCTGGCGATGCTGCCGGTGGGTGAAGACGACATCGCCGCGCGCGTCGAAAAGTTGAAACTCGCAAAGCTGCTGGCAGGCTATCGCGGCCGCCCGGCGACGGATGCGCAGGCGCTCGTCAAGGCGGCCGCGGCGCTGGGCCGGTTCTTCCTCGACCACCGCGCGCGCATTTCGGACATCGAGATCAACCCACTCGTCGCGCGCGAAGCTGGACGCGGCGTGGTCGCGCTCGATATACGGGTGATCTGGCGGTAACGTCGCTTTTGATCATCATTGCGACGAGCAAAGCGACGAAGCAATCCATCTAGCGGCTGCCGTCAGATGGATTGCTTCGCGTCGCTCGCAATGACGACGCTGAGGTTTTACTGAAGCGACGAAAAAGGAGAACAGAATGTCGGGCGCGCGCGGTTGGGCTGTGTTTCGTTTTCACGATTACCGCGCCTATGTTCTCTGCCGTTTTCTCTGGCAGGTTGGCCTGCAGATCCAGAATGTCGCGGTCGCGTGGCTCGTCTATCTCGTCACCAGCGATCCGCTGGCGCTCGGGCTCATCGGTCTTTGCGCCTTCATTCCGAGCGTGCCGCTGTCGCTCGTGACCGGCCCCACCGCCGATCGTTACGACCGACGCTGGATCATCATCATCGCCTGCTTCGTGATGTCGATCACCTCCATCGTGCTGCTGCTGCTGGTGCTCAACGGCTGGCTGGCGCCCGGCCGCATGGCGCCGGTCTATGCAACCATCGTGCTGCTGGGCTCCGCGCGCGCTTTTGCAAATCCCGCGGGGCAGGCGCTGATGAGCGTGCTCGTGCCCGACGAGGAGTTTTCGAGCGCGGTCGCGTGGAACAATTCGACCAACCAGATCGCAAATGTCGGCGGACCGGCCGTCGGCGGCCTGTTGCTGGCGCTGGGAACCATGGTCCCTTTCGCCGTTTCGACCGTCTGCTTCCTGGCCGCGGTCATCCTCGCCTTTCGCATCAAGGCGCGGCCGCCGCGAGCTGAAAAGATCCGCGCCACTTGGCCGGTGATCGTCGCGGGCTATCGCTTCATCTGGACGCGGCCTGTCATTCTGGGCGCCATCACGCTCGATCTTGTGGCCGTGCTGCTTGGCGGGGCGACGGCGCTCTTGCCCGTATTCGCCAAAGACATTTTCATGACGGACGCGTGGGGGCTCGGGCTCCTGCGCTCGACATCATCCGTTGGGTCGATCGTCGCCGCGCTGGTGCTCGCCAACTTCCCGCTGCGCGCGCATGTCGGGCGCACGATGTTCTTCTGCGTGATCACTTACGGCCTGTGCACGATCGGCTTTGGCCTGTCGACCAACATCGTGATGGCGGGCGCTTTCCTGCTGACGCTCGGCGCGGTGGATATGGTCAGCGTCGTCATCCGCCAGTCGCTGATCCAGATGGAGACGCCGAATGAAATGCGCGGCCGCGTCATGGCCGTGCACACCATTCTCACCGGCACGTCGAACCAGCTTGGCGAATTTGAATCGGGCCTGCTGGCGTCCTTCATCGGCGCCGTGCCAACGGTAATCTTCGGCGGCGCGGGCGCCATCGCGTCCGCCTTGCTCTGGATGCGCCTGTTCCCGACGCTGCGCGACCGTCAGAAAATCTAGATCGTCGGGCTCAGGAAATTCCCGCTCGCGGGATCTACCCACACGAGTTCGTCCGTCACATTCTTCACGCCCGGAATGTTTTCGGCGCAGACGCGGATCGCGTCGCGTTCGCGATCGTCGAGAATCGTGCCTGAGAGCGTCACATTCCCCTCGCGCACGGCGACATGGATCGAGCCCGCGGGCGCCCATTTCTGCGCCTCGAGCGCGGTGAGGATATCGGTCTTGAGATCGGCGTCGCTGCGCACGCCAATGACCGGCTCCTCGGTGGCGTTGACGAAAGCGCGCAACAGATCGGAGCGGGTGACAATGCCCACCACCACGCCGGCGCGCAGGACCGGCACGCGCTTGATCCCGTTCTTTTCCATCAGCGCCACGACCTCTTCAAGCGAGGCGTGTTCATCGACCGAGACCGGATCGTTGGTCATCAGGTCGGCGACGCGGCGCGAATGGCTGTGCACGTAATCGGTTGCGCTACGACCTGGACCGAGCAGGAATTCCAGCCATTTCGGCCGATGCCGCTCGGTGCCGATTTCGGAGCGCCGCAACAGGTCGCCTTCGCTGACGATGCCTGCAAGTACGCCGTTTTCATCGACGACGGGCAGACCGCTGACATGCTTTTCGAGCATGGTCATGATCGCCTGGCGCACGGTGGCGCAGGGCGCGACGGTGATCGTGGGTGACGTCATAACCTGACAGGCTTCCATAACACCCTCCTGAACTTTCGCTGGCGAGACTGCGCCCGCGCAAGAGTGTCCGCCTTGATAACGATCAAGAGCGGCTGGAAGGCGAGCGCGCGACGCCAAGTCGCGACGCCAAATCGCGCGGCGCAGGTTCAGGCGGCGGCCTCGGGCTCGACCTTCGCTTTTTCGCTAGCGGGCAGACGGGCGACCATGTCGATCAGGGCGCGGTCATGCAGCACGACCATGCGCTCTTTCGGCTTCAGCCAGTCGATGGCGTCTTCCAGCGTTTCGGCGTCGGTCAGCTTGGCGACCGCGATGGCGCGCTCGGGGTCGATAAAGCCGCGACGGCGCGGCGTCACGGGCGGCAGGAAGAGGTCGTGCCGGCGGCGCAGCGTCTCGTCCTCGTGGATGGCGCGGATGCCATCCGACTCGTCTCCGCCCTCGGCGGCAAGCTGGCTGGCGAGCGCATTGGCGCGTGTCGCGATTTCTGGCGGCGCGGATTCTTCCGGCGTCAGCAGCAGCCCGGCGCGCTTCAGCGCGAGGCCGATGAACAGCTGGCCGCTCGCCCATGAAATCGCGATGGCGAGGATGAGGCCCGCGATGGTGGGTGACATCCAGGCGACGAGCGAGGGCGAGATCAGCAAGCCGGCGATGAGCGTGACGATGCCGAGGCCGACATGCGAACGATGGCGGCGGATGATGTCGCGCAGCGGAATCGAGCCGTCGTCGCGGCGCTGCGGATTCCAGCCGGTGTCGCGGCCGAAGATGATCTGCATCACCGAGCCGGTCTGGATGACCATCATGATCGGCGCGATCAGCGCCGACATCAGCACTTCGAGCAACGTGGAGGCGATCAGCCGCAAGCCGCCGCCGCAGGCTTTTCGCGTGGCGGAGTTGAGCAGCGCGATGATGAGACCGAACAATTTAGGCATCAGCAGCACCGCCATCGTCACGCCAAACAGCATGAGCGCGCGCTCGGAGTCGAAGCGCGGCCACGCCGGGAAGAGGCGGAACTCGTCGGTGAAATATTCGGGCCGGATGTAAGTGGATTGCAGCACAAGCACGATACCGACGAGCAGCTGCGCCATCCAGAACGGCGAGGCGAGGTAGCCCATGATGCCGGTTGCGAAATGCTGCCGTGTCGGCAGAACGAAGCCAGCGCCGCCCATGATGCGCGAATGCTGCAGGTTGCCCTGCGCCCAGCGGCGGTCGCGCGTCGCGACATCGATCAGCGACGGCGGGCTTTCTTCATAGGAGCCGCCGAGCACGGGCAGCATATAGACCGCGTAACCCGCGCGGCGGATCAGCGCCGCTTCGACGAAATCGTGGCTGAGCACATGGCCACCGAACGGCGGGCGTCCGCGCAGATCGGGCAGGCCGCAATGCGCGGCGAAAGCCGACGTGCGGATGATGGCGTTATGACCCCAGTAATTGCCGTCGCGCCCTGACCAGACTGCGAGGCCGGACGCAATCACCGGCCCGTAGATGCGCGCAGCGAATTGCTGGACGCGCGCGAACATGGTGTTGCGGTTGATGATCAGCGGCAGCGTCTGGATGATGCCGGAATCGGGATCGGCCTCCATAGCGGCGGCGAGCGACACGATCGAATAACCGGTCATCAGCGAGTCGGCGTCGAGCACCACCATGTGCTCGTAGCGGCCACCCCAGCGCGAAACGAAATCGCCGATGTTGCCGGCCTTGCGCGCGGTGTTCTTCGGGCGGTGCCGATAATAGACGCGCGCCTGCGGAGCGAGCCGCTCGCGCATCGCCAGGAAGGCGCGCTCCTCGGCGATCCAGACGTCGGGGTTTGTCGTGTCGGACAAGAAGAACCAGTCGAAATGATCGCCCAGTCCGGTCTTGTCGACATCCTCCATCATCGCCTGCACGGCGCCGAAAACGCGGCTCGGCGCCTCGTTGTAGATCGGCATGACGACGGCGGTCTTTTCCTTCAGCGCGCCCGGCAGGGCTGGCGGCGGCGCGGCGCGGAACAAGAGCCAGAAGAAGCCAAGCACGCCGCTGGTGAAGGCGATGGCGATCCACGAGAAGTTTGCGACGAACAGGATGAGCAGCGCCCATTTCAGCGGCGTGATCGCGCCGACGTTCACGACCGCGTACATTTCCATCGCGCCGTAAATTGTCAGCAGCAGGCCGCCGCCGAACACCAGCAGGCGCGAGGCCCAGGGCGTCGCGGCGAGTCCCGGCGAAAGCCAAGCGCGGCGCTGGCTCTTGTCGAACTTTCGGAACGATTGCACCGGCATGGCGAGCGGCGCTTCATCGGGCATCGGGCGCGCGGATTCTATCACAGCTGCGGCGCCATGTTCGGAAGCTTCGCGTCGCACGTCCTCGGCGGTGGTCAGGGTGTCCATCTATACAGCCAGGTCTCACTGATCGGCTTGCCTTGAGATTCAAGCAACAAACGCAACTCGCTCAAGCTTTCGCTTCCCGCATCCATGTCGAAGATCACGCGCATGCTCTTGCGGTCGCGATCCAGAAACGTTCGGACGGAGGAAATGGCGCCGGGCGAGGCGTTAAGGTTGGCGTTGATCTCCGGAGAGCGTTGCGGGTCGGCGAGAACATCGCCGGTAAACTCGACGAGAAAGCGGCGTCTTCGCGCCCCTGATTGGCCGCTCGCGCGGCCAGAGCGTGAGCCGGCCACCTGAGCTAGCGGTGGCCGGTTGGGCGCCTGCCAGCACCAGAACTGGCGGTAGGCGTAGGAAACCTCGGCCCCGGCGGCGAGCGGCTGCTTGGCCCGCCAATAGGCGACCATATTGCCGTTCACTTCGGATTCGGACGGGATCTCGACAAGCGTGACCTCGCCCGGACCCCAGTCCCCGATCGGCTCGATCCAGAGCGAGGGCCGCCATTCCCAATGCTGCGCGTCGTCCTGGTATTGCGAGAAATTGCGCTCGCGCTGCAGGAAGCCGAAGCCCTTGGGATTGCTGTCCACGAACGCCGAAACCTGCAGCGTCTCGCGGTTGGTCACCGGCCGCCACAGCCATTCATTGGCGCCGTTTAGGATCTGCAGGCCCGACACTTCATGCGCGGCGGGACGGATGTCGTCGCGCCGGC
>JANXTB010000169.1 GCA_025356415.1 Hyphomicrobiales bacterium
CTTTGGGCTGCTCACTGCGTCAGCTTGAGAGCAAGCTCGATGTCCTCCGGAGCCGATTGAACGATGGCTTTCACGAGCGCCTGAATCTCGATGCCGGAGATCGGCTTGATGTCCATGCCGGACTTCGTTGCGTCTTCCAGAAAGCCCGAATCTTTCATCGTCATGTCGAAAGCGTTGCGCAGGATTTCGATGCGCTCGGCGGGCACGCCCGGCGGCGCTACCAGCGGGCGACTGAGCGCCGATGTCGACGCCAGCAAACGCAAGGCGCTGCGATCCTTGTCGGAGCGGGCGTAGTCGGTGATGAGCGGAACATCTCGGCCAGCCACTGCGGAAATATCCGGATCCGCCGTGGCGCCCCATTGAACGAGAATGTTGAGCTGACCGTCGCGCATCAACTGGCCCATCGTGGCCTTCATGGATGACCACGCTTGGCCCCCGTTGCAATTCAGCTCGCCGCGCTGCATCGCCAGCGTGATCGCGCTGACGCCCGGATATCCGGCCACGATACGGGCGTCGGTGGGCAACAGCTTGCTGATCGCGTTCGGAAACATGACGGTGGGTCCGGCGCCCGAGCTGCCGCAGATCAGCCCGCCTTTGCTTTTGACGTCTGCAAGCGTCGCGAGGCCGGACTGGCGCGACGTGATCGACACGAGGTTGTCGACGATCGGATTCCCGATCCAGTTGAAGCGCGAAGCGTCGTACTGAACGCCTGGCTCCTTGAACACCTGGTCCACCGGCGTGCTTTGCACGAGGCTGCCGATCACCGTGCCGTCCTTGGCCGCGACATTGTAAAGCCAGTTGGCGGCGACGCGGCTGCCGGCGCCGGGCATGTTCTGCACGACGATTGTCGGATTGCCCGGAATGTATTTGAAGATCGTTCGACCAATCAGGCGCGCATAGGCATCGTAGCCGCCGCCCGCATCGAAGCCGACGACGATCTGCAAATTCTTGCCTTGATAGAACGGACGCGCTGGTTCGTCAGCGGATGCGAATTGAACGCCTGTGACAGAGGTCAGGATCGCGGCCGCTATGAGGGATATCTTCATGTCAGGAGCCTTCTCGCGGCATTCAATCACGCAGTCCGTAATACCATTCGCGCAGTTTTCTGTAGGTGATCGCCTCATGGCGCGCGGGCCTGTCCTTCGACTGGCAGGTCGGAATGCATTCGATCAGCGCATCGCCGCTCGGCCCAAAAAACATCGGGATGGAGTAACGCTCGACGCCGGCGGCGTTGATGACGCGATGCTTTGTCGAGAGATAAAGATCGTTCGTCCAGCGCGTGATGACGTTCCCGGTGTTCACGAGAAATGTGCCCGGGATATTTTCAACAACGCGCCAATGTCCCGAGGGCATGCGGACCGCCAGTCCCGGCACGTTGGATTGCGCGAGGAACGTCATGAAGCTGTTATCGGTGTGGGGCGCGATTCCATATTGCTTGTTGCCGAAAACCGTTTGCGGCGGATAGTTCAGCAACGAGAGCGTGAGATGCGGATCCTTGAAATACTTTTCGAAATAATCGATCGGCATGTCGAGAGATGTCGCCCATAGAGGCAGGAATTTCCGCGCGAGCGACTCGATGCTGGAATGATATTCCAGAACGGTTTCTCGAAAGCCGGGGAGATCTTCGGGCCAGACGTTGATGGGTTTATAGCGCGGATCAGACTCCGGGAGTTCGCGCGTCACAAGATACTTGGCGAGCAAGTTTGGTTTGGCGCCGGAGATGATATCGACATTGGCGGATGCCGAACGCGGCGTCGCCGGAGGCACGTAGCCGCTCTGGAAGCTGTCAGTGAACTTGTGCGGGACTCTTGCTTTCACATCGGCGGGTTGCGCATGAAAGCGCCGCGATTGCGCAAAAACGCGGTCTACCAGCTCTTGCGAGACGCCATGCCCCTTCAGGTAGAAAAATCCCACCGTCTCGGTGATCTCGCGCAAGCGTTTCGCGACAGCCTCGAGCCCGCCTGCTTCGCCCGACATGTAGGGAGAGATGTCGAGGATCGGGATCTCTTCCGTGGAGTCCGGGTGATCCATGAGATAGGTGGGATCGGTCGTGTCTTCGGGCGCTTTCGCTTGATCGAGATTCGTCATTGCAATCTCCCGGGGCAGCTGTCTATCCATGAAGTTGAAATGACTCCGGCCCACTCCGCAAGCCTTATGATCGCCGCCGCCGTTGTTCGCGCCGATCCGGTTCCGGCGATGTGAAGATCGAGAGCGGGCTGAAGGCTTCGCCTTAGTCCTTGGTCGCCTGCCTCTTGCATTTTCGAAGCGCCGCCGACCTGATACTGTGCTGACTGGAATTGAGTGACGACCGACCGTCGAGAGAAATATGAACGCGCCCAAATTCGCCGGCCTTGCGGGAAAATCAAAATCTCAGATCGAGGAAGCCTATTGGCGCCTGCGGCAGGACATTCTCGAGGGCGCCCTGATCCCGGGTGAAAAACTGAGAATAGAACACCTGCGAGACAAGTATCAGTTCGGCGCCAGCGGCATACGCGAAGCCCTGTCGCGGCTGATCTCGGACGGCCTCGTGGATTCGGAAGCCCAGCGCGGGTTCTGGGTCGCGCAGATCAGCCGCGAGGATCTGAGGGACCTGACCGGGGCCCGCAAGGTAATCGAGGTCGAGGCGCTGCGTCAGGCCATCATGTTTGGAGATGTGGTCTGGGAAGCTCGCGTTGTCGCTGCGAAGTATACGCTCGAACGCTTTGAAACCTCTGTGGCGCAGGAGAATGATGCGGATGTCATGGCCTGGGAGCGCGCCAATCGCGAGTTCCATATTGCGCTGATTTCCGGATGCCCCATTCGCCGTCTCGTCGATCTGTCGGAACATCTTTACGATCAGGTCATGCGCTATCGCCACCGCACGACGCTGCGCCGCAGTTTCCCCCGCGCTGGCCTGAGTTCGGATCACATCAAGATCGTCTCGTATACGCTCGCGCGGAACGCCGATGCGGCCTGCGCGAAATTGGCCGAGCACATCGACAGCATCGCCATGAAGGCGGAAGTCTCTATTTTCGGAAAAGAGAAGCAGGTGCGGCGTCCGCCCCACGCGGCAGAGGCGGCTAAGAGCCGCGCGTAAGCGACTGCCTTCGACACGCAAGGTAAAAGTCGCGGCTGCAAGGCCGCGACTTTTTAAGTTTAACGTGAGCGCTCGCGGTTGCGAACGATGCGGCCCGCTTCGATGGGGTTGCCATCCTCGTCGTAAATGCGCGTGCTGGTGAAGCCTGCCGGCCAGATCGACGTCACCCACGCCCGGATGTTGAAGCCGATGCGGATCTGCGTGATCGGATTTGGGTTTTCGCTGCTGTGCTGATGTTCCCACATGGCCGGAGGCACATAGAGAACGTCGCCGGCTTCCCACGGAATGCGCTTGCCCTGCATATCGGTGAAGCCGTTTCCCTCGATGGCGTAGACGACGGCCTCAAGGTGCTTGTGCCGGCCGCTTTGGTGGAAGCCGGGCTCGATCCAGCGGTTCGTGATGGCGACGCTGACAGCGCGGAAGCCGTTCTTGGGCACGA
>JANXTB010000207.1 GCA_025356415.1 Hyphomicrobiales bacterium
TAGAAGTCGAACCATTCGACGAGATTGCCGGAAGCCGCGCCGACAATGGCCATGATACGGCGGCGGACCTCATGGGGTCCTGGAGCGAGGTCAAGGGTTTTGGTCATGGCTGTCATCCCGCTCTCTACCGCCTTCCCGCAATTCCCAACGACTCGGAAAGGATCCACGCCGGCAACGTAGGCCCCGCGGTTGATCTGGGTCAATTCCCCAAGCTAGGCAGTGTGTCAAAGTAGGAATTCTTGGCGCAGATCAAAGCAGACGGCCGGGAGATGGGCGCAACCTGCGTCGAGCACGTTGCCATTGGAGGATTTCCACCTTGCGCCCTGAGGCCCAGACAAGGCTCTCTCCGGACCGTTCGACACTCGCGCTCTACGCGCGGCGGGCGGCCCCGCGCTATACGAGCTACCCGACGGCGCCGCATTTCACCAAGGCGTTTCCGGAAGCCGTATATCGCGACTGGCTGGCGGGTCTCGATCCGGCGGACGCCATTTCGCTTTATGCGCACATCCCCTTCTGCAAGCAGATGTGCTGGTACTGTGGTTGCAACATGAAGCTCGCCGCGCGCTATGCGCCGGTCACGTCCTATGTCGACAGCCTGATCGCCGAGATCGATCTCGTCGCAGCTGAGCTGCCCGAGCGGATGACAGCCGCGCATCTGCATTTCGGCGGCGGCACGCCGACGGCGCTCGAGCCCGACGATCTTGCGCGCATCGTCACGCATTTCCGTGAAAAGTTCGACATCACAGCCGCCGCCGAACTGGCCATCGAGACCGATCCGCGCACCATTACGGACGCCATGATCTCGCGCCTCGGCGCGCTCGGCTTCACGCGCGCAAGCCTCGGCGTACAGGAGTTCGATCCGCGCGTGCAGGCGGCCATCAATCGCGTGCAGCCCGCCGCACTTGTGCAGGCCGTGACCGAGAAGCTGCGCGCCGCCGGCGTCACAGCAATCAATTTCGACCTCATCTACGGCCTGCCGCAGCAGACCGAAGCCGCGATCTGCAAGACGGTCGCGGAATGCATCGAAATGCGGCCCGATCGCATCGCGCTGTTTGGCTACGCGCATGTGCCATGGATGGCCAAGAACCAGCGCATGATCGACGAGGAAGCCCTGCCCAGCGGCAATGAGCGCGCGGCGCAGGCGCTGGCCTCCGCGCAAGCTTTGGTGGATGGCGGCTATGTACAGATCGGCCTCGATCATTTCGCTCTGCCCACCGATCCGCTGGCGCGCGCGGCGGCGGAGGGACGGCTGCACCGGAATTTTCAAGGCTACACGGACGACGCGGCCGATTGCCTGCTTGGCTTCGGCGTCACGGCGATCGGGCGCACGCCGTTCGGCTATGTGCAGAACGAAACCGAGACCGGCGCATGGGCGCGCACGGTCGCGGCGGGCAAATTGCCGGTCTCGAAAGGCCACGCGCTCAGCCTCGAAGACATGCTGCGCGGCTATGTGATCGAGCGCATCATGTGCGATGGAACCGTCGATCTCGACGATGCAGGCCGCCAGTTCTGCTTCGACGCCGACTGGTGGGACAAGGAAGCTCCCACGCTCGACATCCTGCAGCGCGACGGCCTGCTCTTGCGCGACGGCGCACGGATCAATCTGACGCCGGAAGGCGCCAAACTCTCGCGCGTGGTGGCGATGACGTTCGACACGTATCTCGCACGCGGCCAGGCGCGCCATTCCGTCGCCGTTTGATCAATTCGGCTTCTGGAAGCGCACCACGAATTCGTCATTCTTGATGCCCGAGCGATGCACGGAGACAGTGCGCGGATCTTCCGGATTGCGCAGGAAGTCGCCGGTCGCGACGTGCTTGAAGCCCGCTGCGGTTACTTCGCCGACGAGCGTGCTTTCCTCGATGCGATGCGTCGTCTTGCCGACCGTTGCGCCCTCGCCGGGCTTTGCCGAATGGTCGGCGATGACGAGGAAACCGCCGGGCTTCAGCGCATCGTAAATCGCCTTGTTCATCTTCGCGCGGTCGACCTCCATGAAGGTCGTATCGTGATAGGCGAAGAAGAACGTCACGAGATCGAGATTGCGCGCGTTGGCGGGCGCAGGTGCGTCGAAGGGCGCCGTCACCTCCTCGACATTGCCCATGCCGGGCGTCTTCAGCCGCGCGGCGAATTTCTCGGATGGCTTGTCGTTCTGGCCGTAGACCTTGCCGGTCGGCCCGACGGCGCGGGCCATGAGCTCGGTCGAGTAGCCGGCGCCGGCGCCCATGTCGAGCACGCGCCAGCCGGTTTTCGGACCGGTGAATTTCAGGAGTTCCAGGGCATTCCGCTTGCCGTCATTGGCGCGGTCCGCCTCGCTGCGGTCCGGTGCGGCCAGCACGGCGGCGTAATCCTGCGCCATCGCGGGGGCGACCGGCGCGACCAGCGCGGCCATGCACGCGAAGGCTCCGATGAAGGCGGTTGTGAGCAGCTTGTTCCTCGCCATTGGCGTTCTCCCATTTGGGCGCGGACCTTGGCGTGCGCCTTTGGCGGGGATCATGGCACGCGCTGGCTTCGAGGAAAACCCGCCCCCGAGAGGCCGCCGGCAACAAATCGCTTTCGCTTGGCGGCGTTTCTTCTAGGCTCCGCCCGAAACGTACACAGGGAAACGCGACATGGACTTCGGACTGAACGGCAAGACAGCCCTCGTGTTCGGCGCAAGCGGCGGCCTCGGGGCCGCCATGGCCCGCGCACTGGCCGCGGAGGGCGTGAACATCGTGCTTGCGGCGCGCAACGAGGCGGCGCTGGCGAAGGTGGCTGGCGAGATTCAGGCGCTCGGCGTGCGCGCGCATGCGCTGCGCTGGGATCTTGCCGATCTCGCAAGCCACGACGCGCATGTCGCCGCGGCGGAAGCCGCGCTCGGGCCGATCGACATTCTCGTCAACAACACTGGCGGACCGCCGCCGACCCCGGCCGCGGGGCAGGATCCGCAAGTCTGGATGGCGCAGTTCAACGCCATGGTGCTCTCGGTCATCCGCATCACCGATCTCGTGCTGCCGGGCATGCGCGCGCGCAAATGGGGCCGCATCATCACCAGCGCTTCGTCGGGCGTGATCGCCCCGATCCCCAACCTCGGCATTTCGAACACGTTGCGCGCCTCGCTCGTCGCATGGTCGAAAACCCTGTCGCGTGAAGTCGCGCGCGATGGCGTCACGTCGAACATCATCGTGCCCGGCCGCGTCGCCACCGACCGCATCGCGTTTCTGGATGAGCAGCGCGCCAAGCGCGAGAGCCGCAGCATCGAAGACATCCAGCGCGACAGCGCGGCTTCCATTCCAGCTGGTCGCTATGGCGACCCCGCGGAATATGGCGCAGCGGCGGCGTTTCTTGCGAGCCAGCAGGCGAGCTACATCACGGGTTCGGTGCTGCGGGTCGATGGCGGCATGATTCCTAACATCTGATGAATGCGGCGGCGCGTGGGTCCAAAGTCCGCGCGCCGCGTTTGTGGAAAGAGCCATGCGCTCCGGAGCAGACGACAGGAGAATTTCATGGACATCACACATAGCGGCGCACAGCCATCGACCCCCGGCCCCGCCGAATGGTTCACCGGCCGGGTGCGCATCGATCCGCTGTTCACCGCGCCCGATCCGGCCCGCGTCGCCGGCGCCAGCGTCACCTTCGAGCCCGGCGCGCGCACTGCGTGGCACACGCATCCGCTTGGGCAGACGCTGATCGTCACCGCCGGTCTTGGCTGGACGCAACGTGAGGGCGGTCCGGTGGAAGAGATCAGGCCGGGCGATGTCGTCTGGTTCGCGCCCGGTGAAAGACATTGGCATGGCGCAACGGCGACAACCGGCATGACGCATATCGCCATTCAGGAACGGCTGGATGGCAAGGCGGTCGACTGGCTCGAGCACGTCACCGACGATCAATACCGGCGCTGAAAGCTCGCGGGCCGGGACCGTTTCAGCAAAAAACGCGTCCCGCCCGCACCGCGTTAACTATCTCTTAACAAGCTTGAGCGTAGAAGAACGTTTGAACTCTCGAAACTGCGCCCAAATTGCGCGAATCGCGCAGCTATCTGCGGTGCGCCCCTTTTGGGCCTTCGCTTGACGTCGGGGTCGGAATCGCGCGTTGCGTCCTGTCCGATTTGCATGAAGCAATCCCGACGAACCGGCTCATTCGAGCCATGTCCCAAAGGCTTTTGAGGTCGTCACGGTTCGTGCGCTGCGAACCGCAGCCTCAACTCGTTCGCGATTCCTCGTGCCAAGGGCTGGCTGTCATGACGTCGATCATTTCTTCTCTTTCAAATACGCAGATCTCTGCGCTCTCGACCACGACGATCGCGTCCCTCAAGACGGCGGATATCGCGGCGCTGAGCACCAAACAGGTCTCCGCACTGACCTCATCTCAGGTCACAGCGCTGAGCACGGACGACATCGTCGCCTTCAGCTCTCCGCAGATCAGCGCGATCACCGCGAACGCGATCATCGGCCTCTCGACATTGCAAACCGCGACGCTCGAAACCGCCGATGTCGCCGCGCTCACCACGACGCAGCTCGCCGCGTTGCGCACCGTCCAGATCAACGCGTTGACCACCGATCAGGTGGCTGCGCTCAACACCGCTGAAATGGGCGCGCTCACCGCCGGCCAGGCCGCCGCGCTGACGACCGATGCGATCGCGACGCTGTCGACCACGCAGGTCGCGGCGCTTTCCAACAAGAGCATTGCAGCGCTGGGCACGGCGCAGATCTCCGCGATCTCGACCGATAATGTCGCGGCGCTGAAAACCATGCAGGTCGCCGCGCTCACCACCACGCAGATCGGCGCGCTGAGCACCGACGACGTCGTCGCGCTGAGCACCAGCCAGACGCGCGCCCTCACGGCCACGCAGGCCGCGGTGCTTTCCACCGATCATCTCGCGGCGCTCTCGACAGATCATGTCGCCTCGCTCACCACGGCGGCTGTCGCAGCCTTGCGCACATCGCAGGTCGCGGCGCTTTCCACCGACCAGACATCGGCTCTCTCCTCGGTGCAGATTGGCGCGCTGACAGCCGCGCAGGCCGGCGCACTCACCACCGATTCAATCGCCAACCTCTCGACCGGACAGGTCGCGGCGATCACCGCCAAGGATGTCGCTGCGTTGGGCACCGCGCAGATCGCCGCGCTGACCACCGGCAGTGTCGCCGTCCTGAGCACCGGACAGGTCGCCTCGCTGACCACGGCGCAGATCGGCGCGCTGTCAACAGACGACGTGACAGCGCTGAGCACGACGCAAGCGCGCGCACTGAGCGCCTCGCAGGCTGCGGCGCTGAGCACAGACAATGTCGCCACGCTTTCCACCGGACAGGTTGCGGCCCTCGCCTCGTCCACGATTGCTGGCCTGCGCACCGCGCAGATCGCCGCGCTTTCGACAGATCAGACGGGCGCCTTGTCCACCGGACAGGTCGCAGCTCTCACGCTGGCGCAGGCCGCGGCGCTCACCACCGACTCGGTCGCTGCGCTCTCCACCGCTCAGGTGGCGGCCATTTCCGTGAAGGATGTCGCAGCGCTTAAAACCTCGCAGATCGCGGCGCTCACCACCGACAATTTCGAAGTGTTGAGCACCGGACAGGTCGGAGCCTTCACGACCGCGCAAGTCGCGGCGCTTTCCACGGATGACGTCGCGGCGATGAGCACGGCGCAGGCGCACGCGCTTTCGGCGTCGCAAGCCGCAGCGCTCTCGACCGACAATGTCGCGACGCTTTCGACCGGACAGGTCGCGGCTCTCACCAGCGGCGCGGTCGCGGGTCTTCGCACCGCGCAGATCGCTGCGCTTTCCACCGACCAGACCAGCGCGCTGTCGACTGCGCAGATCGGCGTGCTGACGGCGTCGCAATCCGCGGCTCTGACCACCGACTCCATTGCGACCCTGTCCACAGGCCAGGTCGCGGCTTTCAGCGCGAAAGACATTGCCGCTCTGGGAACGGCGCAGATCGCGGCGCTGACGACCGACGGGGTCAGCGCGCTTTCCACGACGCAGGTAGCGGCGCTCACGACCGCACAGATCGGAGCCCTCAGTTCGGACGATCTCGGCGCCTTGTCGACGACGCAAGTCCGCGCGCTCGGCTCATCGCAGGCGGCCGCGCTGTCCACCGACAATATCGCGGCACTCTCGACCGCGCAGGTGAGCGCGCTCGCAACCGGCGCCATCGCGGGTCTACGCACTGCGCAGATCGCCGCGCTGAGCACCGATCAGGCGATTGCCCTCAGCACCGCGCAAGTCGTCGCGCTGACCAGCGCGCAATCGGCTGCGCTGACCACCGCCGACATTGCCGCACTCTCGACCGATCAGGTCAGGGCTTTCGAAGCAAAGGACTTCGCGGCCTTGGGATCGAGCCAGATCCGCGCGATGACCACGGACCAGACGGCCGCCTTGTCGACCGCGCAAGTCGCCGCGATGACAACCGCGCAAGTCGCGTCACTGACCAGCGACGAGGCCACGGCTTTATCGACAACGCAGGTTCGTGCTCTGGGCGCAACGCAGGCCGCCGCCTTGACGACGGACAATCTCGTGGCGCTTTCGACCGACCAGGTCGCGGCCCTGAGCACGACCGCCACCGCCGGCCTGCGCACCGCGCAGATCG
The DNA here is from genome assembly GCA_025356415.1 of Hyphomicrobiales bacterium. GTDB lineage: Bacteria > Pseudomonadota > Alphaproteobacteria > Rhizobiales > Beijerinckiaceae > Terripilifer. Next base: position 6,558 of record JANXTB010000207.1, read on the forward strand.
CGGCGCTGACGACCGACCAGACCGCCGCACTGTCCACTGCGCAGATCGGCGCGCTCACTGCGACGCAAGTCGCCGCGGTGACCACCGATGGCATCGCCGCACTCTCGACCGGGCAGGTCGCGGCGATTTCTCTGAAGGATGTGCCATCGCTTGGAACCGCGCAGATCGCAGCGCTTTCGACCGACCAGACCTCCGTGCTGTCCACCGCTCAGATTGGCGTGCTGACGACATCGCAGTCAGCGGCGCTGACCACCGACTCGATCAGCACATTGTCGACGACGCAGGTCGCAGCGATCGCGGCAAAAAATGTAGCGGCGCTGAAAACCTCACAGATAGCCGCAATGACAACGAGCGGGTTCGCGGCGCTGAGCACCGCGCAGATCGGCGCCATCACGACGACGCAGATCGCCGCGCTCTCGACCGATGACATCGGCGCGCTCAGCACCACGCAGGCCCGCGCGTTGACCTCGTCGCAGGGCGCGGCGCTGTCCACCGACGGCCTCGCGGCGCTCTCGACCTCTCAGGTCGCCGCGCTCGCCTCCAGCACCATCGCGGGCTTGCGCACTGCGCAGATCGCCGCGCTGTCAACCGACCAGACGGGCGCGCTGACGACCGGACAGGTCGCGGCATTAACGGTCGCGCAGGCGGCGGCGCTCACCACCGACTCGGTGGCGGGCCTCAGCACCTCGCAAGTCGGCGCGATGACCGCCAGGGATGTCGCCGCACTTGGCACGGCGCAGATCGCCGCGCTGACGACCGATCAGGTGAGCTCCCTCGCCACGGGGCAAGTCGCCGCGCTCACCTCAACGCAAATCGGCGCCTTGAGCACCGACGATGTCGCCGCACTCTCGACGACACAGGCGCATGTTCTGAGCGGCGTGCAAGCCGCGGCGCTCTCCACCGACAATGTCGCGGCGCTGTCGACCGGCCAGGTCGCAGCCTTGACGACGACCGCTGTCGCGGCGCTCGGGACCGCACAGGTCGCGGGCCTCACAACGGACCAGTCCGGCGCGCTGAGCACCGCGCAGATCGGCGCGCTCACGACAAGCCAGACCGCGGCGCTCAGCACGGATAGCGTCGCCAGCCTCTCCACGGCGCAGATCGGCGCCTTGAGCGGCAGGGATGTCGCCGCGCTCACTACGGGGCAGATCGCGGTACTGACAACAGACCAGACATCCGCGCTCAGCACGTCGCAGGTCGCCTCGCTCACATCGGGGCAAGTCGGCGCCTTGACGAGCGACGGGATCGGCGCGCTCAGCACCACGCAAGTGCGTGCGCTCGGTGCGACGCAACTGGCTGGCCTGACGACGGACAATGTCGCGGTGCTGTCGACCGATCAGGTCGCGGCGCTGACGACAGGCGCCATCTCCTCGCTGAGGTCGGCGCAGTTCGAAGCCCTGAGCACGGACCAGACGGCGGCGTTGACGACTGCGCAACTGGGCGCGCTGACCAGCAGCGAAGTCCGCGCCATGTCGACAGACGATGTCGCGGCTCTCTCGACGACGCAGATCGCCGCGTTGAGCAGCAGCGCGATCCCCGGCCTGACCACGGACGATCTGACAGGCCTCTCGACCGACCAGGCAAGCGCGTTCACCTCGACGCAGGTTCAGGCGATGAACACGGCGCAGGTCGCCGCGGTCATCTCGGCCTACGAAGCCGTCTGAGCCAAAACTTCTCCCACGACGACGAAAGGCGGGCCCCTTCACGGGGCCCGCTTTTTTATATCCAGCCAGGCGCAAGGTCGCATGCCTAGCCTGTCAAGACAGCACAATTGAAATGCAATTCGTGAGGGCTTGAATGGCGACCGGTGATACGGAAACAATGGACCGGGCGTCCGTGCTGTCGTCTTTCATGACGCGCGCAAAATCGCGCGAGATGACGCTTACCGATCTGATCAAGACGGCGGAAAGCCTCAATGGATTGGGCCTCTCCAGCGACGCCGCCGATCTCTATCGCACGTGGCTCGCCTATAATTCTGAAAACCCGCTGCGGCATCTCGTCTGGTTCAACTTCTCGGTCACCCTGCGGCAGCGCGGCGACAACGCCGGCGCCATTAACGCGCTGCGCTGCGCCTTGCAAATCTCACCGCTGTTCGGGCCCGCGCAAATCAATCTCGGACGCGCGCTGGAAGACAGCGGATTGGCGGCGCAGGCCATCGCGCAATGGCAATCCTTCACGCAAGCGACGCCCGACATCACCCCTGAAAAAGTCGCGCACAAGCTGATGGCGCTGCAGCACATCGGCCGCACGCTTGAAAACGGCGAACAGCTTGGCGCCGCCGAGGACATTCTGAAAACCGCGATGGAGCTCGCGCCGGAAAAGCCAGAGGCCGCGCAACATTGGATTGCGCTGCGCCAGCGCCAATGCAAATGGCCGGTTCTCGCGGCTTCCGAATATATGACGCGCCGCCAGATGCTGACCGCCATCTCGCCGATGGCGCTCGCTGCTCTGTCGGACGATCCCATGTTCCAGCTCGCCAAGGCGTGGCGCTACAACAAGACATCGGTCGGCCGCCCCGAGACCACGCTGGAGCCGCGCGCGTCGATGAGAAAGATCGGCACAGGACAGCGCCTACGCATCGGCTATCTTTCATCCGATCTGCGCGAACACGCAGTTGGGTTTGCGCTGAGCGAAGTGCTCGAATTGCACGACAAGCGCCAGGTCGAAGTCTATGCTTATTACTTGGGAGAGCCGCGCCCGGCTGATCCTGTGCAGGCGCGCATGCGCGCTGCCGTCGATGTGTGGCGGGACGTCGCCGCATTGAGCGATGACAAGGCCGCCGCGCAGATCTTGGCGGACAAGATCGACATTCTCATCGACGTCAACGGCTACACGAAACACGCGCGCACCAAAGTGGTGGCGCATCGTCCCGCCCCGATCATCGTCAACTGGTGCGGCTACCCCGGCACCATGGGCAGCCCGCACCATCAATATCTCATCGCCGACGCGCATATCATTCCCGTGGAACACGAGATTTATTATTCCGAGCAGGTGCTGCGCATTCCCTGCAACCAGCCGATCGACCGCAAGCGCCCGATCGCATCCGAGCGCCCGTCGCGCAGCGAAGTTGGCCTGCCCGAGGACGCATTTGTCTACGCCTCGTTCAACGGCATGCAGAAAGTCACTCCGAACTGCTTCCAGCGGTGGATGACGATTCTCGCCGCAGTCCCGGGCAGCGTGCTATGGCTGCTCACCGGCAATGACGACACGAACGAGCGCTTGCGCGCCGCCGCCATGCAGGCGGGCGTTGAGCCCGCGCGGCTCATCTTCGCGCCGAAAGCGCCCAACCCGAAACATCTCGCACGCATCGGCGTCGCCGACCTGTTTCTCGACACCCTGCCCTATGGCGCGCATTCGACAGCCGCCGACGCAGTGACGGCTGGCCTGCCGATCCTTACTATCAAAGGCCGCAGCTTCGCAGCGCGTTTCTGTGCGAGCGTTGTGGACGCCGCGGGCGTCGGCGACCTCGTCTGCAACGACGCCGAGGAATATGTGCGCCGCGCCATCGCCTTCGGACAAAATCCCGAATTGTTGACGCCTTATCGCGAACGCCTCTCAGCTGCGCGCGAGGCTTCGACCTTGCGCGACATCCCCGAGCTTGTGCGAACTCTCGAAAAGCTCTTCTGGAAAATGCAGGCGGATGGCGAGCGCGGGATGACGCCTGTTCCGGACCTCACCAATCTCGACATCTATTTCGACATTGGCGTCGAGCTTAATCTCGAAAACATCGAGGCTCTGGACGATGCGCAATACCGGCTGCTCTATCGCGAGAGACTTGACGCGCTGAACGCTTTCTCGACGCTCAAGCCGGATGCTCGCTTCTGGCCGGGCGCGGATTGCATCGAGGCGCCCCAGCGCGCACGCAGACGCGCGTGACGCGCAGGAGCATGTCCATGAAACCGCAACGCACGATCCTCGTGACTTTCGCCGGCCGCCGAGACCGCATGCAGCTGCTGACACGCTACGTCAACGCGGCGATGGACGCTGGCCTGATCGATGAATGGCATGTGTGGGATTTCACGCGCAATGCGCAGGACGCATCCTGGCTGCGCGAAAGCTTCCCCGTCGTTCAGACGACGCCGAGCCACACGCTCGAATATTTCCGCTACCCCGGAAGCTTGACATTGAGGGGCGATAACCTGCGCGCATCCATCGATGTCCGTGCGCGCAGTGACGTGCACATAGGCCTGAAACGGACGTCCGGAAAAGGGCCGAGTTTCGAAATCGTCCTCGGTGGGTGGGGCAATGCGATCAGCGCGATCCGCACTTTCGCGTCCGCTGATGAACTGGCCAATGTCGCGACGCGCGCGCCAGACGTCGAAGGAACGAAATGCGTCAGCACGCCCTCGCTCATGCCCGAGTTCGGCTTCGCCGAAATCGATCTCGAAATCGGCGATGATGGCGTGAAGGTCTTCTTCAATGACGTGCTTCTGATCAGCAATCCGACGCCTGTCGAGGCCGGAACTTTCGATCTTCTCTACCGGACGGGATACGGCTCAAACGGCGATTGGCGTTTCCCCGGCCTTGAGGCTGCGCCCGCGCGCCTCTTCGTCTGCGGGCCAGAGCCCCACCATCCGGCAAACGCCATGTTCTACACGCGCGCCTACCAATTCTATGTGGCCAACAGAGATCTCTATCGGAATGACGTCATCCTGAAATGCGATGATGACATCGTCTCTTTTGACCTGACGCGTCTCGCGGAATTCATCGCCTTCCGCAAGGCGCATCGTGAATATCTCCTCGTCAGCGCGAATGTCATCAACAATGGCGTCTGCGCGCACTTCCAGCAACAGGCGGGCGCGATCCCGCTCGATCTTCTCGAATGCGAACTGCCGCCCGGCGGCATGTGCGGAAAACTCTGGGGCGATGGCGAGAAGGCGCAAGAGCTGCACGAGCTGTTCCTCAGCAATCCCACTTCCTTCATAGCTCAAAAGCCTGCGCCGATCGTCTGGAACGAGCGCGTCAGCATCAATTTCATTGCGCTGCTCGGGGCTGACCTGAAGCACATTCCAGATCTAATGGCCGATGACGAACACGATCTCTGTTACGGCGTGCGCAAGCGCGCGCGCAAAAGCAATTGTATCTATCAGGGCTTCGTCGCCGCGCATCTCTCATTCTGGAAGCAGGATGCGTCGATGAATCTCGGCGGGCTGCTTCAGGCTTATTCGTCCTTCGCGGACCGCCAACTCGCAACATTTCTCGACCACCGGCCCGCGACGCAGCCTTGCGAAGAGGCGCTCATCGAACCCCTCTCCCTCACCGCCTGACGAAAGCGAAACCATCATGCGATTTTGTGTCGTAGGCGCAGGCTTCAGCGGCGCCGTGATTGCACGGGTTCTGGCGGAAGCCGGCCATCAGATCGTCGTCGTCGACGAGCGCGCGCATGTCGCGGGCAATTGTCATAGCGCGCGCGATGCAAGCACCGGCGTCATGACGCATGTCTACGGCCCGCATATTTTCCACACGTCGGATGAACGCGTGTGGGCTTTCATCCAGCGATTTGGCGAGATGCGGCCTTACGCGCATCAAGTCCGCGCCGTATCCGGCGGCGCGGTCTATTCGCTGCCGGTCAATCTCCTCACCATCAATCAATTCTTTCGTACGATCATGGGCCCCAATGAGGCGCGCGCATTCATCGCCGCCAAAGCGCAGGCGATTGCCGACCCGACGAATTTCGAAGAGCAGGCGTTGGCGATGATCGGACCCGAGCTCTACGCTGCGTTCTTTCGGGGCTATACGCGCAAACAATGGGGCATGGAGCCCACCGAGCTGCCGAGTTCGATTCTGAAGCGGCTGCCGCTGCGATTCAACTACGACGATCGCTATTTCTCGCACACGCATCAGGCCATTCGCGACCAAGGCTACACGGCGATCGTCGTCGCGATGCTCGATGCGCCCGGCATCGAACTGCGCCTGAAAACCTCGCATGAATCCCTCAACGAGAGCTTCGCGCATACGTTCTACTCAGGTCCAATCGATCGTTATTTTCACTTCGCGCATGGCCGGCTCGGCTACCGCACGCTGGATTTCGATGTGTTTCGGACCACGGGCGATTATCAGGGCGCGGCGGTCATGAATTATTGCGACGAGGAGGTTCCCTTCACCCGCATCACCGAGCACAAGCATTTCGCGCCGTGGGAATCCCACGAGATGGCGGACACGATCTGCTACCGCGAATACAGCCGCGCCTGCGGTCCCGGCGACATCCCCTATTATCCGATCCGGCAGGCGCATGAAGAGCACATGCTGGGAAAATACGTCAAACGCGCGCGCGCCACGCCCGGCGTCAGCTTCCTCGGAAGGCTCGGCTCCTACCGCTATCTCGACATGGATGTGACCATCGGCGAAGCGCTTGACGCCGCGCAGGAAACATTGCTGCGCCTCGCCGAGAACCGGCCGGTCCCGGCGTTTTTCGTCGAGCCCTTGCAGGAGGCTCACGCGCTCACGGCCCGCGCAGCCTGAAACCATCGCTTCTGGCATTCTGCGCGATTGCCGCTAGGCTCGCCTCCGTGACGCTCACACTCTCGTGCCGATTCGGCGCCTGAGAGTCGCTGACGCGGATGGGTTCAGCCAAGGCTCGGTGAATGCGCATACTCCACACAGCTGACTGGCACATCGGCCAGACGCTCAACGGTTTCAGCAGGGAGGCCGAGCACGGCGCGTTTTTGGGAAAGCTTCCCGAACTCGCAGCCCGCCATGAGGCGGACGCCATGATCGTCGCTGGCGACATTTTCGATGGCGTCAATCCGTCGGCCGAGTCGATGAAGCTTCTGTACGATGCGCTCGCAGCGCTGCACGCGTCCCGTCCTGCGCTGCAGATCATCATCGTCGCGGGAAATCACGATCCCGCGGGACGCCTCGAGGCGCCGCGCGCATTGTTCGAGGCGATCGGCGTGCATGTCGTCGGCATCCTGCACCGTGACAACGCGAGCGGCGCGCTCGACATGTCGCGACATCTGGTTCCACTGCGCGCCGGCAACGGCGAAGTGCGCGCCCATGTTCTCGCCATTCCCTATCTGCGCTCCGGCGATCTGCCGCTCCTTGCCGAGGACAGCGCGGAAGCCGGATCATCCCCCATAGTGAAAGCGACACGCCGAATCTACGCGGACGCGGTGGACGCCGCGCGCCCGCTCGCAGGCGGATTGCCTTTGCTCGCCACTGGCCATTTGCATTGCGCAGGCGGACTTGAATCGGAGGGCGCGGAACGGCGCATCCTCATCGGCGGCGAACATGCGGCGCCAGCGGATATCTTTCCCGACGAACTCGCCTATGTGGCGCTCGGACATCTGCATCGCGCGCAAGGCATCGGGCGTCCCACGATCCGCTATTCAGGTTCGCCCTTTCCCATGTCGGCGACCGAGATCGGCTATGAACACGGCGTAACGCTGGTTGAACTTCAGCCCTCCGGCGCGCGCTGCGAGCACATCAAGATCGGGCGCACCGTGCCCTGCATCCGGCTTCCTGAACACGGATCGCTCACGCTTCCCGAACTCCCGAACGCCATCGCAGCGCTCAACCTCGATGCCTCTTGCGACAAACAAAAGCAGCCGTTCGTCTATGCGGTGATCAGGCCCGATGGTCCGGCAGGCGGCCTCTCCGGCGAAGTTCAGCGCGTGCTGGAAGAGCACCCGCTGCGCTGCGCGGGTGTGAAGATCGACAGGCCTGCGCGAGCGGAAGGCGCGCTCGTCGCCGAGCCCTTGCGAAGCCTTGCGGAATGCGATCCCGCCGACCTGTTTGAAAAAGCCTATGTGGCGGCGCATGGCGAAGCGCCGGGCGCCGCGCACCGGATGGCTTTCGAATCCATCCGCACGGGAGAGTAAGCATGCGCATTCTCGCCATTCGCGGATGCAATTTGAACAGCCTCGCCGACGCATTCGAAATCGACTTCACGTCGGAGCCGCTGCGCTCGGCCGGCTTGTTCGCCATAACGGGCGACACGGGCGCAGGAAAATCCACCATTCTCGATGCGCTCTGCCTCGCGCTTTATGGCGAGTGCCCGCGCCTGAAATCCGGCGAAGGAAAGGAAGCCGTCGTCGACCCCGGCGGCGAAATCCAGGCCAATGACGCGCGTTCCTGCCTGCGCAAGGGCGCTGCGAGCGGTTACGCCGAAGTGGATTACACGGGCAATGACGGCGTCGCCTATCAGGCGAAATGGGCGGTGCGCCGCGCCCGCAACAAAGCCGATGGAAAGCTGCAGCAAGCCGAGCGAACGCTCACCAACATCGCGACGGGAACGGTTGAAGCTTCCAGCGAAACACTGGTGCGCGAGCGTGTGCCGCTGACAACCGGGCTTACTTACGACGAGTTCCGGCGCACTGTTTTGCTCGCGCAAGGTGAGTTCGACGCACTGTTGCGCGCCAGTCCCAGCATGCGCGCGGAATTGCTTGAAAAGATCACCGGCACGGAGATCTATCGCGACATTTCGCGTCGCGCGTTCGAGCGATGCCAGCTCGAAGAAACGGTCGTCAAAACGCTTCAGGATCGGCGCGGCGAGCACAAGGTGATGAGCGCAGAGGAGCGCGCGGCGACGCATGAAGAATGCGCGACGCTCCATGCGCAAGATATGGAGGCGGCCGCACAGATCGGCGTATTGGAGCTATTGATCGGCCGTCACGAGTCGATCCGAAAAGCGACCGACGATCTTGCAAATGCGCAGCAACGGCTGACGGACACGACGACGGCGGTGGATGCGGCTGGCGAGGATCGGCGGCGGCTCGACCTTCTCGACCGTGCCGAACCTTTGCGCGCGCCACTGTCTGACGCTCTGAAATGTTTCAACACGCTGAAGAGCGCGGAAGTCGAATTGAAAGTTGCGCAGGACCGGCGCGCTTCGGCCGAGGCGGCTCATTGCGACGCGATGGAAAAAGCCCAAGCGGCCACAAGCGCGCTTAGCGCCATCGATAGGCAAGTTGAAGCGCTCACCCCGGAATGGGATCGCGCGCTTACGCTGGATGCGGCCGTCGCTGCGGCGCAGGCTGAAGTCATCAAGGGCGAAGCGCTGGCGCTTGAAGCGCAGGCGTTGCGCGAGATCGCAGCGACTGAGCTCGATGCCGCGATGCGCGCTTTCGAGCAAGCGACAGAAGCACTTGAGCATGCGCGCGCGTGCGCGACGGAGCTTGCGCCGCTGAAGCCCCTGGGGGAGCGGTGGCCTGAGATCGAGGGGAAGCTGGAAAAGCAGCGTGATTTTCGCGACGAACTGAAAGCTTGTCAGGCGGACATGACGGCTCGTGCTTCCGAGATCGCGCTGCTGGAGACGCGGCTTCAAGAAGTCGCAAAGCTCGACGATTCGGATCGCTTGCAGCGACATTCCTGCGATGCGCAGCTCATCGAACTCCGCGCCGTGCATGTGGCGATGAACGAGGCCGCGCTTGAGACGCGTGTCGCAGGGCTTGGCAAACTTGCCGAAGATATGCGCGCGCTCGCACGCGCATCTTCTGACTTTCGTCAGGCGGAACAGGAACTCGCGGGCGCGAACGCGTTGGAGCATGGGGCGCGACAGGCGCTTGCAGCGGCGGCGGACGTGGCTGATCAGGCCCGGCAGGCCGGCGCGATTGCGCGCAGCGTTTTGAACAGCCTGTCCGATCCGCTCGACCAAGCGCGTTTGGCGATGTCGGATGACGCTGAGCGGCTGCGTCTGCGGCTCCGACCCGGCGAGCCCTGCGCTGTCTGCGGTTCGCGCGAACATCCGATGCACGCCGACGCAGCTTTGGCCGCGCTTGCGGCGAGCCTGCAGGCGAAAGTGGAGGAGGCGCGCGCCAGCATCGGCAGTGCGGATAAAAGCCTGCTGGATGCGCAAGGCGAGATTGCGGCACAAAACGAACGCGTGAAAGAGGCTTTGAAGGCGCAGGCGCGCGCACGGGAGAAACTGGCGTGCGCGGCGACCGACTATGCAAACCTGCTGGACGCCGCGCAGGCAGCGTGGACCGCCGAGGGGCTTGCCGGCGGCTTGCCGGATAACGCTGCCTTGTTTGAGGATCACCGCGTTGCTCGGGTCGAATCCGCGCGCGAAGATTGCGCGTCACGGCTCAAGGAAGCGCGCGACTTGCGCACACAGATCGAGAGCGTTGTGCAAACGCGCGACAAGCTCGCGGCGGCGATGGAGACGCGCGCTGTCGAATGCGCGGCTGACAAAGGCAGGCTGATCACGGCCCACACGGCGCTGGTGCTTGCGGAGCAAGCCGCGACGACCTTGAAAGACCGCATTCTGTCATCGAACCGCGAGCTTGAAGTCTGGATCATTCCGGCAGGAATTGATTCCGCGGATCTCGATCGCGATCTCGGGTCCTGTTTGGCGACACTGCGGAAGGCGTCAAAATCCTGGCGTGAGGCCGTGACTGCACTCGAAACAGCGTTGGCGGAGATAAACGTCTGCGAGCCCACAAAAACCGGGGCGCAAGGGAAACTCGTCAACGCTGAGGCTGTCGCTGCGAAAGCGCGTCAGGCTGTCGCGGACCGAAAACTTGCGCTTGAAGACCAAAAAACCGCGCGCGCGGCCGTGCTCGGTGGCGAGGCGACAGAGGTCCACAAGGGCCGCATTCTCGCCGGGCGCGCCGCAGCGAACACGTTGCAAAGCGAGGCGACACGCAAAGCCTCGGCGGTCGCCGCGGCGTTCGCAACGGCTGCGGAATCCTGCAGCTCAGCGGAGCGTCGACAGCGTGACGCCATCGTTGCGCTGGACGCAGCCGAAACGGCGTTGACGCGTTTGATCGAAGCGGCCGATATCTCGCGTGACCAGGCTGAGCTTTTGCTCGCAATATCCGCGGATGATGTGAGAACCTTGCGTGAGCGACTGCATCAGATCGACCGGGATGTCATCATCGCGGAATCGGCGCTGGCTGAACGCAGCAAGGATTTTGGTCTGGCGCTCGCGGCCGGCGTTCCCGAGAATCCACGCGACGAACTTGTCGCGCAATGCAATCTGCTTCGGGATGAGCAGCGCGATCGGCAGGGGCGGATCGGCGCCCTGCGCAACATCTTGCGTGAGGACGACGGCAGACAGGCGCAGGTCGCCGACATCGACAGAGAGATCGCAGCCGCCAGCACACTTGCAACGATGTGGAAGCAGATCAGCGAGGCCATCGGCTCGCGCGATGGCGCCAAATTCACCCGCTTTGCGCAGAGTATCACGCTCGATCTTTTGCTCGAACTCGCCAATCAGCGCCTCGCGGATCTCAATCCGCGATATGCGCTCGTGAAAGCAGGCGAGCTCGGCTTCCAAATCGTCGACAACGAATTCGGAGAAGAGCTTCGCTCGACGCGCAGCCTGTCGGGTGGCGAAAGATTTCTCGTGTCGCTCGCCATGGCGCTCGCGCTCTCCGGGCTTGGAGGACGCCAGACTTTCGCCGACACGCTGTTCATCGATGAAGGCTTCGGCTCACTCGATTCCGATACGCTCGATGTCGCGATCGATGCGCTCGAGACATTGCAGAGTCAGGGCCGCAATGTCGGGGTGATCAGCCATGTCGAGGCGATGAAAGAACGAATCCCGATTCAAATACGTGTGCTGAAACAGGGTGGCGGAAAGAGCTCGGTGAGCATCGTCGGCCACGAGACCATGGCGTATCGCTGATCGCGGCGCTCCGCCTAGCCAACGCTCGCTGCCGAAAGCCGCAGGCAATCTATTCCCGCCGGGACTTGATCTTTCGCCAAGCGGCTCGATCGCCTGCCGTTAGCCTTCCCTGAATTTAATCAGGGAGGTGCAAATGAAAATCGTGCTCGCTTTTCTCGGCGTCCTGTCAGGCGGATTGGTGATGCTGGCGACAACAGAGTCGGCGCAAGCCGTTGTCTACTGCACCTATGTCGGATATCCGGTCAATTGCGTCGCGCGCCCCGGCGTCGTGCTTCGTCCCCGCCCAGGTGCGGTTGTCACGCCGGGCGTCGGTCGCCCAGGCGTTCCTGGAAATCGCGGCGGCCCTGTCAATCGCGCTGGTCGCCGATAATTATATGCAAAAGCATGGCCCGCTTGACGTTCGTCAGGCGGGCCATTCGCATTCTGGCTCAACCAACTTCCAGCAATCGCGCGAGGACCTTGTCGAGCGTGATCGGGTGATCGCGGACGCCGGTCGCTGAAGCCGCAGATGCCGAGCTTGCAGCCGCTCTCCGCGCGGTCGCATCATGTGCGATAGGATGGGTCGAGTCCTTCGACGAGGCGCAGGTACATTTTCCATTCCTCGTCCGAATAGGCCGGGCTTTGGCGCTTTTTCTGAATTTGCGAGCGCGTGAAATCCAGCACGTCATCGGGAATGCGGCGGATCTCGGCGCCGGTGGACATCAGCTGCACCTGCAGTTCGCAAGCGTCCACCAGGCGGCGCATGTAGAGGACAGCCTCGCCTATGGTGCGGCCAACACTCAGCAGGCCGTGATTCCACATGATCATCGTCATTTTCTGACCGAGATCCTTGATGATGCGCGGCGCCTCGTCCTTCTCTTCCGCGAAACCTTCGAATGCGTGATAGGCGACCTCGCCATGCAGATGACACCCCGTCTGGTCGACAATCACCAATCCGCCTTTCGTGGCCGAGATCACGACGCCCGGGCGTGCGTGGACGTGAATCGAGCAGTTGAGATGAGGGTTGGCCCGCAAGATCGCGCTGTGAAAATTAAATCCGGCCGGGCCCAGCTTATGCTCGCCGAGGTCGCTCAGGATGTTTCCGTCGAGATCGGCTTTCACAAGACACGACGCCGTCACTTCGTGCCAGCCGAGGCCGCGCGGATTCATCAGGAAATGATGTGGATTGTCCGGCAGCCGCGCGGTGATGTGATTTGTCGTGCGGTCGTTCCAGCCGAGGTGGTGCGCCATTCGGAATGCAGCGGCGAGGTCGCAGCGCGTCGCCCATTCGCTCTCGGTCATGTCGCTCTTTGACTGGTCGGATGTAAATCCGGGCGCAACACCGTGCATGGAAATCTCCCAATTTATTTTTGAGCCGGCTTGAACACCAAAGCCTGCTTAAGCCGCGCAACAACGCTTGGAGGCGTCGCGTATAATTTCGCCAGCACGGCTTGCAGTTCTGCGCCCGGAACAGACTCGATGTCCAGCTGCATGCGCGCCGCTTCCTCGCGCAAGTTCTCGTCAGCCATGGCGGCGGAGAAAGCACGGCGCAGCGTCTCGAGGCGTTCGGCCGGCGCGCCCGGCGGCAGGATGAAAGGACGGCCAAACATGTTGCCGCTGTACATCAATTCCAGCGCCTGCCGGTCCGTTGCGTCCTTGGCGAACGACGTGGTCAGCGGCACGCCGAGCTTGTTCAGCTCAGGATGTCCGGCCAGATCCTCCTGCGCGATCGGCCGCACGAAGCCGGTATCCAGCCAGTCGCGACGCTGCGTGACGAGGCTTGACCAGTCCATGCCGCACATGCCCTGAACTTCATTTCGATCCATTGCCAGAATGATCTCGCGGCTGCCTGCGTATCCGCCGACAAGACGCAATTTCACGCCGAGCAAATCCACAAGCAGCACCGGCATTTCTCGCAGCGTCGCGCCTTCCGTGCTCGTCCCGATGATCACTTCCTTGTCGAATGTTTCCTGAAAAGTTTTCACTGGCGCATCGGCGCGCACCAGACATAAATAAACGCTGCGATTGGCGCTGCCGAGCATCAGCAGCTTTGAGGGGTCGTGCTGAAAGGGCTGGTCCGACAGGAGTGGCCCAAGCAATGCGCCCGCCTGCACGATGCCGATCGCGGTGCCATCCTTGGGCGCCTGTGTCGAAATGTAATTAGCAGCGCGATTGCTGCCCGCCCCGGGCATATTCTGCACATTGATGCTGGGCGAGCCCGGAATGTGGCGTCCAAGATAACGCCCCACGAGCCGTCCGTAGACGTCATAGCCGCCGCCCGGCGCCGATCCGACGCTGAGCGTCAGGACTTTTCCGCGATAAAAGGGATCGCCTGCATTCTGCGCGTGAGCGGGGTCGGGGCCGAGCGCCGCTAGTATAATCGCCAATGCACTGGCCAAGCGCATGATCATGACGCTTCCTCCGGGGGACCCGTGAGAAGTCTAGCCCACGGCCTTGGCTTATTCCAAATGCGATGTTTGGTGTGCGACGCACAATTAGATTTCGGCGCGGCGCTTGAAATATTGCGGCCGGTCTGCTGACATGCCCTGAACAAGAGAAACGAGGAGGAACCCCATGCCCGTCGCGACACGTTCGGAGACCAGCTTCAGGGTCACGCCTCTTTCACCCGCGATCGGGGCGGAGATTCACGGCGTCGACCTGCGCGAACCCATCGACGCCGGGCTGCGACAGAAACTGCAGGACGCCTGGCACGAACATCTGGTGATCCTGCTTCGCGATCAGCAGCTGGACGAAGATGCGCAGGTGGCGTTTGCGGAAACTTTCGGCCAGCCGGCGAAGGTGAGCTCAGGTCGCACCTTCAGCCAGAAACACCCGTCCGTCATGCTGATCTCGAACATCCGCGAAAACGGACAGGCGATCGGCGCGCTGCCCGATGGCGAGATGCATTTTCATACCGATCAATGCCATCAGGAAATCCCCGCGAAAGCGACGATCCTTTATGCGCTCGAGATTCCCAGGCAAGGCGGCGATACGCTCTTCGCCAATGCGTATACGGCTTACGAAACGCTGCCCGACGACATCAAGAAGAAGATCGAAGGCCGGCGCGCATTGAACGCCTACGAAAAGGACACTACCATCCGGACGTCAAACTACGATAATGTGGGCGCGGCTTGCTGGCATCCCGTCGTGCGCACGCATCCGGCCACCGGCCGCAAGGCGCTCTATGTGAACAGGCTGATGACACGTGAGATCGAAGGCCTTCCGCGCGACGAGAGCGACCGGATACTCGACTTTCTGTTCGATCATCAGGAACAGCCACAGTTTGTCTACGGTCACGTCTGGCGGCCGGGCGATCTGGTGATGTGGGACAATCGCTGCTCGCTGCACGCGCGCACGGATTTCTCGGCAGGCGAACGCCGGCTGTTGCGGCGCGTGACGATACTTGGCGAGAAGCCGGTTTAGGGCTTTCGCTATTTATAAAATGTTTCGCTATTGGCTGCGGAGCGAGACGATGAATCCTGAATGGCCCGACATCGCCTATCCCGCGTGGCGTGAGACGTGCTCCGCGCTTCATCTCTGCTTGCAGATTGCTGGAAAATATCGACTCGCCCGCACGCCGTGGATCAATCATTCCTGGCACGCGACACTCTACGTCACGGCGCGCGGCCTCTCCACCTCGATCATTCCCGACGGACCTGGCGGGATCGAGGTCGAGTTCGATCTGATCGATCATCTCGTTATTTTCAAGGCCAGCGATGGGAAGAGCACCAGTTTGCCGTTGGCGCCTGGAACGATCGCCTTCTTTTATCAAGCTTTCCAAAATGCGATCGCCGCAATCGGCGGCACGCCGGACTTCGATGGCCATCCGAATGAAATTCCTGATGCCCTTCCGTTTGCGCAGGATCATGCGCTCCGGCCCTACGATCGCGAAGCCGTCCACCGCTTCCATCGCGCGCTTGTGCTGGTCGATGGCGTCTTCAAGCGGTTCCGCACCGCCTATCTCGGCAAGGTCAGCCCGGTGCATCTTTTCTGGGGCAGTTTCGACCTCGCGGTGACGCGCTTCTCTGGCCGGCGCGCGCCGTTGCATAAAGGTGGCATTCCCGGCCTTCCGGACGACGTGGCTCGCGAGGCCTACACGCATGAGGTCTCTTCCGCAGGCTTTTGGCCCGGCGGCGGCGGCGTCGAATGCGCCGCCTTCTACTCGTACGCCTATCCGACGCCGCCAGTTTTCGCCGAAGCTGCCGTCTCTCCAGAGGCGGCCCGTTTCGACGCAGCGCTCGGGGAGTTTGTGTTGCCTTATGACGCCGTGCGGCTGGCGGCGGATCCCGAGGGGAGCCTGATGTCGTTCCTCGAAAGCACTTACGCCGCAGCTGCGACTTGCGCTCATTGGAACAGGTTCGAGCTTGAGTGCGCGATGGGCGTGCCCGGGCGGCCACGTCCATTTTGAGGCGTGGGTGGTAAGCACGCGCCTTCGTGGTTAAATCTGCCTCATGACAAAAATCTCCATCCTCGATCTCGTCCGCGTTCGAAGCGGTCGTGACGCCCGCGACGCGCTCGATTGCAGTCGCGACCTTGCCGTGCATGCGGAACATTGGGGTTACACGCGCTTCTGGGTCGCCGAACATCACAACATGCCCGGCATCGCGTCCGCTGCGACATCTCTCGTCGTCGCGCATATTGCTGCTGGCACGAGGCGGATCCGCGTCGGCGCAGGCGGCATCATGCTGCCCAACCACGCGCCTCTGGTGATCGCAGAACAATTCGGCACGCTCGCCACCTTGTTTCCCGGCCGCATCGACCTCGGTCTTGGCCGCGCGCCGGGCACAGACCAGCTGACCTTACGCGCGCTGCGGCGCAATCCGGCAAGCGCCGAAACTTTCCCGGAAGATGTTCTCGAACTGCAAGCCCTGCTGGGTCCCGTGCAGGAAGGTCAGCGCATCCGGGCCGTGCCGGGCGCAGGCACAGAAGTGCCGCTCTGGATCCTGGGCTCGAGCCTGTTCGGCGCGCAGCTGGCAGGCGCGTTCGGCCTGCCCTTTGCTTTCGCCAGCCACTTTGCGCCGACAGCGCTGCTGCCTGCGCTTCGAACATACCGTGAGGGATTCAGGCCCTCGTCACAGCTCTCGGCGCCGCATGCAATGATGGGGGTCAACATCATCGCAGCCGAGACAGATGCCGCGGCGCGGAGGCTCGCGACCACGCAGCAGATGTCGGTAGCGGATCTGTTTCGTGGCGCGCGAGGTCTCAGCAAGCCGCCGATCGACGATATCGATACGTATTGGACGGCGAGCGAGAAGGCGCAGGCCGCCGGCTTTCTCGCGCGGTCCATCGTGGGCTCGCCGGCGACGGTGCGCGATGGACTGAAGGCGCTGCTTGAAGAAACGCAGGTTGATGAGCTGATGATCGTGTCGGACGTCTTCGATCACGCCGAACGCTTGCGCTCATATGAATTAATTGCCGAGGTAGCGGGCGGTCTTTAAAAACGCGCACTGGCGAAGGGGACATCTCATGACTGTAGATCCGCAGGCCTTGCGTGATTTTGCGACCGCGATCTACGGCAAGCTCGGCATGCCGCCCGATGATGCGCAACTCGCGGCCGACACGCTTGTGCAGGCGGATCTCTGGGGACACCAGTCGCACGGCATCATGCGGCTTTCATGGTATGCGGCGCGGCTTGAGTCAGGCGTCGCGCGGGCTGTCGCGGCGCCGGAGTTCATCGTCGATGCAGGCGCGGTCGCGGTGATCGACGGACATGATGGCATGGGCCAGGTCGTGACAGCCTTTGGCGCGCGCGATGCGATACGGCGCGCCAAGGCGCACGGCATTGGCGCGGTTGCGATCCGGAATTCAAACCATTTCGGCACGGCGATGTATTTCACCCTGATGGCTCCGCCGCAGGGCTGCATCATGTTCCTGTCCACCAATGCGAGCCCCGCGATGGCGCCTTGGGGCGGTCGCGAGAAGCGCGTTGGCAACAATCCGTGGTCGTGGGCGGCGCCGGCGGGGCGTCATTCACCCATGGTCCTCGATCTGGCGAACACTGCGGTGGCGCGCGGCAAGATCTACCTCGCACGCCAGCGTCGCGAACCAATTCCACTCGGCTGGGCGCTCGATGCGGAAGGCACGCCCACGAGCGACCCCGCCGCCGCCATCTCAGGCCTGATCGCGCCGATGGGCGCCCACAAGGGTTACGCCATCTCGGTCATGATGGACGTGCTCTCCGGCGTGCTGAGCGGTTCGAGCTTCGGGCCGCAAGTGCATGGTCCCTACGAACCCAAGAAGCGCAGCGGCGCCGGGCACTTCCTCATCGCCCTCAACATTTCAGCATTCGGTCCAACAGACGCGTTCGCCTCGCAAATGGAGGCGATGATCGCCGGGCTGAAAGGCGCGCCTCTTGCGCCAGGCGTCGACGAGATTTTCTACCCGGGCGAGATCGAGGCGCGCAACGACATCGGTAACCGTGCGACAGGGCTCGATCTGCCAGCGGATACGCTGGCAGATTTGCGCGCCCTGGGTGAGAGGTTGGGTGTGCCGACTGCGTTTGATCGTTGAGCAGCTTGCAAACCCGAACCGCGCCCTATTCTGCCTGGCTATCGAACCAGCTCTTCCACTGCGGCACAGCCTAACGCGGACACTACAGCCGTCGCGCGAGATAGCAACCGTTGTAGAGCGCCCCTCAATCAGGTCATAAAGCCCATACAGGCGGCCTTGATGCGCGGAGTCTATGTGACCGACGGCGTGATCAATGTCGCGTTGCTGAATTTCGCTGACGAACCGGCGCCTGGCTTCGAATGACAGCACCGACGGCGGCCAACCCGAGATGTTCCACGCACGGCCGTGCTCACGTCGCGCGACTTTCTTGTCAGAGCGGCGCAAGCGCCCCATGATCCTCACATGAACCAAGCGCCGCGCCTCGCCGTCACTGTCGAAGACATTCTCGCGGCGCGCGACCGCATCGCGGGCCAGATCCTCGTCACGCCCTTTCTCGAAGCCCGGGTGCTGTCGCAGATCACCGGTGCGCGGGTTTTCGTGAAGTTCGAGAATTTGCAGTTTACCGCTTCGTTTAAGGAGCGGGGCGCGTTGAACCGTCTGTTGCAGTTGAACGAGGATGAAGCTCGAGGCGGCGTCGCCGCCATGTCCGCGGGCAACCACGCGCAAGGCGTCGCGTTTCACGCGCGGCGTCTCGGCATCCCCGCCCTCATCGTCATGCCGGAATCGACGCCCCTCACGAAAGTGGAGCAGACGAAGGCGCATGGCGCGGAAGTTCTGCTGCTCGACGGAGCGCTCGAAGATTGCGCGGCCGAGGCGCTGCGCATCGCCGCAGAGCGCGGGATGACTTTCATTCACCCCTACGACGATCCGCACGTCATCGCGGGACAAGGCACCGTCGCGCTCGAAATGATCGAGGCGCAACCGAAGCTCGACACGATCATCGCGCCCGTCGGCGGCGGCGGGCTCATTTCCGGAATGGCGATCGCCACGCGCGCCCTCGCGCCGCATGTGCGGATGGTCGGCGTGCAGACGGAATCCCACGCCGCCATGGCCGCAGCCTATCATGGCGCGAAAGCGTCCGTGCATGGGCCGACCATCGCCGACGGCATAGCCGTAAAGGCGCCCGGCGAACTCACCTGCGCCATCATCCGCGCGTGCGTCGACGACATGTTCACCGTGCCGGAATGGGCCATCGAAAAGGCCGTGGCTCTTTTCATCAATGTCGAAAAGGCGGTCGCCGAGGGCGCCGGCGCGGCGGCGCTCGCGGTCTTGCTGGCGCATGGGCTGGAATTTCAAGGCCAGAATGTCGGTCTCGTTCTGTCCGGCGGGAACATCGATCCCCGGCTTCTCGCCTCGGTCCTGATCCGCGAACTCGTGCGCGAAAAGCGGCTCGTCACCGTGCGCCTCGCGCTGGCCGACCAGCCGGGACTCCTCGCGCATGTCACGTCCATACTTGCCAAGGCGGGCGCGAATATCGTGGAGGTGCAGCATCGCCGCACATGGCTCGCGCTTGCAGCCAATGAGGCGACGGTCGATATCACCTTCGAAGCCCGCGATGAAGCGCATGCGAACGAAGTGCTCGACCGGCTGACCCGAGAGGGCCTGCATCCGTCCACCCTGTAAACGAAGCCAAGGCATCGCCGGCCACCAAGGCAGCTTCAACAATGTTCGTGATTTTGAACGTGAATGGCGCGCCCGAAGAGATTCGAACTCCTGCCCCCCAGATTCGTAGGCTAACTTAAAACAGATCACGCTAGACCCGTGAACTTCACATTGCATCACGAAAACAGCAGGTTAGCACAATCGAGACTTCACGCAGGATCACCCAAAAACATGCTGCGTCTCGCCTTTTTGCGCCCTATATGCGCCCGGGAAACGGCCCGATTGAAACAGTTTTCAAGAGAGACGCGGGTGCCCGAAGATGTCAGAGATACGGACCAGCGCTCGCAGCAAGCGGGCCTGAGCATGGGGGGCAAGATGGCTCGAAGCTTTGGATCGAGCGATGGTGGCGGCTTCAACGAAATCACGAAAAAATACAAAGACGATCCCTCTATCGACAATTACGTGAGACTTCGACGGGGTGACCCGGAGGCCGAGATCGAGGTCAGAGCGGTAGGCAGCTTCGATTCGATGTTCTACATGCGCGATGAACTGGCGAAGCACGGCATCGACCCCGACCTGCTCGGTGGCATCCTCGATGCTGATCAGGATGCGATCAGTGAAATCGCTCTTCGGCTCATGGAGAAGATGATTGAGGCTCGGGAGGCTGCAGCGGGCGGCGAAACCCACTTGATCCGGCGTGGCTTGGCGATTCCCGAGAAGCTCATCGATTGGGTGATCTGCTGCTCACTTGATGCGCTTAGCTGGAACGACGACCTGACAATCCCCCGCGATATGATCGTCCTTATCCGGGAGCGTCTTGGTGGCGCTAACCTTCATTACGAAAGAAATGGTTCGGTCCGGCATAGCAAGCAAAATGCGGCTCTACTCGCCGGCCAGTTGATGGCGCAAGGCGTGGTGCCCACGTTCAAAGTTCTCGGTAACGCACTCGGGGTAGCGCCAAGTACGGTCAAGCGTTGGTTTGGACCTGGTGAACTTGAGCGGGAGCGAGATGTCTACGCCAGGTGGTTCGACAAGGACGGCAACCTGATTCCGATGGTCAACCGTAGCAAGTAGGCGTTGCGCGCAATTGTAAGTGCGCAACGATGATCCGCCATGCATCGTCCGCGTAATCCAACCTATTCACGGTCAAGTGATGTCTGACAGATCCAAGCTGAAAGTCCGGATACCGTTCCTCTTGGAGGCGGCAGCCGAAGGCCCTCTTGCCATTGTGCTACTGTTTGCACTCGCCCTGGTGGCGATAACTCTCATCGGGATTGGGCGATATGGCTGACGCCGTGAACTTCGCTAGTTCGCGCTCCGCCCGCTCCCGGTCCTCATCCGTCTCCGACTCTTCGACGTGGGACTCCAGGATGCGGCGCATCTTATCGACCGCCGGCTCGCGGTCGGCCTTGGCCGATCTATCGAAAGATGACTGGACGGATTTGAAGAATAGGATGCGCATGCGATTAGTGTGCGGTCACGACGGCAGTGCACCACCATTATCGAAGTCTCTTTCACCTAAACATGCCTGATTTCGCTTTTTTGCGCCAATGAGCGCCCGAAAAAATTCCCGTAGCGGTCGCGCTTTTCGCGCGACACGGCCACTGCTCTGAGTACAGTTCGCTTAGGATCTGTCGGTAACCTAACGGCAGGTCCGATGCGCAATCTACGGCAAAGGATACATCACTTGGACACAGTTACGCGGATACGCCTTGTCACTCTCGGCGCACTCTTTTGCTCGCTACTTTCCGCAGCGAACACTTCTGCCAAAAACTCAGACGTCGGGAGTGAAGAGATCAGGTCGACGGCATCTCAAAACACTCAACGGCTTGCGCAGGCCGACCCCCAAGTCTCTAAGAGGCAATGGTACGGCGCAAGCACCAACAAATCGAGTTGCTTCGAAAGTAATTCTCCAGCCGATAGAATCCGTGAAATCCAGTCTTACGGCGAGCACGCAGGCACCAATGATTTAGGGGCAGGAGCAGTCGAAGTCACAAGACAACTTCGCGGCGGGCGAGAGGAAGTCTG
>JANXTB010000084.1 GCA_025356415.1 Hyphomicrobiales bacterium
ACGGTCCATAGCCCCATCCGCGGCTGTGAGGCCAGCTCGGAATCGCGCCGAGCAGCAGAAGAATCAGGATAATGAGCAGAATGGTGCCGAGAGTCATTTTGGTCTCCTTGGGCCTTTCGCCCCCGATGGGGCGATCTGCAAGCGAAGACCAGCTTGGCCGTTCGCCTCGGACCTTCAACGCATTGTGAAGAAATAATGTTCCACAGCGAAGTTCGTCATTGCGGACGCGCATGTGCAAGCAAGAACGCAACGCGAAGAAAAACCCGCAACGGCAGGGGCGGCCGTTGCGGGTTATCATTTGCTCAAGCAGGTTCGGGAGGGGATCGAACATCCGCCATTGCGCGGTTTGAACGCGCGTTTTTCAACATGGTTCCGCGTGTTTTTGCGCGCGCCACACGACGGAACCTCGCCTTCGCGGGATACGTTTCATCGGCACTTCACCAAGCAAATGGAGACAGCCATGCAGACGACGAGCTCGCAGCGTGAAACGCAAAGCCTGATTGGCTCCGACAAGGTGGAAGGCACCGCCGTGCGCCGTCCGAACGGCGACAAGATCGGCGAGATCGAGCGCATCATGATCGACAAGCGCTCCGGCAAAGTCGCCTATGCGGTGATGAGCTTTGGCGGGTTCCTGGGCATGGGCGAGGATTACTATCCGGTGCCGTGGAACAAGCTTCGCTACAACACATCGCTCGACGCCTACGAACTCGACGTCACCGACGAGAGCTTGAAGGGCGCGCCGAGCTACAAGGCCGGCACGGAATACGACTGGTCACAGGAAGGCGGCGGCAAGCGTGTTTATGATTACTACGGCGAGCAGCCGTATTGGTCGTTTTAGAAAGCTCTATCGTGTGCGGCCCCTCTCCCGCCAGCGCGGGAGAGGGTGGCATGCGAAGCATGACCGGTGAGGGCGCCGGCAAACGGCATCCGTTGAAACGCCCTCATCCGTCGCGTTTCACGCGACACCTTCTCCCGCCAGCGCGGGAGAAGGGCGCGCCCTCCCCGGAACCGCTCCTCTCCTATAACATTGCTATAGGCCCGCCGACCTCGGCAGGCGCGTTCTTGTGTTCTTGTGTTCAGGAGTTCCGTTATGGCGCCGAGGGCGAACTGGAAGGGCTATCTCAAGCTTTCGCTGGTCTCCTGCCCGGTGGCCTTGTACCCGGCGGCAAGCTCAAGCGAGCGCGTCTCGTTTCATCTCATCAATAGCGAGACGCACAATCGGCTGAAGCAGCAATATGTCGACAGCGTCACCGGCGAAATTGTCGAATCGTCAGACCGCATGCGCGGCTACGAAATCGCCAAGGGTGAATATGTGCCGGTGACCGACGAAGAGCTCGCCGACGTCGCGCTGGAAAGCACGCACACGATAGAGATCGAACAATTCGCGCCGCGCAGCGAAGTCGATGAAGTGTTCTTCGACTCGCGTTATTTCATCGCGCCCGACGACAAGGTTGGCGAAGAGGCGTTCGCGGTCATTCGCGAAGCGATGAAGAAGCGCAATGTGGTGGGCCTTGCGCGCGTCGTGCTGTTTCGCCGCGAGCGCATCCTCATGATCGAGCCACGCGGCAAGGGATTGATGGCGACCACGCTTCGTTACGATTACGAAGTGCGGAGCGAAGACGCCTATTTCGACGAGATCGAAGATGCGCCCGTCGCCAAGGAAATGCTCGATCTCGCCAACCACATCATCGACACCAAGAAGGGCAAGTTCGATCCCGCGACCTTCAAGGATCGCTACCAGGATGCGGTGGTCGAATTGATCCGCGCCAAACGCGCAGGCAAGCCCATCGAGGCGCCGCGCCCCGCCAAGACCGGCAATGTCATCAACCTCATGGACGCGCTGCGCCGCTCGGTCGAGGCCGAGACGAAAGGCGAGCGCGAGTCGAAACCCGCACAAGCACGGCCCATCGCGCGCCGCGCAACCAAGCGCGCGACGCCAGCGCCAGCGCCCAAGCCCCCTGCACAGCGCGGCGGCAAGGCTGCGGCGAAGAGCGGGACGAAGACTTCAGCTCGCAAACGCAAGGCCAGCTTACCGCAAGCACGCTAATTGGAGATTCTCTTGCCAGGCTCGCTTCAGACCTACCACAAGAAGCGCAATTTCGGGGTGACGGTCGAGCCGCGCGGCGCGCCTGTCAAAGCCAAGAAGGCTGACAAGGGACTGAGCTTCGTCATCCAGAAACATGCGGCCACCAGGCTTCATTACGATTTCCGGCTCGAGCTCGATGGTGTGCTGATGAGCTGGGCGATCACCAAAGGCCCGAGCCTTGTGCCAGGTGAAAAGCGGCTTGCCGTGCATGTGGAAGATCACCCGATCGAATATGGCGGGTTCGAAGGCACGATCCCAAAGAGTGAATATGGCGGCGGGTCTGTCATGCTGTGGGATCGCGGCGTGTGGATTCCGGAATTCGATCCGCACAAGGGACTCGCCATAGGCCATCTCGATTTCGAACTGAAAGGCGAGAAGCTGCACGGCCGCTGGCACCTCGTGCGCATGCGCAAGAATCCGAAAGAGAAGAACGAGAACTGGCTGCTCATCAAAAGCGGCGACGATGCGGCGCGCTCGGCCGACGATCCCGACATTCTCGACGAAATGGATCGCTCGGTGGAAACCGGTCGCACCATCGATGAGATCGGCGGCGATGTGAAAAGCAAGGTCTGGCATTCCGACAAGGACGCCAGCGAGCCTGCGCCGAAAAAAGCGAGTTCGCCGCGCCAGAGAATCGCTGCGCCGATCGCCGAAAAGCCGGCGGCAAGAAAAACAAAACCCGCCAAACGC
This sequence comes from Hyphomicrobiales bacterium, assembly GCA_025356415.1. Classification (GTDB taxonomy): domain Bacteria; phylum Pseudomonadota; class Alphaproteobacteria; order Rhizobiales; family Beijerinckiaceae; genus Terripilifer. The sequence goes on from JANXTB010000084.1 coordinate 2,777, forward strand.
GCAGCGCCGCTTGATCTCAAAATTCCAAAGGCGGCTAAGGCGGCCGCCTTGCCGAAGTTTATCGAGCCGGAGCTCGCGACCTTGCAGGCCAAGGCGCCGGAGGGAAAGGCCTGGCTGCACGAGATCAAGTTCGACGGCTACCGGATGCAGGGCGCGATCAGCAAGGGGCGCTGCATCCTGCGCACGCGCAAGGGTCTCGACTGGACGGACAAGTTTGCGCCGATCGCGGACGCGCTTGCCGAGCTGCCCGTGGACAGCGCGCTCGTCGATGGCGAGATTGTCGTCGAGGACGAGAATGGCGTTGCGGATTTTTCAGGTCTGCAAAAGGTCCTGAAGGAAGGCGCGCGCGAGCGACTGGTGTTTTACGTTTTCGACCTGCTGCACCTCAATGGGCGCGACCTCACCAAGCTGAAGCTCGTCGAGCGCAAGCAGCTTCTCGAACAACTGATGAGCGGCGCTCCCGAGGGCGGGCCGTTGCGTTACAGCGCGCATTTCACCGAGAACGGCGACCTCATGCTCAAGCACATCTGCCGGCTGAGCGCCGAGGGCATCATCTCGAAGCGCGCCGATGCGCCCTATCGCAGCGGACGGGTGGGCGATTGGCTGAAGATCAAATGCTCCAACCGGCAGGAATTCGTCGTCATCGGCACGACGCCTTCGACCGCCGCAACCAAATCCATCGGCGCGCTGGTGCTCGGCTATTATGAAAAGGGCAAACTTGTTTATGCGGGCCGCGTCGGCACCGGCTTCTCGAGCGATCTCGCGAAAGAGCTTTATCGCGATCTCTCCGCCGACAAGACCGACAAGA
>JANXTB010000296.1 GCA_025356415.1 Hyphomicrobiales bacterium
CTCGCAACGCTCCCAGAGCGCAAAGCCATCGCAGAAACGCGGTTTCGCGCGGCTCAGTATCGAGCTGCCGAGACGGTCCTGGCCGCCGCAGCCGAAACGCGGCGTCAGTACTATCGAGCAATCGCCGCCAACCAGGCGGTCACGTTCCTGCAGCAGTCGCTCGCGACCGCTGAGGTTGCGTCCACACTCGCCACTCAGCTCGGCGAGACGGGCGCGTTGAACAAGCTAGAGCAAGCGCGCGAACATGCGTTCCAGAGCGAGGTCGTCGCCCAGCTGGCGCAAGCGCGTATTCAAGCCAAAATCGAACGTGAAAGGCTCATCAGACAGCTTGGTCTTTGGGGTCGCGACATCGACTTCAAGCTTCCCTCAAATCTGCCACCCCTGCCAAACGGCTTGCAGTCGGCGCAAAGCTTGGAAGCACGAGCGCTTGAGCGCCGCACAGACCTTCAAATGAGCAGGCTCGAACTTGCGGCCCTGGCGCGCGAGTTCGGTTTGACGAACGCCACACGCCTCGTCAACGCGCTCGACCTCGGCGCAACGGTGAACCGAGAGCGCACGATCACCCTGGACACAGGTCCCGGAGGCGAACCGGAAGTGAACCGGGAGGTTACGCGAAAGCGCGGGTTTTCCGTCGAACTTGAAATACCGATTTACGATTTCGGCGAGAGCTCCGTTCGCGGGGCGCGGGAATCCTATTTAGCGAGCGCCAATCGACTGGCCGAGCGCGCCGTCAACGCGCGTTCTGAGGTGCGCGAGGCCTATCTGCGCTACCGCGGCCAATATGACCTCGCACGCCATTATCAGGGAAGCGTATTGCCGCTACGCCAGACAATCCAGGAGCAGTCGCAACTTCAATACAGCGGCATGTTAGCCGACGTCACGGCGCTCATTCTGGATGCGCGCGCGCGCATCCTGTCGAACCTTCAAGCCATCCAAGCCCGGCGTGATTTCTGGGTTGCCGCTGTCGATCTCAAAGCTGCGACCATCGGCGGGATGTCCGCCGGACGCGGCAATTCCGGAGGAGAGTCGGCCGCAGGCGCCGCGCCAGCGGGTGGCGCAGATTGAGATGGAGCAGAAATAAATGACCGACTTCTCTCGGAGAAGCATTCTCGGCGCTGGCGGCTTGGTCCTTGCGGGCGCATCGATGGTCAGTGGCCGCGTGCAGGCTGCGGGATTGCCTGAGGCGCCGGTTATGGAAAGCGCCGCGACGCAGGCCCCGCTGTTTCCAAATGTAGGACCTGACTACCAGCCGGTCGTCACCCTGAATGGCTGGAGTCTGCCATGGCGCATGCGCGGCGACTGGAAAGAATTTCATCTGATCGCCGAGCCCGTCGTGCGCGAAATGGCGCCAGGCATGAAGGCGCATTTGTGGGGCTACAACGGCCAGTCTCCCGGCCCGACAATCGAAGCGGTCGAAGGCGACAAGGTTCGAATTTTCGTAACCAACCGGCTTCCCGAAGCCACCACCGTTCATTGGCACGGTCAGACGCTGCCCAACGGAATGGACGGCGTTAGCGGCCTTACCCAACCCGGCATCCCACCCGGCAAAACCTTCGTTTACGAGTTCATCCTGCGCCGGTCTGGCACATTCATGTACCACCCGCATTCGGATGAGATGGTGCAGATGGCGATGGGCATGATGGGCTTTTTCGTCGTCCACCCACGCGATCCCGCGGAGCGGCGGGTGGATCGCGATTTTGTCTGGCTATTGAGCGCTTACGACATTGAAGCCGGCTCCTATGTGCCAAAGGTCAACACCATGACCGAATTCAATTTGTGGACATTCAATACGCGCGCCTGGCCAGGCATCGACCCGATCGTCGTGCGGCAAGGAGACAAGGTCCGCATGCGTTTCGGCAACCTGACCATGACGAACCATCCGATTCACGTCCACGGCGTCGATTTCAAAGTGACCGGCACAGATGGTGGTTGGATCCCGGAAAATCGGCAATGGCCAGAGGTCTCCGTCGACGTCGCGGTCGGGCAGATGCGAACGATCGAATTCAATGCTGACGTCCCCGGCGACTGGGCGGTGCATTGTCACAAGTCGCATCACACCATGAATGCGATGGGCCACGCGGTGCGCACCTATATCGGGGTCAACCTTAAAAAAACCGCTCCGCAGATCAAAAAGGTCCTCCCTGGCTACATGCCGATGGGCGCCAACGGCATGGGAGAAATGGGGGCGATGGAGATGCCCATGCCTGACAACACTCTGCCGATGATGACCGGCTATGCGCAATTCGGGCCAGTTGAAATGGGCGGCATGTTCACGGTCATGAAAGTCCGGCCCGGGCTTGCGGCGACCGATTACGCAGATCCCGGCTGGTATAAGCATCCAGAGGGCACCGTCGCCTACGAATGGACTGGCGAACCGCCGCCCGAAGCGGCGCAGGCGCCAGGCGCCAAAGCGCCTGCAAGGAAAAGCTCGGGACGACGTGCTTCGGCTCCCGCCAAGGAGTTCCGGGTCGTCGACCCGCGCAATCGACCGGTCCGCACGGCCGGCGGTCACGAGAATCATTGAAGGAGTGATGGGATGATTAGAAGACTTTCGGCGGGCTTGCTCGCCGCCACACTGCTGTCGACGATTGCAGTCGCGGGTCCAGGCGCCCCCGGACACACGCATCGGAAGTTCGAGGCTGGCGAGCCCGGGGATGCGAAGAAGCCGGCGCGCATTGTTGAAATCACTATGCGAGAGACCGACGACGGCAAAATGGTGTTCACGCCGAACCGGCTCGAGGTTAGGCGTGGTGAGCAGGTCAAGTTCGTCCTGAAAAACGTCGGCAATGGCGATCACGAATTCATGCTCGACTCGCCTGAGCACAACGCCCGCCACAAGATCGCAATGGAGAAGAACCCGGACATGGAGCATGACGATCCAAATGGGAAACGTCTGGCTTCGTCGAAAAATGGAGAACTGGTCTGGCGTTTCTCCAAGATCGGCACGTTCGAATTCGCTTGCCTGATGCCAGGCCATTACGAAGCCGGCATGCACGGCCTCGTTGTCGTGAAGTAAGCTGAAAGGAAGAATGCATGAAAAAAGCTTCTCACATGGCCATTCTTGGCCTCTCGTTTATAGTCTCATCTGTCGCTTTGGCGCAGACGCTGCCCAAAGTGCGCGGCACGGTTGACAAGGTCGATGCGGCGTCCGGCAAAATTTCGCTGACCCATGAAGCCATTCCAAACCTCAACATGGAGGGAATGAGCATGGTCTTCAAAGCAGGCGACCCGGCAATGCTGAAGTCGGTCAAGGCTGGCGACAAGGTCCAGTTCGAAGCTGACCGCGTCAATGGCCAAATCACGGTCGTGAAAATCCAGAAGGTTAAGTGAACTGGCGCCTGGCGTGAGCCGCTCACGCCAGGCGAACCCACAAGGTGCGCCCATGAAACGATTTGGCATTGTCCTTGCGCTTTCTCTGGTTGGCTCGGCAGGTTTCCTGGAGCTCGATCCGTTTGCCGTCGCGCAGCCGGCCCGCGGCGCACAGGCCGCCGTTGAGCGCGTTCGGGAAGAGATTGTCACAAGGTTCAAGGAATTGAAGCTCACGGGAGATCCTGACAAGGATTTCACCGAGCTTCTGGCCGCCTTCTATGAGGAGCAATTGTTCCTCTCGAAAACGCAGTTGGAATATGGCGGCGACCGCCAATTGCGCGAATTGGCGCAGCGCGTCCAAAGCGAACAAGAGATGCGGCTCGACGAACTGAAGCAGTGGAAGGCGCGCAGCCTATCCGATGGCTATCGCGCGCAGCCCGACCAGCCGCCGTCCGGATCCGGACCTTTGGACCGCAAAGCTGCTCAATCGGCTGCTCAAACAAGCGTGCCCCCGGCGGCGGCGCCTGCCGCTTCTGCCGCCACCGCGTCCAACGCGCCTCTGGTCTCGGCGACTGTGGATGACGTGAACGCATCCGCTGGCAAAATCACTTTGGACCACGGCCCCATTCCGAATTTGAGCATGGACGCCATGACGATGGTTTTCCGAGCGGCCGACCCCGCGCTCCTAAAAGGGGTGAAAAAGGGCGACAAGGTTCAGTTCACCGCTGACCGGGTCAACGGCCAACTCACCGTCACGAAGATTCAGAAGGGACGTCGTTAGCAAACTCCCTCGCCCGGGCAGTGACACACGACTGCGCTCGCGATGGGCAGTCCTAAAACTCTGCCGAAGAAAGCGGCGTCAAACAGCTTTGCAACATCTTGAGCTATAGCGCGTTGGATACCGTTGGGGAGGGCGCAACTCGTCCGTCTTCAAGTTGGCGCGTATTCACTTCAGGTCCATCTGCGCCGAGCGACAAGGAGAAGCTTCATGTACGCACTCCGAATTATACCGTTGGCCGCAGCCTTGGCCATAGCAGCGTCTACATCTTTCGCTCAGGCGCCACCGGCGGGCACGCGTGGCGATCGGAGTGGCGGTGGTGCTGCTGAGTTTTCAGCCACTACCGCCTGCGACGAAGCTCATTTTACGGCGGCCGAAGCTTCGATGATGAAGATGTCCCCGGGCGCTAACAAAGCAAAGGCGATGCGAGCAATGGCCGACGCTCACGATATGATGGCCAAGAAAGACGTTGCAGCGTGCGGCAAGCACATGAACGACGCCATGACGATGATGAAATGATGTCAAGCGCGCCGCCTCTGAAAAGGGCGGCGCTCTTTCGAGACGAGCACACCTTCCATACCTCTTACTTCAGACCAACATTATCCGTCATGTTCTGATCCTTGTTCGTCCTTCCTGCAGTCTGACATGGGCGCAACCACCCGCTAGCCACGAAGTCGGGGACAGCCTTATCGCCTCGCCCCTCCACGTAGAGCCGCGACTCGAACGTCATACATCGCTGACATGGGCGGGAGCTGCCTAAACGATGAAGATGGGTGCGAAACCACCGCCCGGGGTCCGCATATTCGTCGTCTGGCCCTGGTACACGCGAGCAGCGGCAAGCAGCACATCGCCTGCGTACGTGTAAAGGCGCACGTCGATTTTTCGGGCGACCTGCTCGGCGTCGAGCCGCATCATTCGCACGCCCGGAGCAGCATACTCCTGTGCGACATACCCTCCCCGAACGATCTCCGCCCAGACACGTTTTGTGACTTTGTCGCCACGGTAGACCGCCTTGCTCGCGTGCCCTGCCGCAGGTTTGAAGAACAGATCTTTTCGCGTCGTCCATAAATCTTCTGCGTTGCCCGGAGAGACCAGGACTGTGCGCGGAATTCCTGCCAGCAAAACCGAACGCAGTTGCGCCGGCAGGCCCCAACTGTCGAGAACTGAGGGGTCGGACAGCATGGCAAGGTTCCGCTTGTCGGCAAGCAGAGCATGGTTGCGGGGATTCGGAGTCACGACAACGGCGACAAGCAGAAGCCACGCCAACGCTGCCGAGCCGAAGACCTTTGCAGTTCGAGCTTTCATTTTGCCTCCAGTACCATCGTGCGCCCCGTTTCGCATGAGATTGGTTCGCTGCGACCGCTCGCCCGTAAAGGGCGCCCCAGCGGCGACGTGCTGAATGGCCCAACGAGTCACGGTAGCAAATTCGTGATGGCGTGCTACTCGGCCGCGTTGCGGAGCGGCGTCGCGGGCCCCTTATCGGAATGCGCCGCCTTCGACCGCATCCCCCTCCCCTTCACAACTCCGAAGATCGCCGGAATGACCACAAGCGTCAGCAAAGTGGACGAGACCATACCCCCGATCATTGGCACGGCGATGCGTTGCATCACCTCTGAGCCCGCCCCCGTGCTCCACAGAATTGGCAGCAGGCCCGCCATAATGGCGACGACCGTCATCATTTTCGGCCGGACGCGTTCCACGGCGCCAAGCATGATCGCCTCTTCGAGGTCGGCGCGCGTAAGCAGCGCGCCTTCGAGCCGCCTTCGGGCCCCGACCTCGTCGAGCGCTTGCTCCAAGTAGATCAGCATGACGACTCCGGTCTCCGCGGCGACGCCAGCGAGGGCGATGAAGCCGACAGCGACCGCCACCGACATGCTAAACCCAAGCCACCACATCAGCCAAACACCGCCGACGAGGGCGAACGGCAAGGACAGCATCACGATCAGCGTCTCGGTCATGGCGCGAAAGTTCAGATAAAGCAGCAGGAAGATGACCAACAAGGTGACCGGGACGACGACCTTCAGGCGCGCCTCGGCGCGCTGGAGGTATTCGAACTGGCCGCTCCAGGACAGGAAGTAGCCGGACGGCAATTTCACCGACTCGGCGACAGCTTTTTGAGCGTCGGCGACATAGCCGCCGAGGTCGCGCCCGGCCATATCAGTGTAGACGTAGGTCGCAAGCTGGCCGTTCTCGGTGCGGATCGACGTCGCGCCGCGCGTGCGCTCGACCTTGGCGACCTCGCCGAGCGGCACCGCCCCGCCGCCGGGCAGCGGGACCATCACGTTTGTCGCGATCGCCTGCGGGCTGGACCGCAGGTCGCGCGGATAGCGCACGTTGACGCCGTAGCGCTCGCGGCCCTCCACGGTGGTCGTCACCGTCTCGCCGCCGAGCGCCGTGCCGATCACATCCTGAACGTCGCCAACGGCGAGCCCGTAGCGGCCGAGCGCTTCCCGGTCCGGCACGATGTCGAGGTAGTAGCCGCCGATCACGCGCTCGGCGTAGGCGCTCGACGTGCCGGGCACCGTTTTCACCGCCTGCTCGACCTGCCGCGCGACCCGCTCCATCTCCGCCAGGTCCGTGCCGAACACCTTCACACCGACGGGCGTGCGAATGCCGGTCGCGAGCATGTCAATGCGGGCGCGGATGGGCATCGTCCAGGCGTTCGACACCCCGGGGAACTGAAGCGCCCTGTCCATTTCAGTCTTGAGGCTGTCGATCGTGACGCCTGGCCGCCAGGCGCTTTTTGGCGTCAGGTTGATGATCGTCTCGAACATCTCGATTGGGGCCGGGTCGGTCGCCGTTGCGGCGCGCCCCGCCTTGCCATAGACCGACTCCACCTCCGGGAACGACTTGATGATGCGGTCCTGCATTTGCAAAAGCTCGGCCGCTTTCGTGACCGACAGGCCCGGCAAAGTGGTCGGCATGTACATCAGCGTGCCCTCGTCCAGGCTCGGCATGAATTCCGATCCGAGCTGGCGCGCCGGCCAGGCCGACGCGCCGAGGATGACAAGCGCGAGGACGATGGTGAGTGCCTTGGCCCGCAACACGCCGCGGATGACCGGTCGGTAGACCCAGATCAGCAGCCGGTTGATGGGATTCTTGTGCTCCGGCACGATCCGGCCCCGCACGAACACCACCATAAGGGCGGGAACGAGGGTCACCGAGAGGAAGGCCGCGGCGGCCATCGAAAACGTCTTCGTGTAGGCGAGCGGCCCGAAGAGCCGGCCCTCCTGCGATTCCAGGGTGAAGATCGGCAAGAAGGAAACGGTG
>JANXTB010000321.1 GCA_025356415.1 Hyphomicrobiales bacterium
TCTCGGGCCGGGCGGCTGGCTGGGGCTCGCGGCCGATGAAGAGGCGCTGCCGTTCGCGCCCGGTTCGTTCGATCTCGTCGTTTCTGCGCTTTCCCTGCAGGGGGTGAACGATCTGCCCGGCGCCCTGCTGCAGATCCGCCGCACGCTGGCTCCAGACGGGCTTTTCATGGGCTGCCTGATCGGCGGCCAGACCCTGCAGGAATTGCGGCTGGCCTTCGCCGAAGCCGAAGAGGCGATCACCGGCGGCGTCTCGCCGCGCGTCGCGCCCTTCGCGGATCTACGCGACATGGGCGGCCTCCTGCAGCGGGCGGGCTTCGCTCTGCCGGTGACGGACGTGGACACGATCACGGTTCGCTACGCCTCGATCTTCGGCCTTCTGCGCGACCTGCGCGCGATGGGCGCCACCAATGCGCTGGTCGCCCGCGACCGCCGTCCGCTGCGTCGTGCCGTGCTGATGCGCGCGGCGGAAATCTACCAGTCGCGCTTTGCCGATACGGACGGGCGGCTGCGGGCGACGTTCGAATTTGTGTGGCTGTCGGGTTGGGCGCCGCACGAGAGCCAGCAGAAGCCGCTCCAGCCGGGCAGCGCGAAAGCGCGGCTGGCGGATGCGCTGGGGGCAGTTGAGCGGAAGGTTTGATCCGCGTGGTCCCTTCTCCCGCGAGCGCGGGAGAGGGGCGCACACGATGTCGCGGCGCTTCTTCTCGCCCCCCTCTTCAAAACCTGCTATGAGCCGCGCCCATGACTGACATCGTGCTCGAAACACCCACAGCCGCCCCCGTGCAGGCCAAGCCTTCGCTCGTGGGGCTGACGCGCGCGCAGCTCGCCGCTGCGCTGGGCGCCGTTGGCGTGCCCGAGCGCGAGCAGCGGATGCGGGTGGGGCAGCTCTGGCACTGGATCTATTTCCAGGGCGCGAGCTCGTTCGACGCCATGCTCAACGTCTCGAAAGTGCTGCGCGCGAAACTCGCCGAGACCTATTCGCTGTCGCGCCCCGAGGTCGTCGCCGCGCAGCTGTCGAAGGACGGTACGCGCAAGTGGCTGATCCGCATGCCGCCGGTGGATGCGCGCGACAAGGGCGCGGAAATCGAATGCGTCTACATTCCTGAAAGCGATCGCGGGACTCTGTGCATTTCTAGCCAGGTCGGCTGCACGCTGACCTGCACCTTCTGCCACACGGGCACGCAGAAGCTCGTGCGCAATTTGTCGGCGCAAGAGATCGTGCAGCAGCTCGTCGTTGCGCGCGACATGCTCGGCGATTTTCCGGGCCAGACGAGGCCCGATGACGATGGCCTCATTCCCGTCGGCGAGGGCGTGCGCCCGGTGTCCAACATCGTCTTCATGGGCATGGGCGAACCGCTCTACAATTTCGATCAGGTGACGGACGCGATCGGCGTGCTCACGGATGGCGACGGCCTGTCGCTGTCCAAGCGCCGCATCACTGTGTCGACATCGGGTGTGGTGCCGCAGATCGAGCCGCTTGGCGACGCCGCCGGCACGATGCTCGCCATTTCGCTGCACGCGACCAATGACGAGCTGCGCAACAAGCTCGTTCCGCTGAACAAGAAATATCCGCTGAAGGATCTGCTCGACGCGTGCCGCAATTATCCCGGCGCCTCGAACGCGCGCCGCATCACGTTCGAATATGTGATGCTGAAAGGCGTGAACGATTCACCCGCCGAAGCGCGCCAGCTGGTGCGCCTGCTGAAGGGCATTCCGGCGAAGATCAATCTGATCCCGTTCAATCCCTGGCCGGGCACGCAGTACGAATGTTCGGACTGGGAGACCATCGAGCAATTCTCCGACATCGTCTTCAACGCAGGTTACGCGAGCCCGGTGCGCACGCCGCGCGGCCGCGACATTCTCGCCGCTTGCGGACAGCTGAAGTCTGAGACGGAAAAGCTGCGCGCCCGCGCGCGTCTCGCGCTCGACGATGAAGATCAGGCCTCTGCCGATTAGGCTTTTGCGCGCGCGGCCGTGATAGCAAGCGCGCTCATCGCGGCGGAGATCACGGCGTTCCAGCCGGCGAGCGACAGGCCGAAAATCCGGATCGCGACCTTGTCGCATTGCACGACCTGCGTGGTCTGCAATTGCTTCATGAAATCATCCATGCTGTCGGCCGTGGTCGCCGCGCCCGTGCAGGTCGTCGGACCCGGCCAGAAGCCCCATTCGACGCCCGAATGATAAATGCCGAAAATCATGCTGCCGAAGAATAGCAGAGCGAGCAGCCAGAGCAGCGGGCGCGCGAGCTTTTCGCTGCGCGCGGCGACGAGGGTCGTCAATGCGGCGAGCGGCACGCCTGCGTAATAGGCCCAGCGTTGCTTCAGGCAGAGCTCGCAAGGCAGATAGCCGAAGGCTTCGAAAATCCACGCGCCCGCGATGGTGGCGAAGGCGATCAGCGTGATCGCCAGCGCGGCGCGAAACGGCGTGGTGGAGCGCAGCATCAGAACATCTTCCCCGCAAGCCAGAAGCCGCCGACGATCATCACCAGAATGGCGATCATGAAGGTCGCGAAATGGCGTTCCAGCAGTTCCTTGATGGGTCCGCCGAATTTGTGCAGCAGCCCGGCCAGGAGGAAGAAGCGCGCGCCGCGCGTTATCAGCGCCAAGCCGACGAACAGCGGGAAGTTATATTCAAGCAATCCCGAGACGATGGTGACGAGCTTGAACGGAATGGGCGTGAGCCCCTTCACAAGAATGAACAGCCAGCCCCACTGGTCATAACCGGCCTTCACCGCATCCATGCGCGAGGTGTAGCCATAAAGGTCGATCAGCCAATGGCCGACCGAATCCCAAAGCAGCCAGCCGATCCCGTAGCCCAGAATGCCCCCGGCGACCGAGGCGATGGTGCAGATGCCGGCGTAGAACCACGCCTGCTTGGGGCGGGCGAGCGACATCGGCACGAGAATGACGTCGGGCGGGATCGGAAAGAACGAGCTTTCAGCGAAAGCAATGGCGCCCAGCGCCCAGGTGGCGCGCGGGCTCTCGGCCAGCGAAAGCGTCCAGTGATAGAGACGTTTGAACATGTGTGAGCGTTAGCATTTCAAAGCGGGCGGGAGCAAGGCGGGCTCAAGCGTCGCGTCAATTTGCGCCTCGCGACCATCAATTCCGGATGTCCTGCAGGAACCACTCGGTTGGAATCTCGTGTCCGAGCCCTGCCACTTTCGCCAGTTCGTAGACTCGGCCGGCCACTGCGTAGAACTGCGCGCCCTGCAGATTGCCGCGTTCCGAATAGGTGATCTGGTCGTCCGAGGTGCGGCCTTTCGCCTGGCCCGACACGATGTCGGCCAGCGTGATGCGCTTTTCAGGCAGGGTCACGCCATGCGCCTTCTTGCCCCGACGCCCGTCGCCATGCTTGGTCGCATTGGGCCGCGCTTCCCATGCGATATATTCGTCGTCGAGCGCGAGGTCCGGGCGGCCGCGCGGGGCGGGCGCGTCGCCGAAGCGCAGGTACACGTCGACCCGCTCCAGCGAGCGCTTGTCGGGAATGCCGCTGCCACCGATGTTGACGATATGCGTGCCCGGCTCCAGCAGGTCGCCATTGAGCACCGGAACGGCGGAATCGGTCAGGCCCGCCATGATATGCGCGCCGCGATAGACCTGTTCGGGCGCGTCGCAGACCTGCACTTCGATGCCGTATTGCGCGCGGATTTCGTCCGCGAAGGCCTCGCGATTGGCTTTCGTCGGGCTGAACACCTGCACCTTGCGGATGTTGCGCACGGCGGTGAACGACTGCATATGCGTCCGCGCCATGCCGCCCGAGCCGATGATGCCCACGACCTCGGCATCCTTGCGGGCCATGTATTTCACGCCGATCCCGCCGTCGCCGCCGACCCGCATGTGCTGCAGGTGGCCGTCGTTGATGAGCGCCAGCGGCTCGGCATTTTCGATCGAGGTCAGCAGGATGAGGCCGCAGAACAGGCCGGGCTTCGTGCAGTATTTCTCCTGCGTGATCACGCCATTGTACTGGCTCTCGTAGATGATGTCGGACTTCATGCGGATGGCGAAATAGCCGCCGGTCGAGCCGCCCTCCATCGTGCCCCATTGGTAGTTCTTGGTGGGGTCGCTGGTGGGGATGCGGATGTCGATCCGCGGGCGGCAGACCGCCTCTCCGGACGCGAGATTGAGATAGGAGGTCTCCAGCGCCGCGATCGTGTCGGGCATGGTGAGGACCTGGGCGACTTCTTTGTTATTGATGATGAGCGTCATGGGGGGAGTTTAGCGGGGCCGGGGAAGAGGGCAATGGGGGCTCCAGCCCCGCGTCGTCATTGCGAGGAGCAAAGCGACGTGGCAATCAAGAAGCCTCAGGCGCGGCCGCTGGATTGCTTCGCTTTGCTCGCAATGACGGGCGCAGGGAATTCCGTTGACTTTTCGCCCGTCCTCCCCCTATAGAGGCCCCTCGCTTCGGCGCGCGGCTTTCGGGCCGCATCTTTCGTTTGGGCTTGTGGCCCTTGCGTGCCGAAGCATTCACGCTGGTTTGCACCTGCAAAGAAGCTGGCCGTCCTCAGGGGGAGACCTCTGGTGGCAGAGCCGGATTGAACACGAGGAAAAACGATGTTCGCAGTCATCAAAACCGGCGGCAAGCAGTACAAGGTTGCCGCCGAAGACAAGATTACCGTCATGACGCTCGCTGGCGAAGCCGGCGACAAGGTGACGTTCAATGAAGTGCTCATGCTCGTCGATGGCGAGACCATGAAGGTTGGCGCCCCGACGGTCGCTGGCGTCACGGTCTCGGGCGAAATCGTCAAGCAGGATCGCGGCCCGAAGGTCATCGCCTTCAAGAAGCGCCGCCGCAAGAATTCGAAGCGCAAGCGTGGTCACCGTCAGGATCTGACCATCGTGCGCATCACCGGCATCGCGCTGAACTGATCGCGCGACCCGGTTCACCATTGGGCCCTGTTCTGTTATAGGGTTCACAACGCATTCATTTCAGCCCTCGGAACATTCCACAGGGCTATCAGGTTCGGAGCAGATCCATGGCTCACAAAAAGGCAGGCGGTTCATCCCGCAACGGCCGCGACTCTGACGGGCGCCGTCTTGGCGTCAAGAAGTTCGGCGGCGAGAACGTCATCGGCGGCAACATTATCGTCCGCCAGCGCGGCACGAAGTGGCATCCCGGCGCCAACGTCGGCATGGGCGTCGATCATACGCTCTTCGCCCTCGTACCGGGCAAAGTGCTCTTCGTCACCAAAGGCAATGGCCGTGCATTCGTAACGGTCGTGCCGCAGGCGCTGGCAGCAGAATAAAGGTGGTGGTTTGACGAAGGACCCCCACCGTCTCTCACGAGACCCGGTGGACAGGTTCTTCCAAGAACCAAGGATCGCGAAAGGGCCAGACCCCGAACCGATCCGGACCAGTCCGCCCCGCAAGGGGACCAGGGGGAGTGGGAGACCACTTCCCCTTCGTCGTTTTGACGCTTTCTTCGATGATCATCGGGAGGGCGCCGCAAGCGGACTGGAGATATCCATGTTTCCCGATCTGACCCGTGACGATGTTTTCCGGATCGAAACCGCCCGTCTCTGGCTGCGCTGGCCGCGCGCCGTAGATGCGCCGGCTTTCGCCCGCCTCGCCTCGGATCAAGACGTCGCCAGGCTGATGACCTGCCTGCCGCAGCCTTTTGGGCCGGTCGAGGCCGGGGACTTCGTGCTTGGCGCGCGCCGGGCCAATGCGGATGGACGCGGACTCGTGCTGGCTCTTGCGCCGCGCAACGATCCGGGCGCCTTCGTGGGCATGGTCGGCGTGCAGTCGCGCGCTGAAATTGCGTCGGGGGATGCCGATCTCGTTCTCGGCTACTGGCTCGGCAAGCCATACTGGGGGCAGGGCCTGATGCAGGAGGCGATTGAGGCCGTGCTCGACATGGCTTTCATGCTGCCCGATGCGCAGACCATCGAGGCGCCGGTGCGCGAGGGGCATGTCGCCTCACGCAAGGTGCTCGCCCGCTGCGGCTTTCCAAAGCCGCCGGCCGGCGCGTCGCATTCGGTGATCACGCGTGACGCGTGGCTGTCCGCCCGCGCGGGCGTCGCAAGCCGCATCGCGCTGCCGCTCCATTGAACCTTACGCCCGGACGGGGCAGGTCTCGTCCGGGCGCTCCAATGCTCCGGGCCATTGCTCCAACACTTGGCCTCGGATAGGGAAGACACATGAAATTCCTCGACCAGGCCCGCATCTACATCCGCTCGGGCGACGGCGGCGCCGGCGCCGTCTCGTTCCGCCGTGAAAAGTTCATCGAATTCGGCGGGCCCGACGGCGGCGACGGCGGACGCGGCGGCGATGTCATCGTCGTATGCGTCGATGGCCTGAACACGCTCATCGACTATCGCTTCCAGCAGCACTTCAAGGCCAAGACCGGCATGCACGGCATGGGCCGCAACCGCGCCGGCGCGCGCGGCGACGATTCCGTGCTGAAGGTGCCGGTCGGCACGCAGATCTATGATGTCGATGGCGAGACCTTGATCGCCGACCTCACCGAAGTCGGCGAGAGCGTCGTGCTCGCGCGCGGCGGCAATGGCGGCTTCGGCAATCTGCACTTCACCACCTCGACCAATCGCGCGCCGCGGCGCGCCAATCCCGGCCAGACCGGCATTGAGATGGAGATCTGGCTGCGCCTCAAGCTGATCGCCGATGCGGGCCTCGTCGGCCTGCCCAATGCCGGCAAGTCGACGTTCCTTGCCGCCGTCACGGCAGCGAAACCAAAGATCGCCGACTATCCGTTCACGACGCTGCATCCCGGCCTTGGCGTGGTGCATGTCGATGGCCGTGAATTCGTGCTGGCCGATATTCCGGGCCTGATCGAGGGCGCGCATGAAGGCCATGGCCTTGGCGATAGATTCTTGGGCCACGTCGAGCGCTGCCGCGTGCTGCTGCATCTGGTCGATGTCGGCTGCGACCATGCGGGCGAGGCCTACAAGACGATCCGCCATGAGCTCGCCGCTTACGGCAACGGGCTTGATGAAAAGGCCGAGATTGTCGCGCTGTCGAAGGTCGACACGGTCGATGACGAGACGATCAAGAAGCAGATGGAGCGCCTGAAGCGCGCGATGCGCACGGCGGGGCCGGCTCTGGCCGAAGGCGAAAAGCGCGCCGCGCCGATCAAATTGTCGGCCGCGACCAACACCCATGTCACCGAAACGCTGCGCGATCTCGCGCGCATCATCGATACGGCGCGCATCGCCGAATCCCCCAAGGCCCCCGAGCCTTGGCAGCCCCTGAAGGCCTGACGCACGTGACCGCGACGCCCGCTCTTTCGTCCTTCCGCCGCATCGTCGTGAAAGTCGGCTCGTCGCTGCTGGTCGATCATGGGCAGGGCGCGCTGAAACGCGCCTGGTTAGAGGCGCTGGCGGACGATCTGGCGGAGCTGCACGCGAATGGATGCGACGTGCTCGTCGTATCGTCGGGCTCGATTGCGCTCGGCCGCACGGTTCTCAAGCTGCCGAAAGGCGACTTGCGGCTGGAAGACAGTCAGGCGGCCGCAGCTGTCGGCCAGATTGCGCTCGCGCGCACATGGTCGGAAGTGCTCGGCGCGCGATCCATGACGGCGGGGCAGATTCTTGTCACGCTGAACGACACGGAAGAGCGCCGCCGCTATCTCAACGCGCGCGAGACCATCGGCAAGCTGCTCGAATTCCGCGCCGTGCCGGTCATCAATGAAAACGACACGGTGGCCACCACCGAAATCCGCTACGGCGACAACGACCGGCTGGCGGCGCGCGTCGCCACCATGGCGAGCGCCGATCTGCTGATCCTGCTCTCCGACATCGACGGGCTCTACACCGCGCCGCCGCATCTCGACCCCAAGGCCGAACTCATCCCGATCGTGCCGCGCATCACTGCTGAGATCGAGGCGATGGCGGGCGGCGCGGCCAGCGAAATGTCGCGCGGCGGCATGCGCACCAAGATCGAGGCCGGCAAGATCGCGACCACGGGCGGTACCCATATGGTGATCGCGGACGGGCGCGTGGATCATCCCGTGAAGCGCATCGCCGATGGCGGGCGCTGCACCTGGTTCCTGACGCCGTCGAACCC
>JANXTB010000412.1 GCA_025356415.1 Hyphomicrobiales bacterium
CGGCAAAGGCCAGCAGGTTGGCGAGCGCATCGCCAAAAACAGCGCCGCGACCATGGCCGACATGCATCGGGCCCGTCGGATTGGCCGACACATATTCCACATTCACAGGACCAGGCAGCGCGCGCCCCTTGCCGAAATCAGCGCCCTGCGCCAGCGCCGCGCGCATCACGCGCGAGTAGACGTCGGGCTTCAGGCGAATGTTGATGAAGCCCGGACCGGCAACTTCCGCCTCCGCCACATCGGCGTCTTCCGCCAGAGCAAAGGCGATTTCGGTCGCGAGCTGGCGTGGATTAGAGAAGCTCGCTTTGGCCTCTTTCGCGTAGACCATGGCGGCGTTGGTCGCGAGATCGCCGTGCGCGGCGTCCTTCGTTGGCTCGACGACGAACCGGCCAAGATCGAGATCGCCCGGCAGGCGGCCGGATTCGGCGATGCCCTTGAGGATCGCAGCGACACGGGTCTGGAACTCGGCGAAGAGGTTCATGGTCTCGTCAATCTGGGCTGAAACAGCAAAACGGCAAGGATGCGCGTCCGCGCGGCCTAAACCAATTCGGCGCACGGGTCAAAAATCAGCTCACCTCAGCTCCGGCGCCCAGCCAAACAACCGCCGGTGCTCCTGCACCGCATAGCGGTCGGTCATGCCGGCGATGTAGTCGCAGATGATCCGCAGGCGCCGGCCATCCTCGTCCGGCCCGTTGACCGCCCGCGCTGCGAGCGACCATTCCTCAGGCATCCGCCCCGCATCCTCGGTGAAGGCCTCGAACAGGGCGCGGACGATGGACGCCGCCTCTTTGCGCACCTTCATGACGCGCGAGTGCCGGTACATGTGGGGATAAAGAAACGCCTTCATGGCCCGGTCGGCCTCGGCCATAGCGTCGGAAAAGCACACGGTGGTGCGCGACGCCGCCCTGATGTCGGCGGCGCTGGCGGGGTTCAGCGCTTCGAGACGGCGGCGGGACTCGGAGATTACATCCTCGACGAAGCGGGTGATGACGCGCCGGCCCAGCTCGTGGACCACGCGCGAGCGCTCAAGATGCGGATGCGCCTGCTCGATCTCGCGCACGAGATCGCCGAGGAACGGGACCTCGGCCAGATCGGACAGCTCGAACACGCCGGCCCGCAGGCCATCGTCGATATCATGGGTGTTGTAAGCGATGTCGTCGGCGATGGCCGCCGCCTGCGCCTCGCCCGAGGCGTAGGTCGAGAGATCGAGGGGCTGGCGCTGGTCGTATTCCAGGATCGCCAGCGGCACGCCGCGCCACGCGTATTTATCAACGCCCTGCCCCGCCACATCGGTCAGCGGGCCATTGTGCTTGACGAGTCCCTCCAGCGTCTCCCAGCAGAGGTTCAGACCATCATACGAGGCATAGCGATGCTCCAGGCGGGTGACGATGCGCAAAGCCTGCGCGTTGTGGTCGAAGCCGCCATGCCCCGCCATCGCCTCCTCCAGCGCGTCCTCGCCCGTGTGGCCGAAGGGCGTGTGGCCGAGATCATGCGCCAGAGCCAGGGCTTCGGCGAGATCATCGTCGAGGTTCAGCGCGCGCGACAAAGCGCGGGCGATCTGGGCGACTTCGATCGTGTGGGTGAGGCGCGTGCGGTAATGATCGCCCTCGTGGGGCACGAAGACCTGCGTCTTGTGGGCGAGCCGCCGGAAGGCGGTAGAATGGATAATGCGGTCGCGGTCGCGCTGGAACTCGGTGCGGGTGGGCGACGACGGCTCCGGAAACAGGCGTCCGCGCGAGGTCCACGGATCGGCGGCATAGGGCGCACGGAGCGCACGATCGGTCGCGGCGGTTATCGGCTCCAAGGCGGCCCCCTGTCCACGCGCATTGAAGGTGCGGTCGCGCGGACTTATATCTTGGCGGGCTCCCAAGGCAAACGTCACGGATTTTCATGACCCATACAGCAGACGCAGCGTCCGACGCCCCGCCCATCGTCACCGAACGGGCGGCCAAACGCGTGGCGGCGATTCTCCGGAAAGAGGCGCCCGGCGCCATGCTGCGCGTCGCGGTGAACGGCGGCGGCTGCTCGGGCTTCCAATACGCCTTCGATATCGAAACCGCCCGCACCGACGACGATCTCGCCATCGAGAGCGAAGGCGCGGTGGTGCTGATCGATCCGGTGTCGCTCGATTTCCTGAAGGGTGCGCGAATCGATTTCGTGGACGACCTGATTGGGCAATCGTTCAAGATCGACAATCCAAACGCGACTGCGTCCTGCGGCTGCGGAACCAGCTTTTCTGTTTGAGAATTGCACGGGCGTCCACCTTC
>JANXTB010000413.1 GCA_025356415.1 Hyphomicrobiales bacterium
AATCTCGTACACGCCCGCCGGGCAATACAGCCGCGCCGGTTCGCCGTAGCGCGGAAGATTGTCGCGCACGGGCACGTTCGGATCTTTCAACTTCAGATGCACCGGCTGGTCTTCCTCGTGATTGGTGTTCGAGAGGAAGACGGACGACAGTCTGTCGAAGGAAATCTTGCCATCGGGCTTGCCGTAGACGATCGGTTTCACATCCGACAGCGGCTTCAGCGTCGCGTGGTCGGGCTTGCCGTGCTTCAGCGTGCCGAAGGGCGAGGCGCCGAACAATTGGTTGCACCACATGTCGAGCCCGCCAAGCGCAATGCCCGCATAAGTGCCGAGCTTCGACCACAGCGGCTTCACATTGCGCACGCGATAGAGATCGCGGCCGATGTCGCTCTTGCGCCATTCGTTTTCATAACCCGCAAGCTCGTCATGCGCGCGGCCCTCGCTGAGCGCCACAACCGCATGTTGCGCTGCGAGCATACCCGACAGGATGGCGTTGTGCGAACCCTTGATGCGCGGCACGTTGACGAAGCCTGCCGAACACCCAAGCAGCGCGCCGCCCGGGAAAGAAAGTTTCGGCACCGATTGCCAGCCACCTTCGGTAATCGCGCGCGCGCCATAGGCGATGCGCTTGCCGCCCTCGAACATCGGCGCAATTGCCGGATGCGTCTTGAAGCGCTGGAACTCATCGAAGGGCGACAGCGTCGGATTGCTGTAATTCAGATGCACGACGAAGCCGACGGACACGAGCCCATCTTCGAGATGATAAAGGAAAGATCCACCGCCCGTCGTTGAATCGAGCGGCCAGCCGAAGGAATGCATGACGAGGCCGGGATTGTGTTTCGCCGGATCGATCTGCCACAGCTCCTTCAGGCCGATGCCGTATTTCTGCGGCTCGCGATCCGCATCGAGCGCATATTTCGCGATCACCATTTTCGACAGCGAGCCGCGCGCGCCTTCCGCAAAGAACGTGTATTTGCCGCGCAGCTCCATGCCGCGCGTGAAACTGTCCTTCACGTCGCCTTCGCGCGACACGCCCATGTCGCCGGTCGCGACGCCGATCACTTCGCCGTTGTCGCCGTACAGAACTTCAGCCGCCGCGAAGCCCGGATAAATCTCGACGCCGAGCGCCTCAGCCCGCGTCGCAAGATAGCGCGCGACATTGGCGAGCGAGCCGACGTAATTGCCGTGATTGTTCATCAGCGACGGCATCAGAATGTTGGGCAGCCGCACGGCGCCTGAATGGCCCAGCATGTAGAAACGGTCCTGGCTGACCTTGGTCTTCAGCGGCGCGTCGGCATCGCTGCGCCAGTCCGGCAGCAAGCGATCGAGGCCGATGGGATCGATGACCGCGCCCGACAAAATATGCGCGCCGACTTCCGAGCCCTTTTCAACGACGACGACAGAGGTGTCAGGCGCGAGCTGCTTGATGCGGATCGCGGCGGCGAGACCCGCCGGGCCGGCGCCCACGATAACGACATCGAAATCCATGCCCTCGCGCGGCATGTCAGCAGGCTCGGCCATTCCCGTCTCCTTCAGCGCGGGGCGCCCCGCGCGAAAATGTCATGCACGAGCTGCGCCAGAGGCGCCGGCTTGCTCGTTCATTCCTGAACCATCCCCACCTGAAAGCAAGGCACGCTCCTTGTACCGGCCCGGAGACTTCGCGCAACCGCGCTGAAGGTGCTAGAGGAGAGCCATGCTGTCGGGTGACGATCAAACACTTGAGAAGATGAGCGGGGCGAGCGCGGACGAGCTCGCCGCCGCCCTGCGCTGGCAATGGGATATGGGCGTCGACGTGGCCGTCGGCGACGCGCCGCGCAATTACTTCGCCGAGGCCGCCGCGAAGGCAGCCCAGCCTGCCGCCCCCGCCGCAGCGCCCGAGGCGGATGCGCCTGCGCAGGCCGGCGCCGCGAAAGCCCGAATCGCTCCGCGCCTCAGCCCCGAGCCGCTGCCGGTGCGCGCCGTCTCGGGTCAGGGCGCGATATCGCCCGAGGAGGCGCTGGCCGAAGCTCGCGAATTGGCCTCAGGCGCCGCCAGTCTCGACGCCCTCAAGGCCGCGCTGGAAGGTTTCAACGGTTGCGCGCTGAAGCGCTCGGCGACATCGCTCGTGTTTGCCGAGGGTGAGGCCAGCGCCCGAATCGCCTTCGTGGGCGGCGCGCCCGATGCCGATGACGACCGCTCGGGCCAGATCCTGGCTGGCCGTTCCGGCGCGCTGTTCGACCTTATGCTGCGCGGGATTGGCCTTGAGCGCTCGCGCGCGCATCTCGTCAATCTCGTGCCGTGGCGCCCGGCTGGCGGCAAGCCGCCGACTCCCACTGAAATCGCGGTCTGCGAGCCCTTCCTGCGGCGCTACCTTGAGCTTGCGGCGCCCGAAATCGTGGTCGCACTGGGCGACCTGCCCTCGCGCGCCATACTCGGAGCCAAGGAGCCGATCGTGCGCGCGCG
This sequence comes from Hyphomicrobiales bacterium, assembly GCA_025356415.1. Taxonomy (GTDB): domain Bacteria; phylum Pseudomonadota; class Alphaproteobacteria; order Rhizobiales; family Beijerinckiaceae; genus Terripilifer. The sequence goes on from JANXTB010000413.1 coordinate 2,440, forward strand.
CGGCAAATGGTTTGAACTGGCTTTGCCGGACTCGAAAATCGTGCCCGCCATAGCCATGTTCCATCCCGATTACCTGCTCAAGGCGCCGGCGGCGAAACGCTACGCCTGGGCTGATATGCAGGCGCTGAGGAAGGCGCTTGCCGACAAGGGACTGAAGTAGGGACCGAACACGCGGGCTTTGCGTTGCCATCAGAGGCAGCGTTGGGAGACACAGTCGATGAGATGGGAAGATTTCCGCCAATCCGGAAACATTGAAGACCGCCGTGGCGACGATTCCGGCGGCGGTGGCGGCGGCGGCCTGTCGTTTGGCGGCGGTGGTCTTGGCATCGGCACGATGATCGTGCTCGGCATCATCGGCTATGCGCTGGGCATCGATCCGCGCATCCTCATCAGCGGCGCTGAAATGGCGACGCAAGGCTCGCGCTCGGGCTATGTCGAGCAGCAGCGGCCGACCAATAGTCGCCCGACCACGCCGCCGACCGACGACACCGGACGCTTCGTCTCCGCGATTCTCGCGCAGACTGAAGACGTGTGGAACGAGGTCCTGCCCGCCCAGAAGGGCATCAAATATACCGCGCCGCGCCTCGTGCTTTTCAACGGCCAGACCGCATCGGCCTGCGGACGCGCGCAATCGGCGATGGGGCCGTTCTATTGCCCGCTCGACCAGCGCGTCTATCTGGACACATCCTTCTTCAACGACATGAAACGCAAGCTCGGCGGCGGCGGCGATTTCGCCTATGCGTATGTGATTGCGCATGAGATCGGCCATCACGTCGAAAACCAGCTCGGCATTCTGACGCGCGCGCAAAAAGCGCAGCAGCAGAGCGGCGACAAGGCCGACGCCAACCGCATTTCCGTGCGCATCGAACTGATGGCGGATTGTCTTGCGGGCGTGTGGGCGGCGAACGCCGATCGCAAGTGGAAGATCCTCGAACAGGGCGATATCGAAAAGGCGGTCAACACCGCGCAGGCGATTGGCGATGATCGTCTGCAGCAAGCGTCGCGCGGTTCCATCGTGCCTGACTCGTTCACGCACGGCTCGTCCGCGCAGCGTGTGCAATGGCTGCAGCGCGGCCTGCAATCGGGCCAGATCGATTCCTGCAATACGTTTGCGAGACAGCAATAATGGCTGGCATCGACGAGAGCCTGACATTCGTTCCGCTGTCGATCGCCGTGCTGACGATCTCCGACACGCGCGCGATTGCCGATGACAAATCCGGCGACACGCTTGTCGCGCGATTGGAAGGCGCCGGGCACAGGCTCGGCGCGCGCGCCATCGTGCAGGATGATGTCGAGGACATTCGCAAGATTGTGCGCGGCTGGATCGAAGACAAAAGCATCGACGCGATCATCACGACCGGCGGCACGGGCTTCACCGGCCGCGACGTGACGCCGGAAGCGATCGAGCCCTTGTTTGAAAAACACATGGACGGCTTTTCAGCCGTCTTTCATCGCATTTCCTACGACAAGATCGGCACCTCGACGATCCAGTCGCGCGCGACGGCGGGCGTTGCGGGCGCAACGTATATTTTCGTGCTGCCCGGCTCGCCCGGCGCCTGCAAGGACGCGTGGGACGGCATCCTCGCGCAACAACTCGACTACCGCCACCGGCCCTGCAATTTCGTGGAGATCATGCCGAGGCTGGACGAGCATCTGCGGCGCGGCAAGGCGAAGTAGAAATCGTGTGTGCGCCCCTCTCCCGCGCTGGCGGGAGAGGGTGGCTGGCGAAGCCAGACGGGTGAGGGCGCCGGATCACAGAAACCGCTCTCTCGCAAGAATCTTCAAGCTGAAACGCCCTCATCCGTCATGCTTCGCATGACACCTTCTCCCGCCAGCGCGGGAGAAGGGATGCGCAACGCTCAATCCACGCGTCGTGCGCGTGCGCGCAAAGTCACTTGCGGACGTAACGCGCGCACCAGGCTCACGAGATCGCTTTTCGCCGCATCTATCATCCGCTGACGCGACGCGATCAATCCGACTGCCGGCGACAACGCGGGAATCATACGCGTCAAAAACGTCTCGGGCTTTTCGCGCATCAACGCGCCGCGTGCGCCAGCATCGCTGCGCGCCAGAAAATCGCCGATCTCGTCAATGAAGCCCGCTTCCGGCGCACGCCCGGCGCGCAGCAGGAAAACATTCGGCCCGCGCGCGAGCTTCAACGCATGGGCGACGATCATCGCCGCATCCGCGCTCTCGGTGAATTCGCAGCCTGCGTGATCGGCGATTTCGGCGAGCTCGCTTCCAGCCAGCCCCGCGAGCGTGACGTCGCGCACGAGGCCCTCGATGGCGGCGGGCACGAGAGCGGCGAGCGTGCGCACCAAGGCGTCCGGAGCAACCGGCGCGTGGCGTGAATCCGAGGCGAGAATGATGGCTGACAGCATGGCGTTTCCTACACCACGAACTTCGCCGGAAAAACCCGGTACGGCGCCCCAATTTTCAACAGGCTTGCTTGACTCGCGTTTTCGTGTTCCCTATTTGTTCTAATCGCGAACAACGGGAGCAGCGTATGGCGCGGGCGGCGCAAAAGCGGATCGACAAGCCGGCGCGCCCGCGGATTACGCCGAAGGCCGCCCCGGTCGCCGCGGCGCCAGAGGAGATTCGGCGCGGGCGTGGCGCGCTAAGCAATCCCTCGGGCCGCTTCGAGACGGAAAAGCGCGAACTGCAGGACGACGGCTGGGGCGTGCTGGAAGATCTGCCGGTTTTCACCACGCAAATCACGCATGAGCGCCCAAAGAAAATCATCACGCGTAATGAGTCGCCGGATATTTCCTTCGACCGTTCGATCAATCCCTATCGCGGCTGCGAGCACGGCTGCACCTATTGTTTCGCGCGCCCGACGCACGCCTATGTCGGCCTGTCCGCCGGGCTCGATTTCGAGACGCGGCTGTTCGTGAAGGACGGCGCGGCGGAACTGCTCGAGCGCGAATTGTCGGCGCCGAATTACCAGCCGAAAACCATCGCGATCGGCACCAACACCGATCCTTACCAGCCCATCGAAAAGCAGCACCGCGTCATGCGCTCCGTGCTGGAGGTTCTGGCGCGGCTCAATCACCCGGTCGGCATCGTCACCAAATCCGCGCTGGTGACGCGCGACATCGACATTCTGGGACCCATGGCCGCCAAGGGCTTGGCGAAAGTGGCGCTGTCGATCACCACGCTCGACCGCAAGCTCGCGCGCTCGATGGAGCCGCGCGCTGCAACGCCCGAGCGCCGCATCGACGCCATTCGCCAGTTGAGCGAGGCGGGAATCCCCACCACCGTCATGGTCGCGCCGATCATTCCTGCCGTCACCGATTCCGAAATCGAGTCGATCCTCGCCCGCGCGCATGAGGCCGGCGCGCGCGAGGCCGGCTATGTGATGCTGCGCCTGCCGCTCGAAGTCGAAGACGTGTTCAGCGAATGGCTGCTCGCCCATGCGCCCGACAAATATCGCCACGTCTTCTCGCTCGTGCGCGCGATGCGCGACGGCAAGGCTTACGATTCGACGTGGGGCAAAAGGCAGACGGGCAAAGGCCCCTACGCGCTGATGACCGGGCGACGTTTTCAGGCCGCTTGCGAAAGGCTCGGCCTCAACGTCCAGAAACAACGCCTGCGCACCGACCTGTTCATCAGGGCGGCGCGCGAGGGCGCGCAATTATCGCTGTTCTAGAGTTTTCACCGGCCCTATTTTCGATCAGGAGATCGCCATGCGTTTGTATCCCGGCCTCTCGTGCCTGACGCTTGGCGTCAGCAGCGTCGATCGCGCCACGCTTTTCTACGAGCGGCTGGGGTGGCGGCGCGCGCGTTCAGCCAGCACCCGATCGGAGACGATTTTCGAGCTTAACAATCTGCTCCTGCGGTTCACGCCGAGCGACGCGCTGGCGCTCGATGTCGGCGCGGCGGATCCGCATGTCTACGCTGTGCACAGCCAGCATTATGGCGACCGCAACGCGATCAGCCTCGCCCTGGAGCAGGCCGAGCAGGCCGGCGCGCGAATCTTGATCGCCCGCTCGGGCGTGAACGGCGCAGCCGGCGCCTTCGCCGACCCGGACGGCCACGTCTGGGAGATGGTCTTCGACCCCGCCCGCATCCCCGGCCCCGACGGCAGCGTGCGGCTCACCGAATAATCCCGGCTTTCCACAGGCGCCCGCGCGCCGCCTTTACACGGCGCGATCGGCCATGCAGAACAACGGCTCACCCCTTTGTCGCGCCGCAGGGTCATGCCGCATTTTCGAATCGAGAGAAGTCATCTGAAGGAAGGCCGCTGGCCGGTCGCGGGCGTCGACGAGGCCGGGCGCGGCCCACTCGCCGGGCCGGTTGCGGTGGCCGCCGTCATCCTTGACCCTGAAAACCTGCCGCGCGGCCTGGATGATTCCAAGCAGCTCGGCTTCGACGAGCGCGAACGTCTCTACGCGATCATCATGAAGAAGGCGCTCTGCGTCAGCGTGGCGCTGGCCTCGCCGCGCGAGATCGACATCGTCAACATCCGTCAGGCGACGCTGGGCGGCATGCGCCGCGCGCTCGCCGGCCTGTCGATTCGCCCGGTCCATGCGCTGATCGACGGCAACGACATCCCGCAAGGTCTTTGCTGCCAGAGCGAATTTATCATCAAGGGTGACGGAATTTCTTTTTCCATCGCCGCCGCCTCGATTGTCGCCAAGGTCACGCGCGACCGGCTGATGAAACGGCTCGGCGCGCTCTATCCGCTTTACGGTTTTGAAAATCACGCTGGCTACGCCACCAAGGCGCATCTCGCCGCGCTCACCGCGCACGGCCCCTGCCCCTATCACCGCTACAGCTTTTCGCCCTTGAAACCGGACGGCGAAGCTGTTGACGAGCCTGACATTTTCGAAGTCGCCTGAGCGTCGTCGAAGGTCGTCGAAATCGCCCGATGTTAATTTCGGGAAACCCTTGTTGATCGATTTTAACCAAATCGTCGCGAAAGGGCACAGTCGGTCTTCACCATCTTAAACCTCGTCTTTACCGGGTTCGCGCAAATTCATTCGTGTTGAGTTTGCGTATCACCCGGTGTTGTTCATGAGTATCGCACGTGCCGGGGCGTCCCGCTCCAAACCCCAGATTGATGTAATGCGTACTGGGGTTTCGGTGCGGCGCGCAAAGTCGCTGCCCGCTCCTGTTCCGAGCGCGCGGCCTTCGCTGCCGCTCGACCAGATCCTGCTTGGCGATTGCATCGCCGAGATCAACAATCTGCCGGCGAATTCGATCGACCTGATCTTCGCCGATCCTCCATATAATCTGCAGCTCGAAGGCGCGCTCTCGCGTCCGGACCAGAGCGTTGTCGATGCTGTCGACGATGATTGGGACAAGTTCGCGAGCTTCGCCGATTACGACAAGTTCACGCGCGAATGGCTCACCGCCGCGCGCCGCGTGATGAAGCCGGACGCGACGATTTTCGTCATCGGCTCCTATCACAACATCTTCCGCGTCGGCTCCATCTTGCAGGATCTCGGCTTCTGGATCCTGAACGACATCGTCTGGCGCAAGAACAATCCGATGCCGAATTTCCGCGGCCGCCGTTTCACCAATGCGCATGAAACGATGATCTGGGCGACAAAAAGCGCGTCGGGCAAGAATTATACTTTCAACTACGAAGCGCTGAAGGCCGGCAATGAAGATTGCCAGGTGCGCTCCGACTGGCTGCTGCCGATCTGCACGGGCGGCGAGCGCCTGAAGGATGAAGCGGGACGCAAGACGCATCCGACGCAGAAGCCGGAAGCGCTTCTCACGCGCGTTGTTCTGTCAGCCTCCAACAAGGGCGACGTGATCCTCGATCCGTTCTTCGGCTCGGGCACGACGGGCGCAGTCGCGCGCCGCCTCGGTCGCTATTTCATCGGCACGGAACGCGATTCCGTCTACGCAAAAGCCGCGCGCAAGCGCATCGATGCTGTCATTCCGCTGCCCGACAATGCGCTCGCCATCGCGCCCACCAAACGCTCCGAGCCGCGCGTCGCATTCATGAGCGTTCTCGAAGCGGGCTTGATCCAGCCGGGCACGATCCTGACCGATTCAAAGCGCCGCCATCAGGCGCTCGTGCGCGCTGACGGCTCCTTGACACTCGGCCAGATCATCGGCTCGATCCACAAGGTTGGCGCTCTGGCGCAGGGACTTCCCGCCTGCAACGGCTGGACGTTCTGGCACATCGAGAAAGACGGCAAGCTCGTCTGCATCGATGACATGAGATCGGAAATGCGCGCGCAGATGCGCGAAGCCTGATCGTCTTCTCGGCTACTCAAACCAGATTGAAAGCTCGGCCTCTTCGGCCGTGTTTTCGATGGCGTCGAGAATGGCGCCGAGATCTTCCACCGAAACCTCCGGCGCTTCGCTCTCACCTTCAGCGATGACCCAATGCGTGACGCTATCGAGTTCGACGAGGACATCCCCGTTATCGCCAGTAGCTGCAGGCACATCCAGACTGCGCCCGCGGAATTCGACGTGAAAGACCTTGCCGTTAAACGTGGCGAGCGGTTTGCGGCGGTCGCGCGTATTGTTCATGAGTCTGCACCAAAAAAATCGTAAAAAACGGGGACATCGTTCATGCTGGGGTGGATAGCATTTTCAGGCCTTGTCTGCATTGTTTGCGCCGTGCTCGGTTTCAGCGCGGTGGTCGCGCTTTCGCCCATGACGCAGGGTCTTGTGCTTCTCGTCATGGCGATCGCCGGCATGATCCTGCTTGGCGCCTTCGAGGCGCATGAGGCGAGCCGCCGCGACGACGCGTGAATGTTCAACGCTCGAAAGAGCGCGCATGTTCGATGATCTTGCGCATGAGGCTCGGCAGGGCCTCGTCATCCAGCGCATGGTCGCCGACATAGCGCGCACCCTCGGGCGCAGGCGTATCGTGCTGCGCGACGAACACTGTGAGGCGCAGCGCGAAATGCGTGAACACATGCTCGACTGAACCGGGCAATCGCTTCCACGTAGTCGCTACCGGCGCGTGATCCATCGCGCTGTTCAAGTCGAAATCCGCGCTCCATGGCGTGCCGGGAATTTCCGTCATGCCGCCAAGCAAACCCTTGGGCGGGCGCGTACGCACCAGCACGGAGCCATCGTGGCGGCGCAGAAAGAACGCGGCGCCAGCGCGTGAGGGACGCTCGGCCTTGGGCGCTTTCACGGGGAAGATTTCCTGCCGCTGCTCGATGCGCGCAAGGCAGCCCTCGTTCAGCGGGCAGAGCGCGCACGCAGGTCGGCGCGGCGTGCAGATCGTTGCGCCAAGATCCATGGTCGCCTGCGCGAAATCGCCCGCGCGCAAGTCCGGCGTAATGCGATCCATCGCGGCGCGCACCAGCGGCTTGGCGCGCGGCATCGGCTCTTCGATGGCGAAGAGCCGTGTGACGACGCGCTCGACATTGCCATCGACGACTACGGCGCGCGCGCCAAACGCAATCGCGGCGATTGCGGCAGCCGTGTAGGGGCCAATGCCCGGCAGTGCGCGCAAGCCTTCTTCGGTCGCGGGGAAGCGTCCACCGTGTTCGGCGGCGACCACTTTCGCGCAGGCATGCAGATTGCGGGCGCGCGAGTAATAACCAAGCCCCGCCCAGGCGCGCATGACGTCGTCCGTCTCGGCGGCGGCGAGATCCTCGACGCGCGGCCAGAGCGCCAGAAACTTTTCATAATAGGCCTTCACGGCCGCGACGGTGGTCTGCTGCAGCATGATCTCGGAGAGCCATACCGCATACGGGTCCGCAGCAACGCCCGGCGCCGCGCGCCATGGGAGGTGGCGTCGGTGGCGGTCATACCAGGCAAGCAGGCGTGTCGCTTCAGTCATGCGGGTGATCTAAGGCATTCGTCCCGTCATTGCGAGCGAAGCGAAGCAATTCACGCGTCGCAAGATGGATTGCCGCGTCGCTGCGCTCCTCGCAATGACGAGGCTAATGGGTGGGGTGCTCGCCATCCGCTCGCAATGAAAGCCTCGGGCTGGTAAGCTTGAGTCATGGCCCAGCCCCGCTCCTACCGCACACCCTACAAAGGCCCGAAGACCTTCGCGCTTGCCGATCTCACGGCCAAGGCGATGAATCCTGTTCTGGCCAAGCAGGGCTTTGGCGCGGCCGACATCGTTCTTCACTGGGATGATATCGTCGGCGAGCGGCTGGCGCGTTATTGCGAGCCCGTGAAACTGCAATGGCCCGCGCGCCCGGCCAAGGCCGAACCCGGTTCGGGCCAGGAGCCCGCCTCTCTGGTCGTGCGCGTCGAGAGCGGCTTTGCGCTCGAATTGCAGCATGTCAGCTCCATCGTCATCGAGCGGGTCAATGCGCATCTCGGCTGGCGCTGCATTGGCCGCCTGCTGCTGCGCCAGGGCCCGATCGGCATTTCGCGCCCTGCTCCGCGCCGGCGCCCGGTGGATGATCCCGCCGCCCGCGCCGAGGCTGAAAAGCAAAGCGCCGGAGTCGAGGACGAGGCGCTGCGCACCGCCCTCACCCGGCTCGGATCGCGGGTTCTTTCTGACAAGAGCGCGAGGGACGGCTAAGCCTTCTTGCGCCCGATCCTTCCTCTTGCCACATTCGTCCACGCTTTTTGCCCCAGACGAATCCTTTGAACCAGGACCCGAACCCATGACCAAGACCCGCCGCGAGATGCTTGAACTCATGGGGGCCGCCGGCGCGGTCGCCGCCGCGGCGAAATTCGCCCTTGTGTCGCCGGCCCTCGCGCAGGCCGCGGGCGACGTCCCGGTGGCGCAATTGATGGCCGAGGGCGCCCTGCCCGACATCTGGATCGGCTCCAAGGACGCCCCGGTGACGATCATCGAATACGCCTCGATGACCTGCCCGCATTGTGGCCATTTCGCCAATGAAACCTTCCCCGAGCTGAAGAAGACCTACCTCGATACCGGTAAGGCCCGGTTCACTTTGCGCGAATTCCCGTTCGATCCGCTGGCGACGGCGGCCTTCATGCTCGCCCGCTGCCAGGGCGACGACAAGCGCGAGGCGGTGGTCGACCTCTTGTTCGCACAGCAGCAGAACTGGGCCTTCAAGGACAAGCCGCTCGAGGGCCTCGTCGCCTCCATGCGCCAGACCGGCATGTCGCAGCAGGCCTTCGAGGCGTGCCTCAAGGACAAGGCCCTGTACGAGAAGGTCAATGCGGTCCGCGACCGCGCCGCGAAGGATTTCAAGGTGGATTCCACCCCGACCTTCTTCGTCAACGGCAAGCGCGTGAACGGCGCCCTCTCGGCGGCTGAATTCGCCAAGATCATCGATCCGATGCTCAAAAGCTGACGTTACGGGCGTATTTGGGCTGGATAAGTCTGGTTGCACACAGGAAATCTTGCCGCTCGGCTTGAACCGGCGCGGACCTTGTGACGCCTTAGACCGCTCCCCGAGAGCCCTAACCGGCCCACGGGGACGGCGGCGCGTTTTCGCCGCCGAAACCCGTCTTGACTGGAGCCCTTGATTTTGGAGCCGTCGCCCGGAGCCCGCGTCCTATGAAGTTTAACCGCCTGCGCATCGTCGGTTTCAAGAGCTTCTGCGACAATACCGATTTCCTGATCGAGCCGGGCCTGACCGGCATCGTCGGGCCGAACGGTTGCGGCAAGTCTAACCTCACCGAAGCCATGCGCTGGGTGATGGGCGAGAACTCCTACAAGAACATGCGCGCGTCCGGCATGGACGACGTGATCTTCTCCGGCTCCGGCAATCGCCCGTCCCGCAACACGGCGGAAGTCGGCCTGGTGCTCGACAATTCCGACCGTACGGCGCCCGCCGCCTTCAACGATTCCGACATTATCGAAGTGACGCGCCGCATCGAGCGCGAACAGGGGTCGGTCTATCGCATCAACGGCAAGGAAGCGCGCGCACGTGACGTAATGCTGCTGTTCGCCGACGCCTCCACGGGCGCGCGGTCGCCCGCCATGGTGGGCCAGGGCCGCATCGGCGAGATCATTTCCGCCAAGCCGCAACAGCGCCGCCGCATTCTGGAAGAAGCCGCCGGCATCGCCGGCCTGCATTCACGCCGCCACGAGGCCGAACTGCGCCTGAAGGGCGCGGAGGAAAATCTCGGACGGCTTGAAGACGTCATCAAGCAGGTCGACAGCCAGATCGACTCGCTGAAGCGCCAGGCGCGTCAGGCGGGCCGCTACAAGAATCTCGCCTCAGACATTCGCCGCAACGAGGCGCTGCTCTATCACATCTCATGGCGCGACGTGACGGGCGACCTTGCGCGCGGCGAAGAGAAGCTGCGCGCCGACACCGGCGAAGTCGCAGAGCGCACACGCCTGCAGGCCGAGGCCGCGCGCCTGCAAGCCATCGCCGCCCATCACCTTCCCGGGCTGCGCGACGAAGAGGCGAAAGCCGGCGCCGCCCTGCAGCGCCTGATCATCGCGCGCGACCAACTCGACGTCGAGGAAAAGCGCGCGCAGGAACGCGCCGCCGAACTCGAACGCCGCCTCGCGCAATTGACGCGGGATCTGGCGCGCGAAACCGCGCTGATCGAAGACGCCGCCGGCGTGCTCGACAAGCTAGAGTCCGAGGCCGCCGAAATTGACGAGGCCAATGAAAACGCGGCCGAGTTCGAATTCGAAGCCAAGGCCCGTCTCGCCGACGCCGAAGGCGCGCTGGTGGATGCGGAGCGCGAGCTTGCCGAGGCGCAGTCTGCCCTCTCCGATCTCAACGCGCGCCGCAACACGCTTGAGCAGGCGTTGCGCGAAGAGACGCAGCGCTATGATCGTTTCGAAGCCGAATGGCGCAAGGTCGCCGCTGAGCTTTCATCCCTGAAGCAGGGCGCGGGTTCGGACGAAGAAATCGAAACGCTGGCGATGGCGCTGGAGGAATCCACCGAGCGCGCCGCCCAGCTCGAAGAGGCGATGATAGCCGCCGAGCAGCGCCACGCCGACGCGCGCGAACGCGAGACCGCCGCGCGCGGCCCGCTGACGGATGCCGAACGCAAGGCGCAGCGCCTTGAAACGGAAGTGCGCACGCTTTCCAACCTGCTCAATTCCGCGTCCGGCGATTTGTGGCCGCCGGTCGTCGACGAAATCAACGTCGAGAAGGGCTATGAAGCCGCGCTTGGCGCCGCACTCGGCGACGATCTCGACGCATCCACCAATGCGTCGGCGCCCGCGCATTGGGGCGAAGCGAGCGAAGCCTCCAATGATGCGCCGCTGCCGGCTGGCGTGCGCGCTTTGTCGGAGGTCGTGCGCGCGCCGCGCGTGCTGGCGCGCCGCCTGTCGCAGATCGGCGTCGTGTTGCGCAGCGAAGGCGCACAATTGCAGAAGCGCCTGCGCCCCGGGCAGCGTCTTGTTTCCAAGGAAGGCGATTTCTGGCGCTGGGACGGTTTCACCGCCGCCGCCGAAGCCCCGACGCCCGCCGCGCGTCGTCTGGCTGAAAAGAACCGCCTCGGCGATCTGAAGGAAGAAGCGCTCGAGGCGCGCGAAGCCGCCAACATCGCCAAGCAGGCGGCGGAAGCAGCCCAGGCCGAATTGCGCGAAGCCAGCGTCAACGAAATGAACGCGCGCCAGACCGCGCGCGCAGCCGCACGTCAGGTCGAAGAAGCGCGCGAGAAGCTGTCGCAGGTCGAGCGTTCGCGCGCGCAGGTCGCGACGCGCATCTCGGCTTTGGAAGAAGGCGTGACGCGCTTTGCGGAAAACCGCGACGAAGCTTTGGTCAAGAAGTCCGACGCCGAAGTCGCGCTGAAGAGCCTCGCGGCCACGCAATCGATGGTCGTGAAACTGGAGCGCGCGCGCGCTGAATCCGCGCAGCGCCGTGGCGAGGCGGCTGAGGCGCGCGCCGCCATGCAGGGGCTTTCGCGCGAGGCCGAAGCGCGCCAGCGTCGCCGCGAGGCGATTGCGCTCGAGCGCAATTCATGGGCCGAGCGCCGCACGCGGGCTACATCGCAGATCGATGAAATCCAGATGCGCAT
>JANXTB010000031.1 GCA_025356415.1 Hyphomicrobiales bacterium
GCCGCCGCCGTTGGCGCATGAGCCCATCGAAATGACGTAGCGCGGCTCCGGCATCTGGTCGTAGACCTTGCGGAGCGCGGGGGCCATCTTGTTGGTCAGCGTGCCGGCGACGATCATCACGTCGGACTGGCGCGGCGAGGCGCGCGGCGCGAAGCCGAAGCGCTCCGCGTCGTAGCGCGGCATCGACATCTGCATCATCTCGACCGCGCAGCACGCCAGGCCGAAGGTCATCCACATCAGCGAGCCGGTGCGCGACCAGGCGATGAGATCGTCCACCGACGTGATGAGGAAGCCGCGATCGGCGAGCTGGTCCGACACGTTGACGAAGAAAGGATCGGTCTCGCCGACGGGCTTGCCGGTGGCCGGATCGAGAATGCCCCGGGGGGCCTGAGCGACGAGAGTTTGATTCAGGGTCTGGTTTTCCATCAATCCCACTCCAGCGCTCCCTTCTTCCATTCATAGGCGAAGCCGATCGTCAGCACGCCGAGGAAGATCATCATCGACCAGAAGCCGAACAGGCCAACGTCCTTGAAGGCCACAGCCCACGGGAACAGGAAAGCGACTTCGAGGTCGAAAATGATGAAGAGGAGCGACACGAGATAAAAACGCACGTCGAATTTCATGCGGGCGTCGTCGAAAGCATTGAAGCCGCATTCATAGGCCGACAGCTTCTCCGGGTCGGGCTTGGAATAAGCCACCACGAAGGGCGCGACGAGCAAGGCCGCGGAAATGGCGCCGGCGACGGCCATGAAGATTACGAGCGGCAGGTAGTCAGACAAAAGGCTCGACATGCGCTGACCCGAAGGCTGGAGTGTTCCAGGCGGTCCAGAGACCAGGTCGCGCGCGAACAATCCGGTGCGGCGCGGTCCACAAGACGGGCGGAGGAGTATCGCAGCGCAGCGTGAGGCGCAAGCGGCCCGAGGGCTCAAGTACGACCTTTGCGTGGCATGGTCGAGGCAGGATGGCTGTACTTTGGTCGGATAACCTAAAGGTAGCCCAGCCGCCCTGCCGCAAGGCCGATGATCGCGCCCGTCGCGATAGCGACCAGCGGGTTCTGCCGGGTGAGCGCGACGATGGTCGTCGACATGATCACAATGGCGAAGCCGAGCGTGTCGGAAACCGCCGCCTGCGCCGTCACTACGCCGCTGGCCACGATCAAGCCCAGTACGATTGGCGGAAGTGCGTCCTTCACCACGGGAAACCATGCCTGCGACGAGAAGCGCATGTAGAGGCGACCGACGATCAGGGCGATGATGCTGGACGGGATGATGGCCGCCAGCGTCGCCGCCATCAGACCCGCGAAGCCTGCCACCCGCCAGCCGACCAGCGAGATCATCATGAAGTTCGGCCCCGGCGCGGTCTGCGACAGGGCGAAATCGCGGGCGAAGCCGGCATTGCTGAGCCATGGGTTCACCTCCACCGAAAGGCGGTGAATTTCCGGCATCATGGCCGGCGCGCCGCCCACCGAGACCAGCGAAAGGGCCCCGAAGGTCAGCGCGAGCTTGAGAAGCGGCGAATCACTTATCATCGCTTGCGCATCCACCAGGTCGCGGCGATGCAGAGCGGCGCGAGCACGATGATCGTCGCGATGAATGGCAGCCGCAGAACGCCCATGGCGACGAAGGTCGTCACCGCAAAGCCAAGGTGGATGGGGTGCAGGCGCAGCGCCCGGCCCATTTTCAGGCCCATGCCGATCACGAGCCCCGCCGCCGCCGCCCCTGCCCCGATTGTCGCCGCGCGGACGTCCGGGTTGGCTGCATAGGCGTCATAGACCAGCGTCAGGCCGAGCAGGATGACGATCGGCATGATCATCAGGCCCGACAGCGCGATGATGGACCCGAGCGGGCCGTGAAAACGGTCGCCCAGCATGACAGTCATGTTGATGATGTTCCCGCCGGGCAGGATCTGTCCCAAGCCGAGCACCGCCGCGTAATCGTGCTCGCTCATCCAGCGGCGCTTGTCGACAATGATATGGCGCGCAATTGTCGCGACTCCGCCAAAGCCAAACAGCCCCATTTCGGCGAAGCCCGTGAACAATTCGAGCTTGCCGAGCGGGCGCCCGGACGCGGTTTTCGAGGAATCGGCGCTTTGCTCCATCGCTTTCTCTCTTGCGCCACCTGCCCCGCCGGATCAAGGCGCCCGAGAGTCACTGTTTCGGAACCATGGCGCGCCACCGGGATTTCACGGCCACCGCAACGAACAGGAGATCAATCGATGCGCAAGGCTCTTGCTATTGGCGTGCTGGTTCTCGGCGCCGCCTTTGCGGCTCCGCTGGCCGCACAGGCACAGACCGTCGAAGTCGGCCCGCGCGGTTTCCGCGTCGATCCGAACGACGATGGCCGTCCGCGCTATCGCGAAGACTATCGTGAGCGCCGCGGCGACACAGTCACCGAACGCGAAGCTGCGTCGATCGCGCGCGGCGCCGGTGTCGACCGCGTGCAGCGCGTGAGCGGCGGCTTTGGCCGCGACTGGCGCGTGATCGGCGAAGATCGCTATGGGCGCGAAATCCGCGTCATCATCGATGACCGCACAGGCCGCATTCTGGCGCGCGACCGCGACTGAACGTAATAAGCCCGCCGGCGAAACCGGCGGGCTCTTTCTTCAAGTTAAACCTCAAGATCAGCCGCGGAAGAGCGACAGGATCTGCTGGCTCGACTGGTTGGCGATGGAGAGCGACTGAACGCCGAGCTGCTGCTGAACCTGCAGCGCCTGAAGCTTTGTCGATTCCTGGTTCATGTCGGCATCGACCAGCTGGCCGACGCCCTTGGTGACGGCGTCCATCAGGTTTCCGAGGAAGTCCGTCTGCGTCCCGATGCGGGTCTTCACCGCGCCGAGATCGCTCGCGGCCGTCGTGACATCCGTGAGAGCGGAGTCGACGACGCTGATGTAATCCTTGAGCGTCGTCTGGTCCGCAGAGGAATCCGTCAGGGCGGAAATGTCGAGCTTGTCGACAGCCACGGTCGTGGCGCCGGACGTGCGGTCCTTGTCCATGATGCCCGTCTTGGCGCCGCTGTCGAAGAGCGAGATCTTCGTCGTATCGACGTCGATGGTGCCGATCGAAACGGTGCTCCCAGAACGGGTGAAAGACGCGACGATATTTTTCGTGCCAGTGTAGGTGCTAGAGGTCGAGTCGACCGACATCCAGTTCTGGCTCGAGAAGGTCGAGGAATCCGCGACGCTCTTGATCTGGTCCTGAAGCTGCGTGATTTCAGACTGGACCTTTGCGCGATCGATGCCCGGCTGCGAGGCCGCAACCAGCTTCGATTTGATCTGCGTGACGAGATCCGACGTCGTCTTCAAGGCCGCCGATGCGACATCGACCGTGGCCGATCCCATGCCGAGGGCGTCCTTGACCGACGAAAGCGCGCTGTTGTCCGAACGCATGGTGGTGGCGATCGACCAGTAAGCGGCGTTGTCGGAAGCGTTGGCGACGCGCATGCCGGTCGAAATCCGTTCCTGCGTCGTCTGCATAGCCTTGTTGGTCGCGTTCAAATTCTGAAGCGCGGTGATGGAAGAATTGTTGGTAAGCAAGCTAGTCATGAGCGTCTGTCCCAATTCTGCAATTGAAGGGACATACTGGGCTCTCACCAGTACGACGGACTGGCTTCATGCCGAGGGCCGCATCTCTTCGGTCCGCTCCGTCGTGAAGACAGATTGGCAGAAGAACTTTAAGCGCGGGTTCTGAAGTACGGTTAATGAAAACTTGATTTAGTTACACGTGATGGCCTCGCGCCGCGGGGCGCAATCGAGGTCGGCGATCGGCGGCGCAACGATTACGCCCACCTGATCGGGGCTCGGCGCATCCGTCGCCAAGGCGGGCGCGCTGGCCTCGGGCGCGGAGGCGCCCGGCAGGACGGCGTTGCAGCCAGACAGCACAAGCGCGCACAAGACGAGTCCGAGACGGGGCATGGACGTCCTTTCCAGGCGGTCAAATACAAATGGCGCACGGTTGATTACGCCTCCACCGCTTCCGCATCCTCGCCCGCCGAGACGGGCTTGTCGCTGAGCCATGGGCAATGATCGACGCCGACATCCGCCGGATCCATCTGCAGCGGCCCCGCGACCGGGCAAAGCTGCGTCAGCGGATGGTTCGCATCCACGATCGCGCGCTGCACGCCGAGGCTCGTCCAGATCGTGTCGAGCGCGCTGACCAGATGGTCGATGTCGGCGTCCGAATGCAGCGGCGAGGGCGTGATGCGCAGGCGCTCGGCGCCGCGCGGCACGGTCGGGTAATTGATCGGCTGGATGTAGGCGCAAAACTCATCCATCAGCCGGTCCGAGATCGTCTTGCACAGCACCGGATCGCGCACCATCACGGGCACGATGTGGCTCGGATTGTCGAGATGGGGAATGGCGCAGCGGTCGAGCCCGGCGCGCAGCCGCTGCACGCGATCCTGATGGCGCGTGCGCTCGGCGCTTGAGGCCTTCAGATGCTGCACGGAGGCGCAGGCGCCCGCGGCAAGAGAGGGCGGCAGCGCGGTCGTGAAGATGAAGCCCGACGAGAACGAGCGCACGTAATCGCAAAGCGCCGCGGAGGCGGCGATATAGCCGCCCATCACGCCGTAAGCCTTGGCGAGCGTGCCCTCGATGACGGTGAGGCGGTGGCTGATGCCTTCGCGATCGGCGATGCCGCCGCCGCGCGGGCCGTACATGCCGACCGCATGGACCTCGTCGAGATAGGTCATGGCGCCATAGGCGTCGGCGACGTCGCAGAGCTCTTTGATCGGCGCGATGTCGCCGTCCATCGAATAGACGCTCTCGAACATCACGAGCTTGGGGCGGGCCGGATCGAGATCGGCGAGGGCGCGCTCGAGATCGCGCGGATCATTGTGCTTGAAGATGCGCTTCTCGACGCGCGAATGGCGCACGCCTTCGATCATCGAGGCGTGGTTGCCCTCGTCCGAAATCACGATGCAATTGGGCAGGCCGGCCGCTAGCGTGCCGAGCGTCGCCCAGTTGGAAACATAGCCCGAGGTGAACAGCAGCGCGGCTTCCTTGCCGTGCAGGTCGGCGAGCTCGCGCTCGAGCAGCACGTGCTGGTGCGTGGTGCCGGAAATGTTGCGGGTGCCGCCGGCGCCCGCGCCCGCGGTGTCGATCGCCTCGTGCATGGCGGCGAGCACCTTGGGGTGCTGGCCCATGCCGAGATAATCGTTGGAGCACCAGACAGTGATCTCCTGCCTGCCATTGGGACCATTGTACGACGCCTTCGGGAAAGCTCCCGCGCGGCGCTCGAGGTCGGCGAAGACGCGATAGCGGCCTTCACGGCGGAGCCCGTCGAGTTGCCCAAGGAAGAAGGCTTCGTAATTCATCACAGGCTCCCTTTGGAGTGCGCATCAGCGTAGGTGGTTGCAGCTGCGCCGGCGAGCGGCGCCTCCACAGGCAGGCGTGTCAGGTGGGACCGCATGCCCCACTTCCAGAGTTTTTCGGACGGCCAGGGCAGAACGAGAAACCAATGTTCGAGAATGGCCAGAGCCATGAACGCCGACAAAAAGGCGAAGGCGATGGCCTCGCCGCCCTCCGCCATCGCGGCGCGCCAACCGAACAGGGCCAGAACCACGGTCGACACCGTCACCGAAACGGGGAAGAGGAAATTCATGGACCGCTCCCGAAAGCAGCTCGCGAGATGCTTCAGGCCCGCAGGCAAGAAGGACACTGGCGCGTTCGGGACTCCCAAGAAAATGTTGATCTTGGCCGAGAGCCGCATGGCCCAAAGCAGGACATAGGTCTGGACGCCCAGCATGTTGTCGCCGCCCCACGAGGCGAAGACGATTGCGGCGAAACCGAGAGCAAGCGCGGCCTCGTGCCAGAGAACCATTTCGCAAGCCTCGAGGACCCGCTGGAGGCCCCGCACGCCCGGTGTCGCCGGCGTACGCCTGGGTCCCGTGATCCAGCCGAGCAGGAAGGCGACTTCGTTCCAGCCCCAGACAGCAAGCGCGCCGGTGAAAGCGTGGTAAGCGCCGATCGCGGATGCGTCATGCCGCGACCCATGAAGCGCCAGAAGCCCGGCCGCCGCGAGAACCGACGCGCCCAGCATCGTCACCGGATAGGTGCGCGACGGCAGCCCATCCAGATAGAGAATGACGCCGGTAGCGAACCACCAGACGAAAAGCGCGTAGGCTATGGCGAGGCCGAGCGTCATCAGGGCTCCTACCAGACCGGCTGCAGGGTGACGTTCTTGGGGAGCTCGTTCTGGCGCACCGGCGTCAGGAACAGCCGCGTGAACGCGATTGCGCCCTGAACCGAGAGGATGCCGCGCTTCACGCGACCGCCAATTCCGCCTTGCGCCTTCGCCGCCTGCGTCGCCTCGTTGATCTGTCGCAGGCGTTCAAAGCCCTGCCAGATCGCCTCGTTGTCGAGATCGATCGTCAGCGGGAAAACCTGCTTGGTGATCTCCGAGCAGAGATGGATGACCGTGCGATCGTATTCGCCCGGATCAAGCCCCAGCGCCTCGTAGAAATCGGAGCGCATGTGATCGCGCACATACATGGTGGCGAAGACGGCGAGCAGGAAGAAGCGGATCCAGAGCTTGTTGCGCCCCTGCAGCAGCTTCGGATTGGCGCGCATGACCAGCGCGAACGCCTCGCCGTGGCGGAACTCGTCGTTGCACCATTGTTCGAACCATTTGAAGATTGGATGGAAGCGCTTTTCAGGATGGCGCTCGAAATGGCGATAGATGGTGATGTAGCGCGCATAGCCGATCTTCTCGGACAGATACGTCGCGTAGAAAATGAACTTCGGCTGGAAGTAAGTGTATTTCTTCGCGCGCGCCAGGAAGCCGAGGTCGATGCCAATGTTGAAATCCTTCAGCACCTCGTTGATGAAACCGGCGTGCCGCGATTCATCGCGTGCCATGAAGGCAAAGAGGTCGCGGATTTCCGGGTTCGTGATGCGCTTCTTGATTTCGGCATAAAGCACGCAGCCAGAGAATTCCGCGGTCAGCGAGCTGACCAGAAAGTCGACGAAGTCGCGGCGCAGGCCTTCCGGCAGCTGCGACATGTCCATCTTGAATTCTTCCGTGCGCTGGAAGTGGCCCTTGTTAAGATCGGCGCGCAGATCGGCCATCAGCACGTCCCATTCGGGCCGCACGGACGAGATGTCGAGACGGTCCATCGCCTCGCAATCGGTGGTGTAGAAACGCGGCGTCAGCATCGTTTCTTCGAGAACGGATTTGACGGCTCCACCGCCGCCGCCTTCCATCGGAATCATGATGCGCTCCCTGCGGAAAAACCGATTTCGTAAAGCTCGGTGAGTTCAAGGTAGGACAGAACGTGCGTTGCCGCGCGGCCAAAGATGTTGGCGTGGATCAACGTCGCCGTGCATTGGAAAACGCCCTGCTCGCCAAAGCCGATGCGGGTCGGCGCGCCATGCACGATGACCTTGTCGCCGGCGCCGGGCTGCATGCCTTCAAGCGTCACATAGGCGCGAAGGCTGTCAGGCGTCTGGGCGATTTCCACCGTGCAAGGAATGTCTTTTGTCCTGCGGGAGAGGATCATGTCTTGTTCCTCGCTGTCGTGAGAAAATTTTCGAACAGGCCGGAGTTGGAGGGCCCGAACGAATTGAGTTCGATGATGCGTCCGCTCTGGGGATCGGCGAGGGTGATACGCCCGTCGGCATGCCGCGCAACTTCAAATGCGGGCTTTGAGCCCAATTCGCGCGCCCGGCGATCACGCGCGAACCCGCGCATCACGCCACGCAGAAAACCGCCCTCCCCGGCCGCGAAATGCGCAATGTGGGCGCCTTTCTCTGTCTCCACATTGATGCCTCCCGCAGGATCGTCCAGGAAGCGCAAACTGACCAGTTCAACTATCGGCGCAGACACGAGCCGCGTCGCGCCGATATCGGTCGTGCGCGCGACGCCGGCGAAGACCATCGAAAGCCCGACCAGCGTGGCCCCGGCGAAAACCGCGAGCCTGGGGAAAGAAGAGCCTGCGAACATCTCGGCCATGGCGCGCCCTCAGGAGTGAGCCGGCGCCGCGGCGCCATGCATGTCGGGAGCAGTCTGCGCATCCGCGCTGATCGCGGGCTGCATGTGCCCGGCCAGCGCTCCGGCGAGGACATTCGCGGCTGTCTGCGCATCGGCGAGGCCGCGCAACATCGGCTCGGGCCGCGAATAGCGCCAGGGCCGAGCATGCGGCCAGAGCACGAGATAACCAAGGCGCTCGCCCTTGCGGATCCGCATTGCGAGATCGCCGCTGCCGTCGCGGTGCGCTGCAAAATCAACGCCCTCGATCGACTCGAACGGGATGTTGAGATTGACCGGCAGCGCCGTGCCGACGCGCAGGACAACACGACGGTCGGTGATCGTGTACATGCTGGCGCGCGCCGAAGCGATCGCCATGATGAGCAGGATCGCGGTGGCGCCGAGCGCCAGGGGCGCGAGCGCGAAGGCGTGATCCAGAGCTGCTGCCAGTCCCGCGCCATCCCACAATTTCGACGCGAAGCGCCAGGCCATCAGCGCGGCGAAATAGATCATCACCGCGCGCAGGCGGAAGCCGCGCAAAGCGAGGGGGCGCCAATGCGGCGCTCCCTGCCAGAGAATCCGCTCACCCTTGGGGAGATAGTCCGGGAGGCCCGGGATCGGTTCGATCTCATGTTCGCTCACAGGAAGGGCTCCTTCCGATCGGCCGTGGCGTAAAGGGTGCCGCCGCCGTAATAGCCGCAGATCTTGTCCTCCTCGAGCAGCGTGACCGAGTCGGGGTTTTTCAGGCGCGGGGCAGACGCGAAATGTTCGGCGTTGACCGCGGCTACGCGTATCTCGCGCTTGCCACCATCCACGCGGCAAAAATTATGCGGCACGAGCACGGTGTCGGCCCGGCCCGCAAGCGCAACTTCGAAATAGCGCGCGAGATATTCGGAGCGGTCGACCCAGACGTCCTTGACAGTTCCGGCGACGACGCCATCGGCGCCTTTGACAACCATGCCGACCGGCTGCGGATCGCGGCCCTCGATGTAATAATCGGAAGCGACGCGCAGCGGCACAATCTTCGTCACCCCTTCATGCGTGTGATCGGGATGATCGGAACGCTCCGCCCAGGAGGCGGGGCCGACACCGTCGATCATCGGATTGCCGGTGGGCTCAAGCGGCGAACCCGGATAGGGCGAGACCGGCGCGGCCTTGATCTCGCGCGTGTCGGGACGACCGCCAGCCACGACGAATTTTTCGCCGCTGGCCATGAGATAGGTCTTGGACGGCGGCGGCGCGGGATACCCGACAACCGAGACGCGCGAAAGCGGATTGTCGCTGACGAGAGGATAGCCCTCGCGCTTGTTCTCGCGGTGCAGATACCAGATCAGCCCGGCGAAAAAGAGCCAGAACACATAGAGAAGCGCGGAAGCAAGGTCGATATCATTGCCGATCATCGTGGTCACTCCTTCAGATCAGCGGGGCATTTCGGCAAGTCCGAAATCAGGACGCCGCCGGTCCGCACGCGTGTGACGCGCGAGTGGGCCGATGGCTGCGAGAGTCATGAACAACAAAACAAGCTCGATCATGTAGACGGCGCCGTAACCCGACCACGCGCCTTTGAGCACCGGCCCGAGCGCGCCGGAAAGGGAAAGCGACGACACGCCATCGCGGATGACCGCGCCGACAAACATGGAGAGGCCCGCGGCGCTCGCCTGCACCGCGCCCCAGGCGCCAAGCGCAAGGCCGTTCGAGCCCTGCTCTTCAAGACCCATGGCGGCGACCAAAGTCGCGACCGCGAACAGCCCGCCGCTGAAGCCGATCATCAAGGCGCCGCACTGGAACATGAGGGCCGAGCCGAGCGGCCCGGAGACGATCACCAGCGCGAAAGCCGGAAGACCGAGCATCGCGCCATAGCCGCCTAGCCGATAAGGATCCGCGCCCTGCCTCATCAGCCGCGCCGCATAGGCGTAAGCGGCGAGCGCTCCGCCAGCGAGTAAAGCGGTCAGCATGGTTGTGCTCGCGACGGTGAGGCGCAGCACTTCGCCGCCGTATGGCTCCAGAACGATGTCCTGCATCGAGAAGGCCGCCGTGCCGAGCCCCGTCGCGAACAGGAAGCGGCGCGCGCGCGGGATCGACACGAACCGGCGCCAGCTTTCGCGGAAGTCGGGCTGATCCGCCGCACGGCCCTTGGTGCGCGAGGGATCGCGCGCTTCCTGCTTCCATCCGGCGATGAAGTTCAGGAGGAGCGTGACGACCGCGACACCCTGGATGACCTGGATAAGTTTGACCGCCGTGAAATTCTCGAGCAGCACGCCGAAGATGAACGCGCTGCCAACCATGCCGACGAGCAGCATGACATACATCAGCGCAACGACACGCGGGCGCTTGGCTTCGGGCGCGAGATC
>JANXTB010000083.1 GCA_025356415.1 Hyphomicrobiales bacterium
GAAGGTTATCCCGCAAGGCCGCCAAGGAAGCCCGCCGCGAATTCGTCTTCGTGCTCAACCAGTGCCCGCCGGCCAACCAGAGCGCCCGCGTGGAACAGGGCTCCAAGGCTCTCGAATCCATGGGCGGCCTGCTCACCCCGCTGATCCAGGCGCGCGTCGACTTCCAGGAAGCCGCGCGCAACGGCTGGGGCGTCACCGAGCTCAACCCTTACGGCGACGCGGCTGACGAAGTCCGCAAGCTGTGGGCCTCGATGAAGCGCCGGTTGGCGAAGGGCAAGACAAGCACCCGCAAGGCGGCTTGAGCCCACTAAAGACGTAACAAAGGCGGGCCGCAGGGCCCGCCTTTTTTCGTCCTTATCCCCCAAGCACAGTCGTGAACACCTGCCCACCGCGCGCGATGATCAGTTTCCAATAGGCTTGCCGTCCCGTCGTAGCCGCCCGCAGGTCCGCGGTGCGCGCGATCTTCTGATCGTTGACCGCCATGATCACGTCGCCCTTCTGCAGGCCCACGGCGGCGGCGGAGGAGTTCTCCGCCACATC
The DNA here is from genome assembly GCA_025356415.1 of Hyphomicrobiales bacterium. Classification (GTDB taxonomy): domain Bacteria; phylum Pseudomonadota; class Alphaproteobacteria; order Rhizobiales; family Beijerinckiaceae; genus Terripilifer. Next base: position 541 of record JANXTB010000083.1, read on the forward strand.
GGCGATGATGACGCCCTCTTTCGCGCCCTCGACCGACAATTCCTCCATCGTCGCCGGCGACAGATTGACGATGGTCGCGCCTGCGAAGGGCGAACGGCCCGCGATAACGATCTGATCGCGTGGCGGCGTTTCGGGGGCGGCGATCAGCTTCACTTCCAGCTCCATCGCCTTTCCGCGACGAAGCACGCCGACATGAAGCGTCCCACCGATCTGGCGCACACCCATGCGATAGCCGAAGGTTTCCGGATCATCGACGCTCGCGCCATCCACTTTCACGATGACGTCGCCGCGCTGCAGACCCGCCTGCGCCGCAGGGGAATTCAGCTGCACGTCGGACACGAGCGCGCCCGCGGGACGCTCCATGCCGAGCGAGTCGGCGATCTCTTTTGACACCGCCTGCATGGACGCGCCGAGCCAGGGCCGGTGCACCTGCCGCACGCCACCCTTGGCGGCCGCGACGACGATCTTGACCATGTTGGCGGGAATGGCGAAGCCGATGCCGATTGACCCGCCGGACTTCGAATAGATCGCCGAATTGATGCCGACGAGCCGGCCCTCCATATCGACCAGACCACCGCCGGAATTGCCGGGATTGATCGCCGCATCGGTCTGGATGAAGAAGCCGTAATCGCTGATGCCGACCTGCGTGCGCGCGAGCGCCGACACGATGCCCTGCGTCACCGTCTGGCCGACGCCGAAGGGATTGCCGATGGCAAGCACGATGTCGCCGACTTCAAGCGCATCGGAATCGCCAAGCTCCATCGCCGGGAACGCCGAACCGCCGTTCTTCAACTTCAACACCGCAAGGTCGGTGCGCGGATCGCGCAGCACGATTTCCGCCTCGTATTCACGGCGATCGGCGAGCGCTACTTTCACCGTCGTCATGCCCTCGATGACATGATGATTGGTGATGACGAGCCCGCTGGAATCGACAATCACACCCGAGCCAAGCGATTGCGACGTCTGCCCGCGCGAACCCTGATCGCCAAAGAACTGCCGGAAAATCGGATCGTCAAACAACGGGTTCGACGCGCGACGCTCGGTGCGCGAGGCGTAGACGTTGACCACCGATGGCTGCGCCTTCTTGACGACGGGCGCATAGGAGAGCGTCACCTGCGCGCGGGTTTCAGGCACGGCGCGCGTTTGCGCTTGGGCAGCTCCAATCCCTAATGTGGCGAGCAGGGCAATTGCGAAACGCAGCATGAGATCTCCAGTAATCCAGATCGCGCGCGATCCTTCTCCCGCACGGCGGGAGAAGGTGGCATGCGAAGCATGACGGATGAGGGCGGCGCCACGGCTTCAACATTTGAAGCAACACGCAACGCCCTCACCCGACCGACTGCGTCGGCCACCCTCTCCCGCCAATGCGGGAGAGGGAGCACGCGATCATAGGCCTGACAGACATATAGGCGCCCTGCCCCGCTCAACCAACCCGCCTACGAAAAAGGGCGGCCCGAAGGACCGCCCTAAATTTGGAAACTAAAACCGATCCGATTACTCGGCGGCTTCGGCCTCGAACACCGGGCCCGAATCCTTGCCGCGCGCATCGACGTCGCGATCCACGAATTCGATCACGGCCATGGCCGCGTTGTCGCCATAGCGGAAGCCGGCCTTGAGAACGCGGCAGTAGCCGCCGTTGCGGTCCTTGTAGCGCGGTCCGAGAATTTCGAACAGCTTGCGGACGAGAACGACGTCCTTGATCTGCGCGATCGCCTGACGGCGAGCATGCAGGTCGCCACGCTTGCCGAGCGTGATCAGCTTCTCGACGACCGGGCGAAGATCCTTCGCCTTCGGCAGCGTCGTGACGATCTGCTCGTGCTTGATGAGCGCCTGGCTCATGTTCGAGAACATCGCCTTGCGGTGTTCTGCGGTGCGGTTGAAACGACGCTTTTTACGACCGTGATACATGTGGCTCTCCTAAGTTATTACCGGGCGCCGTGCCAAGGAACGCCGGTCTGATATTAGGGGGCGGACACGCCGCCCCCGGTGCAAAACTCAATAATGCTCTTCGAAGCGCTTGGCGAGCTCTTCGATGTTCTCCGGCGGCCAGCCGGTGACTTCCATGCCGAGATGGAGACCCATCTGGGCGAGCACTTCCTTGATCTCGTTGAGCGACTTGCGGCCGAAGTTCGGCGTCCGCAGCATCTCGGCTTCCGTCTTCTGGATCAGGTCGCCGATGTACACGATGTTGTCGTTCTTCAGGCAGTTGGCTGAGCGAACCGACAGCTCGAGCTCGTCGACCTTCTTGAGCAGCGCCGGGTTGAAGGCGAGCTCGGGGATCGACGGCTGCGCCTCTTCGCGACGCGGCTCTTCGAAGTTCACGAACACGTTCAGCAGGTCCTGCAGGATGCGGGCGGCATAGGCCACCGCGTCCTCGGGGCTGATCGAGCCGTTGGTCTCGAGCGTCAACGTCAGCTTGTCATAGTCGAGGATCTGGCCTTCGCGCGTATTTTCAACGCGGTACGAGACCTTCTTCACCGGCGAATACAGGCTGTCGACCGGGATCAGGCCGATCGGCGCGTCTTCGGCGCGGTTGCGCTCGGCGGCGACGTAGCTCTTGCCGTTGTTGACGGTGAATTCCATGCGGATCTCAGCGCCCTCGTCGAGCGTGCAGATCACGAGATTGGGGTTCAGAACAACCGCATCGCCAGTCATGGTGATGTCGCCCGCGAGCACGGCGCCGGGGCCCTGCTTCTTGAGGACATAACGCTTCGGGCCCTCGCCCTGCATGCGGATGGCGATGTCCTTGATGTTCAGGACGATGTCGGTCACGTCCTCACGAACGCCCGGGATCGAGGAGAACTCGTGCAGCACGCCGTCGATCTGCACGGAGGTGACAGCCGCGCCCTGCAGCGAGGAGAGCAGCACGCGACGCAGCGCGTTGCCGAGTGTCAGGCCGAAGCCACGCTCGAGAGGCTCGGCGACAACCGTCGCCTGGCGCTTCGGGTCATCGCCAGGGATGACTTCGAGCTTGTTCGGCTTGATGAGTTCTTGCCAGTTCTTCTGGATCACGTCGTATTCCTTCATGATGCAGCACGAAGCATATCGGTCCGTCGACCATGGCCCCGCGCCGTCGATGAAAACAAAGGCGCTCCTCCCGTCCGTCGACGGGAAGAGCGTAACTTTCGAAAGTTAGACGCGCCGACGCTTGCGCGGGCGGCAGCCGTTGTGCGGGATCGGCGTCACGTCGCGGATCGACGTCACGGTGAAACCCGCCGCCTGCAAAGCGCGAAGAGCCGATTCACGCCCGGAACCCGGACCCGAAACTTCGACTTCAATCGTGCGCATGCCATGTTCCTGCGCCTTGCGGGCCGCGTCTTCAGCGGCCATCTGGGCGGCGTAAGGGGTCGACTTGCGCGAACCCTTGAAGCCCATCGTGCCGGCGGACGACCACGAGATCGTGTTGCCCTGCGCGTCAGTGATGGTGATCATGGTGTTGTTGAACGTCGAGCTCACATGAGCCACGCCCGACGCGATATTCTTGCGTTCGCGACGACGAACGCGGGCAGCTTCCTTGGCCATAGTCAGTTTCCTTCAGGCGCGCCCGTGATGCCAGGCGCTGGGGATGAAAGGTGATCGGCGGAGCGCGTAAAGCGCTGCGCCTGTAGTTAGCTGGATCCTTCGCATGCTCCGCACGCTCTGGATAATTTTCTTCCGCTCGCGGAAGAAAATTACTTCTTCTTGCCGGCGATCGGCTTCGCCTTGCCCTTGCGGGTGCGGGCGTTGGTGTGCGTGCGCTGGCCGCGAACCGGCAGCTGGCGACGATGACGCAGGCCGCGGTAGCAGCCGAGATCCATCAAGCGCTTAATGTTCATCGAGGTGTCGCGGCGAAGATCGCCTTCCACCATGTAATCGCGGTCGATGGTTTCGCGAATCTGCAGCACTTCGGCGTCGGTCAGCTGAGCGACGCGACGCTCGTCGGGGATCGAAACCTTCTGGCAGATTTCCTTCGCCTTCTGGGCGCCGATGCCGTGAATGTACTGAAGCGCAATGACGACGCGCTTGTTGGTCGGAATGTTTACGCCTGCGATACGAGCCATTTTGGCCGTCTCCATGTAGCGCCGATTGCTCGGCTAGATCAGATACCCCGCGCCGGTGGAGGCCGGCCTATGCGGAGGTGAGACACGAGCGAAAACGAAGCCTTGGAACGAGCCAAGGCCCCAAGAGCGCGCGCGATCCCGGGTGAAGTGGCGTGCATAGGGGATGGGGGCCGATGCGTCAAGCGGGGAAAGGCTCTGTATTGACAAAGAGCGTGTTATAGGTATTATATCCTAAATAGGATTTCTGCCATGACACTTTTATCCGAAGATCTTTTCATGACGTTGTCGGCACAGCCCTTCTCCAGTGCTGAGCGCGTCATCGCCCGAACAACACAGCGCTTTCTCGCCAACAATCGTCGGAGGCCAACCCCAGACGAATGGAAGGCCGCGATGGTCACCCTCAGAGCTTTCTTACTAAACAAAAACGCTGGGCCGGATAGAGAACCAGATGGGGATGCCGACGATAAGGTGACAACGCGATGGACCCAACAGGCACTGAAGGAAACATGCGAGGGGCAATACGAGCAAGACTTACAAGTGTGTCGAGCGCTCAGATACGAGCCTTGTTACAAGCAAGCTTCTGAGCGCTATGCCGCGTGCTTGAGCGGCAATCCAATCCCACCGTTTCCATATTGAGGTTCGATCCATGCTGATTGCTGAACGGACGCTTGAAGTTTTCGACGGAACCGACTCACACCCTGTCAGAATCACCGTGCAAAAGCCCCAAGAAACGGGGTTCGGTGATTGGGTATGCGAGTACGAGATCGGCTGGCCCGAGGGACCACGAAAGTTTGCGGGTCACGGGATAGACAACCTTCAGGCGCTCATGCTCGCACTTCAGATGATTGGGGCCGAACTTTACACGAGCAATTACCATCGCGCGGGCCAACTTCGGTACAAAGCATTGTCCGGCGGCTACGGCTTTCCAGTTCCCTCGAATTGCAGGAACCTGCTCGTAGGTGACGATCGCGATCTGTAGGTCCAAGCGCTTGGCGCCCAAAAGACGAACTTGACGCACCGCAGCATAGGCATAGGCTGGCAAGCAGTGCAGTAAGATCTCGTTAACCACCCCAAGCTCGATCTCGACCCTGTTCTCCAGAGGAGGCCAAGATGCTCGAACTCGCCCAGGTTACCCGCGTGCTCCGCGACGAGTGGGACCCCTTCTACCTCAATGAGGTCCCGGAAGCCGCCGAAC
>JANXTB010000098.1 GCA_025356415.1 Hyphomicrobiales bacterium
CGACATTCCCGAGTGCGCATTTGTGGGCATTCTCGATGCCGACAAGGAAGGTTTTCTGCGCTCGGAAACGTCGCTGATCCAGACCATCGGCCGCGCGGCGCGTAACGTCGACGGCAAGGTCATCCTCTACGCCGACCACATCACCGGCTCGATGGAACGCGCGATGGCGGAAACAGATCGCCGCCGCGAAAAGCAGAAGGCCTACAACCTCGAGCACGGCATCACGCCGGCCACCATCAAGCGCGGCATCCAGGACATTCTGGGTTCGGTCTATGAGGCCGACCACGTCACCGTGGACGTCGGCATGGCGACGCCAGCCATCGGCCACAATTTCAAGATGACGTTGGCGGATCTCGAAAAGCGCATGCGCGAAGCCGCCGCCAATCTGGAATTCGAAGAAGCCGCGCGGCTGCGCGACGAGGTCAAGCGACTGCAGGCCACAGAACTCGCCATCGGCTCCGATCCGCTGGCGCGCCAGCAGGCGGTGGAAGATGTCGCGGGTGGCTTTCAGGGCTCGCGCAAATACGGCGCTGCGGCCAACCTGCCGCCACCGTCCTCGCGGATCCACAAGCCGACGGATGAGGACATGGGTCCGCACAATTTCGGCGGCGGCGAAGCGCGGCCGAGAAGTACCGGCGGCAAGAGCGGATCGAAGCCGCAACGCGGGCGGAAGCGGTAGTTAGCGTGGCGCCTCTGTCCCGCGCTGGCAGGAGAAGGTGGCTGGCGGAGCCAGACGGGTGAGGGCGCCGCCGCTTCCGTAGCCTCGGAAATTTGCGCAACACGAACCGCCCTCATCCGTCACGCTTCGCGCGCCACCTTCTCCCGCCAGCGCGGGAGAAGGTTCGCAGCTTGACCTTTGCTTTTTGCTAAATAACCTTTTCGGCATGCCCGCTCGAAGCACATCGCGAAACGTGCCGTTCGCCCGCAAATTGCGGCGCGAGATGACCATTGCCGAGACAATCCTCTGGCGCGCCTTGCGCGGCTCGCGATTCAAGGACATGAAATTTCGCCGTCAGGTTCCAGTTGGTCCCTATGTCGCGGACTTTCTTTGCGTGGCTCTCAGCCTCATCATCGAACTGGATGGGCCGCCTCACGACACGGATGAACAGCGCGCCCACGACCGAAAGCGCGGCGCCTATTTGCGCGCGCAAGGCTTCAACGTCTTGCGTTTCTCGAATGACATCATCATCGGGGGATGCGATCTCGCGCTAGCGCAAATTAAAGTTGCCTGAAAAGAAAAGCCCGGCCTTTCGGCCGGGCTTACCCCTCCGCCCCGTCCGGCTGCATGCCCCCGCTGCAGCCGGAAAACTGGTGTAATCCCAAGATAGCAGCGCGGCGGCTCGGGAGTCTGTTTCCTCCGCGCCACAGCGCTGCAATCTGTCGAAATGTTCCATCGCGACGCAGCACATTTCGTATCTTGCGGCCCTTCGCAGGACCTGAAACGATCCCCTGATCAACAACGGCGCCGGGCGCCGGAGTTAGTCGGAAAAGTCCCGGCGCTCACGGTAGAGGAGCGCATGACGATGGACAATACATCCAACGGCAGACGAGTCACGGGGCCGCGCCTGATCGCCCTGGTCGGCCCCTTTCAAAGCGGCAAGACGACGCTGCTGGAAAGCCTCCTCGCCCGCGCTGGCGCGCTCGCGCGTCCGGGCAATGTGCGCGACGGCTCCACCGTCGGCGATTCCAGCGCTGAGGCGCGCGCGCATTTCATGAGCGTCGAGGCGAATGTCGCGTCGGTTGATTATCTCGGCGACCGCATTACCTTTGTCGATTGTCCCGGCTCGATTGAATTTGCGCAAGACATGCGCAACGTCCTTGCTCTTTGCGACGCGGCGATTGTCGTCTGCGAGGCTGATCCACGAAAAGTCGCTGCGCTGCAGGTCATTCTTCGCGATCTCGAAGAGATGAAAATCCCGCGCATGATCTTCCTCAACAAGATCGACGCCAACCCGACGAGCGTGCGCGACACGCTCGAAATGCTGCAGCCCGCGTCGCGCGCAAGCCTGCTGCTCAGGCAAATTCCGATCTTCGAGAACAACATCGCCACCGGCTTCATCGATCTCGCGCTGGAGCGCGCCTTCGTCTATCGCGAACATGCGCCATCGACCGTCATCGACTTGCCGGCGGATGAAAAGACCCGCGAGAAAGAAGCGCGCTATTCCATGCTGGAACGGCTCGCCGATTACGACGATGCGCTGCTGGAAGAACTCATCGGCGACATCGAGCCGCCACGCGACCAGGTATTTGACGACCTAGCGCGCGAATTGCGCGACGGCCATGCGGTGCCGGTGTTCATCGGCGCCGCCGAACACGGCAACGGCGTCACGCGCCTGCTGAAGGCCCTGCGGCACGAAGCGCCCGGTATTGTACAAACGCGCGACCGCCTCGGCGTCCCGCACCAGGGTCCGCCAGCGGCGCAAGTTATCCGCACTATCCACACGGCGCATGGCGGTAAGCTCTCAGTGGCACGCGTGTTGCGCGGCGCCTTTTCGGACGGCCAGACGATCGTCTCGCCGCGCGGCGAGGAGGATCGCATTGCCGGCCTGTCACGCGTGATGGGCGCGACGTCATCGAAACAGCCTAAGGCTGAGGAAGGCGACACGCTCGCCTTCGGGCGGCTTGAGCACATCATGACAGGCGACTGCATTCGCGACGCCAAGCAGCAAGGCGAGATCCCGGCCATTCCAACGCTGCCCGCCCCGGAGCCCGTGCATGCTTTCGCGCTCGTGGCGAAAGACCGCAAGGACGAGGTGCGGCTCACGGCTGCGGTGGCGAAACTCTGCGAGGAAGATCCCTCGCTGGTGTTCACGCAGGATGCCGCGTCAGGCGAAATGCGTCTCGCCGGACAAGGCGAAATGCATCTTCGCGTCGCGCTGGAGCGGCTGGCCGATCGCTTCGGCGTGCTGGTCAATGCGCGGCGTCCAGGCGTCGCCTATCGCGAAACCATTCGTGATGGCGTGACCATTCGCGGGCGGCACAAGAAACAATCGGGCGGGCACGGCCAGTTCGGCGACGTCGTGCTCGACATTCGACCACGCGAGCGGGGCGATGGTTTCGCCTTCGCCGAGACGGTCCACGGCGGCACGGTGCCGAAGCAATATTTCTCATCCGTGGAAGCCGGCTGCCGCGATGGGATGACGCGCGGCCCGCTCGGTTTTCCGGTGGTCGATGTTTCGGTCACGCTGACCGACGGCTCGTATCACACGGTCGACAGCTCCGACATGGCGTTCCGCGCCGCCGCGCGCCTCGCCATTGCCGACGCCCTGCCCAAGGCGCGCCCGGTGTTGCTGGAGCCGATCCTGTCGGTCGAGGTCACCGTGCCGAGCGACGCCCTGTCGCGCGCATCAGGGCTGGTGTCGGCGCGGCGCGGGCAGATCCTCGGCTATGAGGGCCGCGACGGCTGGGAGGGGTGGGACGTGCTGAAGGCGCTGATCCCCGAGGCCGAAATGAGCGACCTCATTATCGAGCTGCGCTCGGCGACATCGGGCGTCGGCGGCTATTGCGCGAAGTTCGATCATCTCGCGGAAGTGGTGGGCAAGCCCGCAGACGCCGTGGTGGCGCACGCCGCGCAACAGCGGGCGATGAGCGGGCATTAGTCACACACAAAAAAACGGGCGCTCTTCAGCGCCCGTTTCTCATTCCAAATCGCAAACCTTACGCGGCCTGCTGGATCGCCGAGAGCTTCCAGTCCTCCGGCGTCGCGCCGGCCGGACGGGTGAAGGTCCAGATCTCCGTCGTCTCCGACGGGGCCGTGCGGTCACCCGAGACGTAGGCCCCGGTGGCGCGGTCGACGACCGTATCCATCACCGAGAACTGCATCGCGACGGTCGCATATTCAGCATTCCCCTCGCGCCACGATTCCGCCAGGTCGCCGGACAGCAGCTTCGCGCCCGAAACCTTGTTGATCACGCCCTTGCGGGCATTTTCCGCGAGGTCTTCGGCAAAGTAGGAGGCGATTTCCGGCGTCACGTTGCGGCGCAGGCGGTTGAGGTCCTCTTCGCCATAGGCGCTCTGGATCTCCGACAGCTTGCGTTCGAAGGACGAGAAATCCTCCGGGCTGACTGCCAAGTCATTGACGGGCGCAGCCTGCGCGGCGCCATAACCTGCGCCAGCCGCCGGGCCGGCAGAAGAGCCGCCACCGAACATGCCGCCGAAGGCGTCACGCTGCATCCCGCCAGCCGGCGTCGCGGTGGCCATTTGCCCCTCGCGACGGCGCGCGATGAACCCCATCACGAGCTTCACGGCGAGGAAGATCAGGCCGATCTGCAACAGCAGGCCGATGATCGACGACATCGAGCCCAAGCCGCTGAACAGGCCGGAGCCCGAAAGCAGCCCGAAGATGCCGGCGCCGACGAGACCAGCCATCAGGCCACGGCCCAAGGTCGAGCCGAAGAAGCCGCCGGTCGCGGGCGCGGCGGCGGGCGACGCGGGACGGGTCGCCTGAGCGCCCGGCTGCGACTGCGGGGTCATCGAGCGCTGGATCGGCGCGGCCGCGCTCGGCGCGGTCTGCGTGGGCGCAGGCGAGGAATAGGTGCGGGCGCCGCGGCTGCCGAACGAACCGCCGCTGCCGGCTTTCGCCTCGGCGAGCGCGGGCGCAAGGGCCAGCGACAGAGCAACCGCCATCGCGGCCATTTTGGTCGTGACGGGACGGATGGTCATGGTGTGAACCTCTCAAACGAAGCGGGCGAAGCGCCCGCACAAGGAATATATGATCGCATCACAACTAATATAAGCGACGTGACGTCAAATTTTCCGTGAAGCTGCAGCGCAGCATCGTTTGGCGCCTCTCGCATCAATCCCGCCAAGCGCATAGAGTGGCGCCAGATGGACAAGAAAGATCCCTTCCCCGCCTCCTCCTTCCTGGGCCGCCCGGCTGAGCCGGCGCGTCGCGGCTATCATCATGGCCGGTTGAAGGACGCCCTGCTGGAAGCCGCACGCTCGCTGGTCGCCGAGCGCGGGACCGCCGGTTTCACGCTGGCCGAAGCCGCCAAGCGCGTCGGAGTGACCAATGCCGCGCCCTATCGGCATTTCCCCGACCGCAATGCTCTGATGACCGAACTTGCCCAGCAAGGCTTCCAGAGCTTCGGCCAACGGCTCGCGCAGGCGTGGGACAATGGCCGCCCCAACCCGCGCTCGGCCTTCATGCGCATGGGTGCGGCTTATCTCGCCTTCGCGCGCGAGGAGCCGGGGCTCTACGCCGCCATGTTCGAAAATGTCGGCGCGCTCGCGACCCCGGAATCCGGCGAGGCGGCCGACAAGGCGCTCGCCGTGCTGCGGCAGGCCTGCGCCGCCGTGCTCGCCGACGCCGGCGCCGCGCCCGAGGGCGCCCGCAAGCTCGCGTTCGAAATCTGGTCCTATTCCCATGGCGTCGCCATGCTGGCCGCCGGCGGGCACCTCGACCCCAAGCATCCCGGCTGCGATCCTGCGCCGATCCTGCAAGGCGGGGTCGATGGGCTGCTGGTCGCCGCCATCCGCGCGGGCGGCGGGCGCGTGTAGCCCGGCACGCTTCACTTCGAAATCCATTAAAGCTAAGCTTCCCACGATCCGCTTGGAGGGCGGTCGACTGGTCGAGGGGATTTGCATGGCTGATCAATGGAAACGTCGTGATTTCCTGAAAGGCTGCGCCGCCATAGGGGCAGCAAGCGCGAGCGGGTTCAGCTGCGTCGAGATTGCGCGTGCGGCTCCCATCGAAATTCCAACGCTCGACAAAGTCGCCATTCGCGTGCTCATCGATTCGAGCTTCAACACCTTTTACAAGGCTGCGCAGATCGGCACGGTGTCGGCGTCGGCGCCCCCACGCGCGCCCGACTACAAGCAGACGCTCCACAACCAATGGGGGCTGTCGCTCTTCATCGAAACACAGAGCGGCGCCGAACAGCGGAGAATGATGCTCGACTTCGGCTATACGCCGGAAGCGCTGCTCAACAATATCGCCCTGACCCGCGTGGACCCGTCGCGTCTCGACGCGCTGATTGTCAGCCATGGCCATTTCGATCATTTCGGAGGCCTGCAGGGCTTTCTGGACCGCTATCGCGACGTGCTGCCTGCGGACATCAAACTCTATGCTGGCGGCGAAGATAATTTCTGCACCCGCTTCACCGGCCAGCCTGGCCAATTCACCGATTTCGGCACGCTCGACCGTCGCGAATTGATCGCGCGCAAAATCTCCGTCGTGCTCGCGGAATCGCCGGTGGTCGTTGCGGGACAGGCTTTCACGACTGGCAAGATCACGCGGCGAAGCCTCGAGCGCGTGCTGCCAAACGGCTCGGTCGAATTCACCATGAAGGACGGGCTGGGTTGCGCGGCCGGCCACTACCTTCCCGCCGAAATGGAAGGCAAGATCGTCGCGGACCAGCATCTTCACGAGCATGGAACGTGTTTCAACATCAAGGGGCGCGGTCTGGTCGTGGTCAGTTCCTGCGGCCATGCCGGCATCGTGAACACGGTGAAGCAGGCGCAGGAGGTATCCGGCGTCGAAAAAATCTGCGCGATCATGGGCGGCTTCCATCTCGGCCCCGCAGCGCCGGATTATCTGGCCCAGGTGGTTTCCGAGATCGCGAAGCTGCAACCCGAGGTGCTGGTTCCGATGCATTGCAGCGGCCAGAATTTCATCGACGAGGCGCGCCGGCAAATGCCCGGCAAGGTTCTGGAGTCCACGACCGGCGCGCTGATCACGGTCACTGCGTGACACGCGCGCCGGCGAGCACGCGACGTGGTTTCATCGCTGGCGCCAGCGCATCGCTTATTAGCGGCTCCGCCGCATGGCTCGTCATCGGCTCCGCTCAGGCGGATGAATGGGCCTCGGCGCGCTCCGCCGGCGACCTGATGGACGCGGTCATGTGGTCCAGGGAAGCGATTGGCGGGCCGTTCTCGCTGATCGATCATCACGGCGCGCGCGTGACCGAGCGCGATTACTCCGGCCGTGTGCTGGCCGTCTATTTCGGCTTCCTGTCCTGCCCTGACATCTGCCCGGCGGAACTTCTCTCGATCGCGCAGGCGATCGAAAAGCTGGGGCCCGCGGGTGACGCCATCCAGCCGATTTTCATCACGCTCGACCCGGATCGAGACACTGAGCAAGCGCTCGCCGATTATGTGGGCGCCATCCATCCGCGCCTTGTCGGCCTGACCGGAAGCAGGGATGAAATCCGTCGGGCGGCGGACGCCTACCGCGTCTATTTCGCCAAGGCCGAAGGCCCAGGCGGAGACTACAGCATCGACCATATGGGCTTCATCTACCTCATGGGAGCAGACGGGCAATATGCTGGGTTTCTCCCGCCTGGGACACCCATTGAGCGCATGACCGAGGTCTTCAGCGCGAGTGTTCATAGAAGGTGAGGCCTCACACCCCTTGACACCCGCCCCTCCCGATCAAATGTTAATGTTTGTTACATTCACATTGCGAAGCCAAGGCTGGCTTGCTGTGACACCCAAGGATCACTTGGCGTAAACTATGGAGAGGACGATGGCCTATTCGGATTCCCCGCGAGACGAGGGGCGCGCCCGCTGGGGCGAGAACAATGGCGAATGGCGGAGCCCGCGCCGCTGCGCCGGGTCTTGGCGGCCGCTAGAAATCGCCGTCATGGTCTTGGGCTTCATGGTGTTCTGGCCGATCGGCCTCGCCATTCTCGGCTTCAAGATCTGGCAGCGCCAAACGGGCTACCAAGGGTCGATGACGACCGCCGTGCGGCAGGGCTGGTCCTATGCGGAAAGCCGTTGTGGGTCTTTCGGCCAGACGTTTGGCGGCGCTTGGCGCAGTGAAGGCGCTGGCTTCCGTGGTTTTGGCGGCTTCGGCGGCGGCACTGGCAACAGCGCCTTCGACGATTGGCGCAAGGCTGAACTCGCCCGGCTGGAGGAAGAGCATCGCAAGCTCGAAGCCGCCGAGCGCGAATTCGCCGACTTCCTGCGCAACCTGCGTCAGGCCAAGGACCGTGAGGAATTCGACCGCTTCATGCGCGATCGCGGCCAGACCAACGCCTGACGCCTGCAAATATTTCTCGCCCCTTCCGGCTTCCGGGAGGGGCGAGCCCCGTTTGGTTTAACAGCCATTAAGCATTTGCTGCGCATCTCCTGAGGGATGGCGCGTAGCGTTTTGCCTCTTGCGATCCTGGCGATCGCCACACTGTCCCTCTCCGGCTGTTCGCTGTTCCAGCGACCCCAGAGACCGGCTTGGCGCGCGCAGGCGGAAAAAGCCTGTTTCGCCGAAAAGAAGATCCAGCTTTCCTCTTATGTGCAGCCGGCTCGCGAGATCGACGGCCCCGGCATTTGCGGCCTGACAATGCCGCTGAAAGTCAGCGCGCTCGCTGGCGGCACGGTCGCTCTCGTGTCCACGCAAACGCTCGGTTGCCCGATGACCGCCGCGCTCGATGAATGGGTGACCAACGTCGTGCAGCCCGCGGCGCTGGCGCGCTTCGGCCAGCCGGTGACCGAGGTCAAGAGCATGGGCTCCTACGCCTGCCGCTCGATGAACAATCAGGGCGTGCGCTTGTCCGAACACGGATTCGGCAACGCGATGGACATTGGCGGTTTCGTGCTGCTGGACGGGCGCGAAATCACTTTCGTGCGCGACTGGACGCATGGCGGCGAGCGCGAGAAGACTTTCCTGCGCGACGTTCAGGCGGGTGCCTGCGGCATTTTCACGACCGTGCTCGCTCCGGGCTCGGACAGATTCCATTACAATCACATGCACGTCGATCTTGCCGCCCATGGCGCGACGTCGACCGGCCCGCGCCGCTATTGCAAGCCGACGCCCGCGCCAGGCCTGCTGCCGCGGCCGCACCAAAAGGATGACCTGCCGGACGCGCCCGATCTTGAGGAAGAACTCGATATGGCGCAGGCGCCGCGAAAGGGCGGCGCGTCCATGGCGAGCGCCAGTGCGGGCTTCCCGGGCCGCACGCCCATTGATATCGGCCTGCCGCCGGCCCCGCCGAACCAGCCGCGCACGCGCGTCGCGCAAATTCAGTCGTCGCCTTTGTCGCCCATCGCGCCGCAGCCGGTTGTCGCGCCGCCCGGGCGTCTGGCGCCGATGTCGCCGCTGGATGAACTGTTGGCGCGCGAAGGCATCCTGCCGTTTGCGCCGCTGGGGCGCCGCTGATCAAGACTTACAATCAAGCCTTGCCGAAACCGCCGCCGGTCGGCGTCTCAATCGTGATGCTGTCGCCCGGATGCACCTGCGTCTGGTCGCAGCCGAGCAGCGTTTCGATATGGCCATTGGCGCGGCGGATGAGATTGCGCCCGAGCCGCCCCGATCCCCCGCCCTGCGTCCCCGCCGGCGGAATGACGCGATGGCCCGACAGGATCGCGAGCTGCATGTCTTCCAGAAAACGGATCGTGCGGCTGACGCCATCGCCCGCCTTCCATTTTCCCTTGCCGCCCGAGCCGCGCATGATGTGAAAGTCCTGCAGCACAACGGGGAAACGCATTTCGAGAATCTCGGGGTCGGTCAGGCGCGAATTGGTCATGTGCGTGTGCACGGCTGAGGCGCCGTTGAAGCCGTCGCCCGCCGGCGCGCCCGAGCAGATGGTTTCGTAATATTGGTGGTTGATGTTGCCGAACGTCAGATTGTTCATCGTGCCCTGCGCGGAGCCGAGCCTGCCCAGCGCGGCGAAGAGCACATCGGTGATGGCCTGGCTCGTCTCGACATTGCCCGCGACCACCGCCGCCGGATAGACGGGCGACAGCATCGAGCCTTGCGGAATCACGACATCGATCGGGCGCAGGCAGCCCGCATTCATCGGCATGTCGCCGCCCGCGAGCACGCGAAATACATACAGAACGGCCGCGCGCGTCACAGGCTCGGGCGCATTGAAATTATTGTCGCGCTGCTCGCTCGTACCCGTAAAATCGACGCAGGCGCGGCGCGTTTTGGCATCGACCGTGATTGCGACGCGAATGATGGCGCCATCATCCATTTCAATCGAGGCCTGCGCATCGTGCAACGTGCCGATCAGATCGCTCACGCGTTCCGCGGCATGGTCCTGCACATGGCCCATGTAGGCGTTGACGACGTTCCATGAATAATCCGCAATCAACTTGCGCAGTTCGAGAAGGCCCTTGGCATTGGCGGCGATCTGCGCCTTGAGGTCGGCGAGGTTCTGCGCCGGGTTGCGCGCCGGATAACGCGCCGTCATCAGCGCCTCCAGCACGGCGCGTTCCTGAAAACGCCCGCCCGAGACAAGGCGCAGATTGTCGATATAGACGCCCTCTTCCTCGATGAATGTCGCGCGCGGCGACATGGAGCCCGGCGCAATGCCGCCGACATCCGCATGATGGCCGCGCGACGCGACCCAGAACAGGATCTTCTTGGCGGCGCCGCGCTCGAACACCGGGGTGCAGACCGTAATATCGGGCAGATGCGTCCCGCCGTTATAAGGCGCATTCAGCGCGAAGACGTCGCCCGGCCTGATCTTGCCCTTGTTGGCGCGAATGATGGTTTCCACCGAACGGTCCATGGAGCCCAGATGCACCGGCATGTGCGGCGCATTGGCGACGAGATGGCCTTTCGCGTCGAAGATCGCGCAAGAAAAATCCAGCCGCTCCTTGATGTTCACCGAGGACGCGGTGTTCTGCAAAGTGACGCCCATCTGCTCGGCGATGGACATGAAACGCTTGTTGAAAATTTCGAGCAGCACCGGATCGGCCTTGATGCCCGAGATGTGCTTGCGCGGCAGGGCTTTTGCGCGGATCAGCAACACGTGATTGTGCGGCGTCACCTCCGCGCGCCAGCCCGCCTCGACGACGATCGTCTGGTGCGGCTCGATGATCAGCGCCGGCGCCTTCACCTTTGCGCCGGGCTTCAGGCTTTCGCGGAGATAGATGCGCGCATCCTGCCATGCGCCCTGCGAGAAGAAACGCGTCTTGCGCACGGGCTTGGCCGCAGCGCCAGGCTTGCGCCGCGTCGCGGGCTCCTTCGGGCGCACGGATTTCGCCACCGCCTCGACGGAGAGCGCATCAATGACGAGCTGCGCCGCGCGATCGACAAAGCCAAAACGCGCCGCATGCATTTTGTGGAACGCCGTCTTCAGCCGCGCGATGACCGTCTTCTCGGCGCCCTCCAATTTGACGGGCATGTCGAGCGCCATGTCGGTGCCCGCCGTTTTCAGGCGCAGGCTGAATTGCACAGCGAGACTTTTCTTCGCGACGCCCTGCCGGCGCATGTCGGCCTCAGTACGTGTGCGCAGACGCTTGGCGAGCGTGCGCAATTGCTTCAAGCCGCGTGCATCGAGCCATGTTTCAAGGCTTTCCTGATGCAGCACGCGCTGATCGGCGAGGCCCATGCCATAGGCCGACAGCACAGACGACAGCGGGTGAATGAGCACACGCCGCATGCCGAGCGCATCCGCGACAAGGCACGCATGCTGGCCTCCGGCGCCGCCGAAACAATTCAGCACATATTTGGTGACGTCATAGCCGCGCGAAACCGAGATCGTCTTGATCGCCTCGGCCATATGCGCCACCGCGATGGAAATGAATCCATCGGCGATGTCTTCAGGCGTGCGCAACAGCTTGCCGTCTTTTGCGAGCGTCATGAATTTCGCCCGCACGAGCGCGGCGTCGAGCGGCTCGTTCTGCTCGGGACCGAAGATGGCGGGGAAGAATTCCGGCAGCAGCTTGCCTGCCATCACATTGGCGTCGGTGACCGCGAGCGGACCTCCACGACGGTAACAGGCAGGACCGGGCGCAGCGCCCGCGCTGTCGGGCCCGACGCGGAAACGCCCCGATTCAATGGCGAGAATGGAACCGCCGCCGGCTGCGACCGTGTGCATCTGCATCATCGGCGCGCGCAGCCGCACGCCTGCGATCTCGGTTTCGAACGAGCGTTCGAACTCGCCCGCAAAATGCGCGACATCGGTGGAGGTGCCCCCCATGTCGAAACCGATGACCTGATCGAAGCCCGCGACGCGCGCCGTCTCGGCCATGGCGACGACGCCGCCGGCAGGGCCCGAAAGAATCGCATCCTTGCCGCTGAACATGTCGGCCGTCGTGAGCCCGCCCGCCGACGTCATGAAGAACAGCCGCGTCGAAGAGCCCATCTCGGCGGCGATCTTTTTCACATAGCGCGCGAGGATCGGCGTGAGATAGGCGTCCGCCACCGTCGTGTCGCCGCGCCCGATGAATTTCACCAGAGGCGAAACCGCATGGCTCGCCGACACCTGCGTGAAGCCGATGGCGGTCAAGAGTTCGACCGCCTGCTTCTCATGCGCGCTGCGTTTCCAGCCATGCATGAAGACCACGGCGGCTGCGCGAAAGCCTTGCGCATAGGCCTTTTCCAGATCGGCGCGCAGGCGCGTCAGGTCGGGCCGCTTCTCGACCACACCATCGGCGCGCACGCGCTCGTCGACTTCGAGCACGCCGGCGTAAAGCTGCTCGGGCTTGATGATGTTCAGCGCAAAAATATCACGCCGCGCCTGATTGCCGATTTCGAGCGCATCGCGAAAGCCGCGCGTCGTGACCAGCAGCACGCGCTCGCCCTTGCGCTCGAGCAGCGCATTGGTCGCGACCGTTGTGCCCATCTTGACGCTCTCGACGAGTCCGTCGGGAATTTTCGCGTTCAGCTCAAGACCTAGCAGGCGGCGCATGCCCGCGAGCGCGGCGTCGTCATAGGCGCCCGGATTTTCGGACAGCAGCTTCTCGACATGCAGGCGACCGGCAGGGTCGCGGCCGATCACATCCGTGAACGTGCCGCCGCGGTCGATCCAGAAATTCCATTTGGCGGATTGTTTGGTGCGCCGCTTCATTCGCCATGCCGATTCGAGATATGGCGACGAGTATAGGCCAAGGCGCTGTCATTGCGAGCGAAGCGAGGCAATCACGAGCTAAACCGAAAACCGCCCAAGCTCGACGACGGCGGTGTCGTCCGCGTTCATCCCGCGGATGATTCCGTCGATCTTCCAGCGGTCGCCGTCGCGCTCGATTTCATACATGTGCCACGCCGCGCGGTGGCGCTCCGAGCCTGGAACTGCCGATGCGGAGGCGACGCCGACAATCGGCACAGGCCCGTTCGGCCCGGCGATATGCGCGACGGAATGGCGATGGTTGTGGCCGTGGATGATGAGCTCCGCGCCATGCTCGCTGATCAGCTTCTCGAAACGGCTCGCATCTGACAGCCCGCGTCCGGGCGAAGCGCCCTTGCGCTGCGGCGGATGGTGGATCATCACCACGCGCATCAGCCCGCGCGAACCGGTCTCGGCCAGCGCGATTTCGAGACGGTCGCGTTGCTCCGAGCCGAGCTTGCCCGACGCCAGCAGCGGCGCCGTCGGCACGCCGGAATTAACGCCGATCAGCGCAATGCTGTCGCGCACCCGCAAGTAAGGATAAAGCTTCAGCGCGATCTCGTCGGCGCGCGTCCACGGCGCGAATGTCTGGTCGAGATGCACCAGCGACGAGCGCACATAGGCGTCGTGATTGCCCGGAACGAAGCTCACGTCATGCGCCGAGCCCAGCGTCTCCAGCCACGCGCTCGCGAAAGGAAATTCCGCCGGCAGGCCGATGTTGAGAATGTCGCCTGTCATCGCGACGTGATCGGGCTTTTGCGCATGGATGTCGCCGACGATCTTCGCCAGCACGTCCATGTTGTGGATGCGGCTGCGCCGGCGCCAGTTCATATAGCCGGTGAGCCGTTTGCCCATGAGGTCGCGCTTGCGCGGCGCGGGCAGCGGGCCGATGTGGGCGTCGGATAAATGGGCGAGGCGAAAAATCACGCGCTCTGTCTCGCCTCTCGGCGTCGCCCCGTCAAGCGCCGCCCAGTCAAGCGCCGCCGATGAGTATGCCCGCCGCCAGCACGATGGCGCCGCCCAGTACGATCTGGAACACCGCCTGCAGGAACGGCGTATCCATGTAGCGCGCGCGCACCCAGGCGATGACCCAGAGCTCGATGAACACGACGATGCTCGCGATGCCGGTCGCAATCCAGAAAGCGTTGTCCCACGAATCAGGCACGAGAAAAGGAATGGTGTGGCCGATGCCGCCGATCGTGGTCATCAAGCCGCAGATCGTGCCGCGCAGCCACGGCGTGCCGCGCCCGGTGAGCGCGCCATCATCCGACAGAGCCTCGGCGAAACCCATGCTGATGCCGGCGCCGATCGAGGCGGCCATGCCGACGAGAAACGTTTCCCAATTGGCGTGCGTGGCGAAGGCGGCGGCGAACAGCGGCGCCAGCGTCGAGACGGAGCCGTCCATCAGGCCAGCCAGCCCCGGCTGCACATATTGCAGCACGAACATGCGATGCGACGTGGTGGCTTCTTCGTTCTTCGCTTCCTCGGTCAGCAGCGCTCTTTCAAGCTGGCCGGCGTGACGCTCATGGCCCTTCTCGACTTCGGCGAGGTCGCCCAGCAGCTTGCGGATTTCGACATCGGTGGTCTGCGCGGCGGCTTTCTCGTAGAAGCGCGCCGCCTGATATTCCATATTCTCCGCTTCCTTGCGGACCGTCTCGAGCGGCAGGTTCTTGGTCAGCCAGATGGGGCGGCGCTTGAGAAAGCCCTTCACGTCCTCGCGGCGGATCGGCGGAAGGTTTTTGCCGAAGCGTTGCTCATACATGTCGAGCAGCATGTGGCGGTGTTCGCGCTCCTCGTCCGCCATTTCCTCGAAGACTTTCGATGAGGCGGGATATCTTTCGGCCAGATCCTCGGCGAAAGTGGCGTAGATTCGGCTGTCCTCCTCCTCGGAGGAAATGGCGACGGCCAGAATTTCGCGGGCGGTGAGATCGGCGAAGCTTTTCACTTGGGGCAGGCTCCCTCGGGGACCGAAGCTCTTTAGAATGCTTCTAAGGAAATGGACAGTGTTTTTTACCTACGTAGCCGCGCCCGGAGCGGATCGATGAAAAACCTCGCCCGCCGCGCTCTCGAGCGGACCGCCCGGCTCGCACAGCCGCTCGTCGCGCGCGTCACGCGCCCGCTCACCATGGGGGTCCGCGCGATGATTCTCGATTCGGAGGGCCGGGTCTGCCTGGTGCGCCATTCCTATGCGCCCGGCTGGCACATGCCCGGCGGCGCGGTCGAGCCGCGCGAGACGGTGCATCAGGCGCTGTTGCGCGAAGTGCATGAGGAGACGGGGCTCGCGGTGACCGGGCGCCCGGAGCTTTTCGGCGTCTACCTCAATGAGGCCATGGCGCGGCGTGACCATGTGGTCCTCTACATTGTGCGCGGGTTTGCGCTGACGGACTGGCGCCCATCGGCTTTCGAAATCGTGGAGCATGGCTTTCACCCGCTCGACGCCCTGCCGGCCGGCACGACGGGGCCAACGCGGCGTCGCCTTGCCGAAGTGCTGGAGGGTCGCCCGCCCGACCATCTGTGGTGACATTTGCGCCGGCGCGCCCGCGTGCTAAAGGGACGCGCATGATGACGATGAGCCCAATCCGCCAGCGACGACGCTGATGACGACCGCGCGGTTTCCGCGCGCCGCCCCGCCTTGCCGCACGGATTAGAGACCCATGACCGAACTCACGCTCGACGTCACGCCGATCACCCCAGCCGACCTGCCGCAGATCGAAAAGCTCGATGAACGCGCTTTTGGCCCCGGCCGCTTCACGCGCACTGCCTATCGCCTGCGCGAGGGCGTGCCGCCTGCCCCGAACCTGTCCTTCGTGGCGCGCGTCGGCAAATTTCTCGTCGGCGCCAACATCATGACGCCGATTTGCTGCGGCGGCGTGCCCGCCCTGTTGCTGGGGCCGCTGACGGTCGAGCCCGCCTTCCGCTCGCGCGGCATAGGCGAACGCCTCATCACGGAATCGATCGACGCCGCCCGCGCTGAAGGCCACAGCCTCGTCATCCTTGTCGGCGACGAGCCCTATTATAGCCGCATCGGTTTCAAGCGTGTGCCCATGGGCCGTATCTCGCTACCCGGTCCCGTCGATCCGGCGCGCGTGCTCTATTGCGAATTGCAGGACGGCGCGTTCGAAGGCGTAAGCGGCCCGGTGACGCGCGCCCTGTAGTTGGCTCCGTCCCCTTGAGGTGAGGGCGACTCGGGCGCAGCCCAAGCGGGGTAAGGTTGGTCGTGAGGACTTCGCCGATCACACGCGCAGCAGGATTCTCCGCTCGGGGTAATCCTGAATGTCGATCGCTCCTGACGGTAGCATCATAAAGCCCACCCTGAATCGCTCGCTTTACTTGAGAAACGTCAATGCAACCGTCCCCAGCTGGGTTTGGAATTAACCATCATCGGGCGCACGCGATGAGAGATTTCGCACGGTCGTGAACCATGGCGAAACGGGCTTGAGAGGTGCGTTATGCCGATCCTGAGTCAAGTCATTGTCTGGCTTATCGTCGGATTCATCGGCGGCAGCCTTGCGGGACTTATCGCGACATGGCGACGCAAAGGCTACGGCCTCATCCAGAACCTGGGATTAGGGCTGCTCGGCGCAGTGATCGGTGGGCTTATCTTTCGATTATTCGGGCTCTTTCCACGGCTGGACGCAATTTCGATTTCCTTGCGGGACGTGGTTGCCGCGTGTTCGGGATCATTGCTGGTTCTTGCGGCGCTTTGGGCATGGCATTGGCGCAACACGCGACCTGGGCCCGATGATGGCTCAAGGCGTGGCTTGCGCGACCAAGTATGAAACCAAATGAAAAGGAGATCCTTCACCATCAACACGTGCATTGGTCGATCGTTTGTGTAACTCCAGCGAGGAGGTTCCGATGCTTGTTAAAATTTTGAGCAGCTGTGCGGCTCTGAGCATGATCATCGTTTCAGCCGGAGCATCGCAAGCACAGGAAAGATCGCTGACAATCACGCCGCGCTCGAAGCGCCCCGTCAGTCTACACCTTCACCGACGCGGCGGGGACTTGGGACAGGGTGCCGGTGAATGCGCTCTTGCCTGCCGGACCCGTTCACCCTGAGGCCGCCGGTCTTCCTATTCGACGCGGCGCGCTCGTACCAAACTTTGTCGGAACGGCTCCGATGCGGAACGTGTCCATTCGTGGGCTTCGCCGCGGTTTGTACTACGTCTATTTCGGGACGCCCGAAGGCAGGACAGTCATTATCAATCCATCGACAATGCGCGTGACGCGGGTCGTCGGAAGGCGCGTATAAGTTCGTCAAGCAAGTCGCCGGTCAGGCCGGATGATAAAGCAGGTGGGCGCTGGGCTCTGCCTGAGCTCAGCGCTTATCTCGTGGCGAAATCGACGCACTAGCTCGCGCGTCTCCGGCTTTCGCCGATCCAGCCAAGTAGAACCCCGCCGAGCAATACCAGCAAGCCGACAAGGCCGATGGCGAGCGGCGCGACGCCGATACCTGTCACCACGCTCGCGCCAGTGCGCTTCACACCGATGTAATCTGACCCGCCATAAACCGGGCTTTCGCGCATCGACACGAAACGCGGCAGCACGATCGAATCGTCCGCGCCGGCAGAGATACGCCGCACCGAGCCGCCGGTTGCTTCCGCGAGCGGGCGCAATTTGTCCGGCGTCGAGACGACGTCCTGAAACTCGCGCGGATTCTCAGGGCCGACATTGACGAGCGCCGACAGCTCGCCGTCAGTGACGCGGTAAAGGCCGAAATCATCGACGCTCAACGTCGCTTGCGACAGACCGGGCTCGCCAGCCTGCAAGGTGACGCTGCGCGTCTCGCCGGACGGGAAAGCGAGCGTGACCGGCGGCGTCTCGGGCTTCAGCGATTGCCGCGTGATCGTAATCTCGCGGCCACGCGCAGTGGCGCGCAGCGCTTCTTCTTCGAGCTCGGGTTCCTTCATCAGCCAATGCGCCATACGGCGCATGAGATCGAGATGCGGACCGCCGCCCTGATAGCCGCGCGCCCAGAGCCAGATCTGGTCCGACAGCATCAAACCGACGCGGCCCTTGCCCTCGCGCGAGAGCAGCAGCAACGGCTGGTTGTCGGCGCCGTTCATCACCGTCACGCCGCGCAGGCGCTCGGCGGAAACCTGCCGGTACCATTCGCTCCATTGCGGGGGCGATTGCTCGGACCCGGGAAGCCCGCGGGTGACCGGATGCTTGCGGCCATCGTCCGACACTTGCGCGCGGAAGGCACGCTCGATGATGGCGTTGGTCGGTCGCGCCGGCGCGATCTTGCCGAGCGGCGAATAATACAGGCCTTCAGGCCCCGAAAAATCCGGCCCCGTCGCCATGAGCAACGCGCCGCCCTCGCGCACATAGCGCACGATGTTTTCGAAATAGACGTTGGGCAGCACGGTCTGGCTCGAATAGCGATCGAAGATGATCAGATCGAAATCCTTGATGCGGCGCCCGAACAGATCGCTCGTGGGGAAAGCGATCAGCGACAATTCGCTGATCGGCGTACCGTCCTGTTTCTCCGGCGGCCGCAGAATCGTGAAGTGCACGAGATCGACGTTCGCGTCGGCCTTCAGAAGGTTGCGCCAGGTGCGCTCGCCTGCATGCGGCTCGCCCGACACGAGCAGAACTTTCAACTTGTCGCGCACGCCCTCGACAGTGAGCACGGCCTTGTTGTTCAACGTCGTCAATTCATCATCGAGCGCCGCGACTTCGAACTCGACGACATTGGGGCCGCCATGTTCGATCTGCACTGGAATGCGCACCAGCAGCCCCGGCCGCACGCGCGCATTGGCGATGTCGGCGCCATCGCGCCGCACGCGCACCTGCACGGGCTGCGACGAGCCGGACGTGTCATGCACGCGCACGCCGACCGAAATATCCTTGCCGACCAGCCCGAAACGCGGCGCCTCGACCAGCTCGATACGGCGATCACGCTCGCCCTCGCGGCCTGTCACGAAGACATGCAGCGGCGCATTGAAACCAAGCGCGCCGGCGTTGGCCGGGATGTCATGCACGACGCCATCGGTGACGAGGATCGCGCCACCGACACGCTCGGGCGGCACATCGGCGAGCGCCGCATTCAGCGAGGCGAACAGACGCGTGCCGTCATTGCCGCTGTCGACGCCGCCGCCATCGACGAAATGCACATCGACATTGCCGAGGCCGTTGATGCTCTTCTCGATCTCGGCGCGGGCCTTGTCGGTCTGCGCGCGACGCGGGCCGATCGACTGGCTCGCGCTACGGTCGAGCACCACCGCGACGACATCGCGCAACGGCTCACGGTCTTCGCGCACTAGCGAGGGATCGCCGAGCGCGAGCAACACCAAAGCAAGACCAAGCGCGCGCAGAAGAGATCCGCGCCGCCGCGCCAACAGGCCGAGCGCAACGACCACGATCGCCGCGACCGCCATGGCGATGAGCCATGCTGGCGCGATGAGCGGCGTGAAGGAGAGGCTGAAATCGCTCAATGGCCGAGCCTCTCCAGAAGATCGCGCACATGCACCTGATCGGCTTTGTAATTGCCCGTCAGCGTATACATGACGAGATTGACGCCGCCGCGCAGCGCCAGTTCACGTTGCCGGGCGCCGCCCGGCGTCAGCGGATAAAGCGCGGCGCCGTTTGAATCCGCCGCCCAGGCGCCGGCGAGATCGTTTGACGTGATGATGATCGGCGACACGCTGTCGCCGGCGCGCGCCGGACGGTTCGCCTGATCGGCGCTGTCGGGCGGCAGCGCCTCGATCCATGTCTGCCCCACCGTCGTGCGGCCGACGAAATTGTCGAGCAGATAAAATGTTTTCGTCACGACATGATTGCGCGGCACGGGCTCGAGTTCAGGCACATCAACGCCCGCCAGAAGCACGCGCAGCCATTGCGCTTCGGGCGACGGCGGGCCGCCGGGACGCGCGGTGAGCGCATCGCGCGTGTCGAAGATAATCGTGCCGCCCTGCTTCATGAAAGCCGCGATGCGCGTCACCGCTTCAGGCGCCGGCTGCGGGCGGGTGGCGACAATCGGCCAATAGATCAGCGGATAAAACGCAAGCTCGTCGCGCGCAGGATCGACAGGCGCGGGATCGCCCGGCGACAAAGCGGTGCGATTGGCGAGCGCGCGCGACAGCGAGGCGAGGCCAAGACGGCTCGCCTCATCGGCTGGCGCATCACCGGTGACGACATAGGCGAGACGCGTGGTGAGCGCGGGGTTTTGAGATGGCGCCTGCGCGTATGCGCGATCGCCCGCGAACAACGAGCCGCCCAGCACCGCCGCGAATAACAGCGACGCCGCGCGGCCGCGCAGCTTGCGCGTGCGCATCCGGTCGAAACCGCCAGCCAGCCAGAGTGATGCGAGCGCATCGACGAGCAGAGCGAAGAAAGCGCAGGCCACCAGCGCCGCGCGTAGATCCACCGGCTCCGCCCGCATCAGGTTCTCCATTACAAACTTTGCGTCATAAACTGCGGGCTCGAGCCGCTCGCCCGGCGACAACGTGTTGATCGCCACCTGCGCCTCGGCTGGGCCGTAAAAACCGGGCGAAAATTCCGCGCTCGGCGGGCCGTTGAAATTTGCCGGAATGGGTTTGGCCGTAAGCGGCGGGGCGCCGAGAACGCCAAATCCGTTCAGCGTACGCGACGGCGCCAAAGTCTCGTTGCGCACGACCGCGCCCGTGTCGCCATCCGCCTGTTGTGTCTGGCCCGAAAGCGCGACGACGCGGCGCAGGATGTCGACGAAGAGACCCGAGAGAGGCAGGTTCGACCACGTTGTGTCAGCCGTCACATGCACGAGAATGAGCAGCCCCTTGCCGCGCCGCTCGGCGGTCACAAGCGGCGTGCCATCAGCCAGCTGCGCCCATGTGCGGTTCGGCAGATTGGCGTCGGGCTCGGCGAGAACCTGCCGGGTGATCGTCACTTCTTCGGGCGGCACGAGTCCCGCGAACGGGCTTTCCGGCGGGAAGGATGCAAGCTGCTTGGGTTGATCCCACGACAGCGCGCCGCCGAGCACGCGGCCGCCACGGCGCAGGCGCACCGGCACGAGATCGTCGGTCGATCCGGCTAGCCGCGTGCCCGCAAAGCGCAACAGCACGCCGCCGTCGTTCACAAAGCGCAGCAATTCGTCATGCGCCTTGCCGCTCACCACGCCGATGTCGGCGAGCACCATCACGGACACGCGGTCTTCAAGCAGCGACAGGATCGGATCGCCGCGGCCCGCCGGCGCCTCGCGCACTTCCGCGAAAGGCTGCAAAGCGCGCCGCAGATAGAACAGTGGCGACAGCAGCGGCTGCGCGACGTCCGACGTCGAGCCCGCGGCAAGCCCGACGCGGCGGCGCTTCCAGCGCTCGTCGAGCAGGCTGACGGCGCCGGCGGAATGTTCGCCGCTGATTTCAACGCGCGCGATTTCATTGCGCAATTCAATCGGCAGGTCGAACTGCGCCTTCGTCTCCAGCGCGGCGCCGAAATCAAAACGCGCCTCGCCCATCGCGAGGCCTTTCTTGTCGTAGGCGCGCACAAGGCCGCCGCTCGCGCTGCGCGTATCGGCGCGCACGATGGAGGCTTCAAGCCCACCCGCTGCATTCTCCGTCGCCGTTACGGCGAGCGGCAGGCGGTCTTCCTTGACGATCTGCACGCGAGCATCGCCCGCCGCCTTGGCGAGGCCTTGCGCGAAGGCGTCCGCCTGTCCGCGCGCCAGCCCGTCGGCAATCCAGACGATTTCAGATTGCGGGTTCTTGGCGAGAAACACCTGCACCGCAGGCAGAACCTGCATTCGGTCAGGCGAGAAGGGCGCGGGCTTCAGCGTGCGCAGCCGCTCGTTGGCGCGCGTTGTGTCGAGCGCAGCGATTTCGCGCGCGCCGTCGGACATGGGCACGAGCGCGGCGGGGCGCCCGTCGCGGTTGGCCGCGGCCATGCGCTCGGAAGCTGCCGCCACGCGCTGCGTCCATGTCGGCGCCGACGGCCAGCCGTCATCGAGCAGCACGAGCAGCGGTCCACGCCCGCCTTCGCTTGTCGGCAACGGATTCCAGATTGGCCCCGCCATGGCGAAGATGATGAGCGCGGCGAGCGTCAGGCGCAGCAGCATCAGCCACCACGGGGTGCGCGCCGGCGTCTCCTCGCGCGCCTGCAAATCGAGAATGAGACGCAGCGGCGGGAACGACACTTCGCGCGGACGCGGCGGCGTGAGGCGCAGCAGATAATAAAGCGCGGGCAGCACGACGAGCGCGGAGAGGATCAGCGGTGCGGTGAAGGCGAGCGGCAGGCCAAACATGTCTCAGCCCCCCAGCCCGGCTTCAAGCTGCATCCGTAACGCAAGCAGCGCCTCGGATGCCGGCCTGTCGGTGCGATGCACGGTGAACGACCAGCCGCGCGAGGCGGCGATGGCGCGGATGCGGTCGCGATGCAGCGCGAGACGCATCATGTAATCCTCGCGAAACGATTGCGCTTCGCCGACGCGCAGCCGCGCACTCGAATCCACGTCGCGAAATTCGGTGTGGCCGGTGAACGGAAACGTTTCTTCCACGGGATCGGCGACCATCACCAGATGACCGCGTGCGCCGCGCGACGCCATGCCGAGAACCATGCGCGAAATATCATCCGGATCCGACAGGAAATCGCCGATCACCACCGCTTGCGTGCGCGGGGCGAGCGCATCGGCCGGCGGCAGTTCGGCGACGACGTAGCCGTGGCGCGAGGCTTCCTCGATCATGCGCTCGGACAGTCGCTCGACGATATCGCGCGCGGCGAAGGGCCGCGTGAGGCCAGGCACGCCGACGCGTTCGCCGCCGCGCACCAGAAGATCCGCGAGCGCGAGACCCAGCACCAGCCCGCGATCGATTTTCGGCTGCAGCGCAAGGTTCGAAACATAGCCCATGGACGCCGAACGATCGCACCAGATCCAGACCGTATGCGCGGCTTCCCATTCGCGTTCGCGCACATAGATGCGGTCGTCGCGCGCGGAGCGGCGCCAATCGATGCGGCTCGTCGACTCGCCATAAACGAAGGGCCGGAACTGCCAGAAGGTTTCGCCCGCGCCCGCGCGACGGCGTCCATGCACGCCGTGCATTACCGTGGCTGCGACTTCCTTCGCGCTGACGATCAGCCCCGGCAGGCGGCGCGCGAGATCGAGCGCCTCAAGCGGATGCAGCGCCTGCGCGCCGGTCTCGCCCTTGTCCAGCAGGCGGACATCGACCATCACATCATCCAAGCCGCGCGGCGAGCCGCGCGATGACCGTGGGAATCGTCTCGCCTTCAGCGCGAGCGGCGAACGTCAAAGCCATGCGGTGTTTCAGCACCGGCTCGGACAGCGCGATAATATCATCAAGCGATGGCGCGAGACGCCCATCAACCAGCGCGCGCGCGCG
This sequence comes from Hyphomicrobiales bacterium, assembly GCA_025356415.1. Lineage (GTDB taxonomy): Bacteria > Pseudomonadota > Alphaproteobacteria > Rhizobiales > Beijerinckiaceae > Terripilifer. The sequence goes on from JANXTB010000098.1 coordinate 23,084, forward strand.
CGACGCCAGCATCAACGCTTGCGCAGCGCGCGGGCCCGGCCCCCAAGCGATATGCTTGGTGAGTTCGCCATCGCCCTCGCCCGGACGCGCGGAGCGCACGAGATCGAGAATCGCGTCGACCACGCGCTCGCCAACCGGCAGGCGGCGCACGAGACGCTGCGTCGTCATCAGGTCTTCGGCGTTCATGGCGGCGCGCACGCGCACGTCGTTCTCGCCCGTCGTCTCGATGAGAATGCGGCGCTCCGCCTCGCGATCGGGATAGGTCACGTCGATCTGCATGAGAAAGCGATCGAGCTGCGCTTCGGGCAGCGGATAGGTGCCCTCCTGCTCCAGCGGGTTCTGCGTCGCCAGCACATGAAACGGGCGCGGCAGATCGTGGCGTTCGCCCGCCACCGTCACGTGATATTCCTGCATGGCCTGCAGCAATGCGGATTGCGTGCGCGGGCTGGCGCGGTTGATCTCGTCGGCCATCAGCAATTGCGCGAAGATCGGGCCTTTGACGAAGCGGAACGCGCGCGCGCGGTCCGAGCCTTCTTCGAGAATTTCCGAGCCCAGAATGTCGGAGGGCATCAAGTCCGGCGTGAATTGCACGCGCCGCGCATCGAGGCCGAGCACCGTCCCCAGCGTCTCGACCAACTTGGTCTTGGCGAGACCCGGCACGCCGACCAGCAGCCCGTGGCCGCCGGCGATCAGCGTGACGAGCGCTTCTTCGACCACTTTCTCCTGCCCGAAGATCACGGCGCCAATGGCGGTGCGCGCCGCCGCCACGCGCTCCAGCGCATGTTCGGCGCTGCGAGCCACCGCAGAATCGAGGGAGGTCGCCGTATTGTCCTGCATCCGAAGTTCCCCGCTCTTCCGTTTCGGCGCTTCCGTTTCCGGTCGTGACCGCTAGTTTAGGACGCGGCGCGGCATTGTCGATGCGCCACCCCAAGTTCCACACGCCCGATGGTCGAGAATATGGCGGACAAGGTCAATGCGACGCCTGAGCCTGGAAGGCTCGACGCCCTCGCCAAGGCGGCGGCCGGTGGCGGCCTGCCGCCCGTCCACCTCTGGAATCCGCCGCATTGCGGCGACATCGGCATGAAGATCGCCCGCGACGGCACGTGGTTTTACCAGGGCTCGCCGATCACCCGGGCGCCTTTGGTGCGGCTGTTTTCGACCATCCTGCGGCATGACCCGGACGGCCATGTGCTGGTCACGCCAGCCGAAAAAGTCTCGGTCGAGGTTGAGGATGCGCCATTTCTGGCGGTTTCCATGCGGATCGAGGGCGAAACGCTCGTCTTCACCACCAATGTTGGCGACGAGGTCGCAGTTGGCGCCGAGCATCCGTTGCGGTTCGAAAAGGGCGTGGCGGATGGTGTCAAACCCTATGTGCTGGTGCGCGACGATCTCTGGGCGCTGGTGACGCGCGCTCTGGTCTTTGACCTTGCGGAGATCGCACAGACGCGCCTTGTCGATGGACGGCTGCAAACAGGCGTGTCATCTCAGGGACAATTCTTTGTGATGGAGGAGGAAGCCGCGCCCAAGGGCGCAGCGGAGCCGCACGCATGACAGGCCTGACACACGAACACGCTCTCTTTTCCGCCGAAGATTTTCGCGCGCGCGCCTTGGCGCGCCTGTCGCTCGAATTGCCGCAAAGCGCCGTCGATCCGGCCCACAAGCCGCGCCGTGGCGACCACATTCTCAACCCCGCTCTCTACAAGGAGGGCCTCGCCGCCATTGCGACGCCGGCCGCCGTGCTGGTGCCGATCGTGCCGCGCGCGGATGGCGCGCAGGTTCTGCTCACCCGCCGCTCCACGGCGTTGCGCCGTCATGCGGGACAGGTGGCGTTTCCAGGCGGGCGCATCGACCCCGAGGATGACGGCCCGATCGACGCCGCCTTGCGCGAAGCGCAAGAAGAGATCGGGCTCGACCGTGATGTCGTGACGCCGCTTGGATTTCTCGACGTCTATCTCACGCATTCGGGCTTTCGCATCCTGCCGCTGGTCGCGCTGGTGACGCCCCCCTTCGGGCTGCTCATCAATCCGGAAGAAGTCGACGAGGCTTTCGAAGTGCCGCTGCAATTTCTGATGGAGCCCACCAACCACGTGCAGGAATCGCGCACGCGCGAGGGCGTGACGCGGCAGTTCTACGCCATGCCTTATGGCGAGAAAAACATATGGGGCGTCACCGCCGGCATCCTGCGCAATCTGCACGAAAGGCTCTACGGGTGAGCGAAGCGGGGCGCATTTCTTCTCCGAGTTTTCTCGACGATCCGCGCCTGCGCACATTGTTTGCAGCGCTCGATGGCGCCGGCGAGGAATTGCGCGTGGTCGGCGGCGCGATCCGCAATCACCTGATGCAGATCCTCGTGACCGAAGTCGACCTGACGACGACGGCGACGCCGGAAACAACGATTCAGCGCGCCAAGGCCGCTGGCCTGAAATTCGCGCCGACGGGCATCGAGCATGGCACGGTGACGATCATTGTCGATCACGCGCCATTCGAAGTCACGACGTTGCGCGAAGATGTCGAGACGGATGGGCGGCGCGCGAAAGTGCTGTTTGGCCGCGACTTCCGCGCCGACGCCATGCGCCGCGACTTCACCTTCAATGCGCTCTCGGTGCGGGCGGATGGAACATTGTTCGATTATGCGGACGGCCTGCGCGACATCGAGGCGCGTTGCGTGCGCTTCATCGGCGATCCGGGAACGCGCATTGTCGAAGATTATCTGCGCATCCTGCGCTTCTTCCGCTTTCATGCGGCGTTCGGCGAAGGCGCGGCGGATACGCAGGCGCTGGCGGCCATCGTCAAACATCGCGCAGGGCTCGATGGATTGTCGCGCGAACGCGTGCGCGCCGAAATGCTGAAACTGCTCGCGGCGCGTGGCGCAGGCCACGCCATCGATCTGATGAATGGGCGCGGGCTCGCGCCCCATGTCCTTGGCGGCGTGACCACACCGTTGCGGCTGCATCGCATCATCGACATCGAGGCCGCGCGCGGCGCAACGCCCGATGCGGTGCTGCGTCTCGCCGCGCTCGCCGTGCTGACGCGCGAAGACGCCGAGCGCCTGCGTGAAAGCTGGCGTCTATCCAATGCCGAACAAGCGCGGCTGGCGGCGTGCGCCGACGCGGAGCCATGGCTGCATCGGCGCGATGCGCCGCCCTCGGCAAAAGACATCCGCATCGCTCTCTTCAGGCGCGGGCGCCAAACCGTTTGCGACGCCATCGATCTCGCCCACGCCAGCGCGCGTGTAGCGTGCGACGACGCTGACTGGATGGCGGCGCGCGAGCTTGCGGAGCGGGCGCCTGTCCCGAAACTTCCCGTCAGCGGCGGCGCATTGATGGCGCGCGGGCTTCCGTCAGGTAAAGCTGTCGGCGAAGCTTTGCGCAAAATCGAAGCCGCATGGCTCGATGCCGATTTCCCCGAAAACCCCGCCATCGTTGCGTCTTTGATCGACGCCGCGCTCAAGCCGCTGGACTGAAATCTCCGGCGGACTCCTCATTCGACCTGCGCCGCGCTATATTCTCCGGACATTGCGGAGTTATTGCGTATGGCTTTTGATCGAAAGATGCCGGGAGATTTGGCCCGCTCGCTGGCGCGGCGTGGGCGCGAGCAGCCGCGCGACCGCAGGGAAGTTTCAAGCGCATGGCGGCGCGAAACCTTCACGATGACGCGTGAAG
>JANXTB010000105.1 GCA_025356415.1 Hyphomicrobiales bacterium
CCGACGAGCAGAAGAAGATCCTCGAGCTGATTTATTCGCAGACGACGTTCGGTCGCCCTTATGTCGTTGCGCCGGGCGTGCCTGACGAGCGTGTTGCGGCTCTGCGCAAGGCGTTTATGGCGACGATGACAGATGGGGATCTGGTGGCTGAGGCCAAGCGCATCAACCTCGACATCGAGCCGATCGCAGGCGAGGAATTGCAGAAGATCATCGCGAAGTTGTATGCGACGCCGCAGGACTTAGTGGACAAGGCGAAAGCCGCGATTGCGTTCGGGAATAAGTAAGGCGAAAGCCGCCTCTCCAGCCTCGTCATTGCGAGCGAAGCGAAGCAATCCATCTTTGACGCCACCCGAAGTTGGATTGCCGCGTCGCTTCGCTCCTCGCAATGACGAGTTGAATGTGATCGCTAGCGTCGTCATTGCGAGCGTAGCGAAGCAATCCAGAAGCCGCGCGTGAGGCTGGCGTTTCGCGCAGATGTTCAAGACTCGGGCCTGGATTGCTTCGCTCCGCTCGCAATGACGGATACGCAAGTTTTACTTACTTCTTGTACGGCCCCAAATCTTTCACAGCCGCTTCAACAAACGACATATCCAGAATTGACTCGATCTTCTGGTCCTTGTTCGTCACCAGGCCCTGCTCCTGAAAGAACGCGAGATCCTTGCGCATGGAGGCGAGGTCGAGCTTGCCATCGGGGTCGCAGGCGTGGGGATAGATTTCGCGCAGCAGTTCCGGCTTCATGCCGAGGTTCTTTGACAGGATCGCGATGATCTCCTCGGCCTTGGCGTCCTTCTTCCACTGGCCGTTTTCGAGCGCATCGTTGTAGTCGCGCGCGCCGCGCACATAGGCTTTCATGAAACGCCGTGCGACATCCGGCTTTTCCTTGGCGAACTTCTCGCCGTAGAAAATCATCGAGATCTGGTCGTTGGGATAGAAATCTTCCGTCGATTTCCAACGCACGGCGATGCCGTCGGTCACGAGCTTGGTGGCGAAGGGCTCGACCATCATGGATGCGTCGATCGCCTTGCTGGCGAAGGCGCCAACCTGCTGCGGGAAGCCGAGCGGCACGACGTCCGCATCGGCAAATGTGTGCCCGCCCTTCTTCAGCGCTTCATTGGTCACCGACAGCGCGGTGACGCCCGGCGCGGCGACAGCGAACTTCAGGCCTTTCAGGTCCGCATAATCCTTCACGCGGCCGGAATCGACGAGGTCCTTGCGGATCATCAGGGTTTGATACTGGTAGCCCGGCGCGGTGCGGCCGCGGTCGGCAACGGCGCGGATTTCGATCTTGCGGGTGGCGGCGTTGTAGAGGCCGGCGGAAGCCGCGCCCGAGCCGACATCGAGATCGCCGGTGCCCAGCGGCGCGATCATCTTCGCGGCAGAATCGAAGACGTTGAAATTCACGTCGAGATTTTCAGCGGCGAAATAGCCTTTCGCCTGCGCGACGTAAAAGCCGACGTCGCCACTGTTGCCGACAGCGCCGACATTCACCTTGTCGGCCGCCTGAGCGGTGATGGAGCAGGGAAGCGCGAGAAGGGCCGCCCCAAAAAGGGCGCGCACGGTCAGGTTCATCATTTCCTCCCGCCTGTACGAAGGCCCGCGCCCTTTGCGCGGCCCCGTCAGGCTTGGAGGCAGATTAGCCCTTCTGGCTCACGGAACAAGAAGGGCTGTCATCACTAATCCTCGTTCGCCTCGGCCTCGGCTGTCGCCTTGATGGGCTTCAGGATGACCGGACGCAGGAGGAAGGAGGGGACGTGATCGCCAAGGCCGATGACCGGCGGGTCATTGTCCTCGTGATAACGGCGGCGGTCGTTACCGCGATCGTTCTGATAGCGATCCTGCGAAGGCGCGCGTTCCGGCATAGGCGCGCGGTCTTGGGGCGCGCGTTCCTGCGGAGCGCGTTCTTGCGAGGCGCGCGCGGGACGGGCTTCGCGATCCGGATGGCCCTCCGGGCGCGGCTGGCGCGGCGCACGAGCCTCGCGAGGGGCGCGTTCTTCGCGAGGCGCACGTTCTTCGCGAGGCGGACGCGGGGCGCGCGGCGCGGGCGCTGCGGCTTCCACGGCCTCGATCATCTCGTCTTCGCGCTCGGCGCGCGGGGCGATCGGCTCTTGCCCGGCGCGAACGCCATGATCCTTCGGCGTGCGGTCACGATCGCGACCACGTCCGCTGCGCTCGGAGCGCTCGCCGCCGCGTTCGCGACGACCACGGCTGCTGCGCGGACGCTCTTCGTCCGAACCGGCTTCGGCCGGCGGCAGGTCGGCAAGGGAGGGTCCGAACCAGTCGATCTTGCGGGCGATCAGCTTCTCGATGTCATCGATGTAGCGCTGGTCGGAGCGCGTGATGATCGTGTAGGCGGTGCCGCTGCGGCCCGCGCGGCCAGTGCGGCCGATGCGGTGGACGTAATCTTCCGCATGCGTGGGTACGTCGAAGTTGAAGACGTGGCTGACATCCGGAATATCGAGGCCGCGCGCCGCGACGTCGGAGCAGACGAGCAGGTCGATCGCGCCGTTCTTGAAGGCGTCGAGCGAGGCCATGCGCGCGCGCTGGTCCATGTCGCCGTGCAAGGCGCCGACCGGGAAGCCGTGCTTCTGCAAGGATTTGTAGACGATGGCGACATCGCTCTTGCGATTGCAGAAGATAATCGCGTTCTTGAGGCCTTCGGCGCCGCGCAGCAGCTGACGCAATGTCTCGCGCTTCAGCCCGCCGCCATGCGAGGCGACGAGGCCCTGCGTGATGGTGGAGGCGGTGGTGGCGGCTTTCGCCACTTCGATGCGGGCCGGATTGTGCAGGAATTGCTCGGTCAGGCGCGTGATTTCCGGCGGCATGGTGGCCGAGAAGAACAGCGTCTGGCGCGTGAACGGCACGAGCTTGCAGATGCGCTCGATATCCGGGATGAAGCCCATGTCGAGCATGCGGTCGGCCTCGTCGATGACGAGGACTTCGATGCCGGTGAGCAGCAGCTTGCCGCGCTCGGAGAAGTCGAGCAGGCGGCCCGGCGTCGCGATCAGCACGTCGGCGCCGCGCATGATCTTGGCTTCTTGATCGGCGAAGGACACGCCGCCGATGAGCAGCGCCACGTTGATCTTGTGGTTGACGCCGTATTTCATGAAGCTTTCCTCGACCTGCGCCGCGAGTTCGCGGGTAGGCTCGAGGATCAGCGTGCGGGGCATGCGGGCGCGGGCGCGGCCGCTTTCAAGCCGCGACAGCATGGGAAGCGTAAACGCCGCCGTCTTGCCGGTGCCGGTCTGGGCAATGCCGAGAACATCGCGCCCGGCTAGGGCATGGGGAATGGCTTCCGCCTGGATGGGGGTGGGGGTGGTGTAACCGGAGGCCGCAACTGCTTGCAGGACCTTCTCGCTCAGGCCGAGTTCGTCGAATGTCATTCTTGATTGAGCCTAACGCGGCGGGGCGATCTTGTCGCAGCAGCCGCTGAAGACGCGTCGAAATTTGTGAAACCTCGCTGCAGATTGCAGCGGAACGGGCGGGCGGGCACGCGTGGGCCTCGGAGCGCCGAATGCAGAGATAGCGGCATATCTCACAAAGTCAATCAGCTTTCGCCGTACGGTCGCGCGTTTGCGGCTTTTCGAGGCCAGTGCAGGGATCAAGGACAATCCGCCGCAGGCCGGGCAGGGGATCCTCACCGGAAACGAGGGGTACGGATGCCAGCGCGCTGGCCTGCTGAACGGGGCGGTCTGTGAGAATGCGCCGTTCGATCAACACGCCGGCGAGCAGCGCGATGACCGCAAAGGCGAGCGCCCCCGGGCCGTAGGCCCTGATTCCCGATAAACCAGCGGTAAGCATCGCGACACAACCTACGCAAAACGAAACAACGCCGACAACTTGCGTCAGGCTGGTTAAGATTGCGTTCTCACGGCGCCTAGATGTCGACCAGATCCTTCTCGGCGGCGAAAGCCGCGCGCTCCTGAATGAAGGTGAACCGAGCTTCGGGTTTGTTGCCCATCAGGCGCTCGACCGAAGAGGCGGTCTCTTCCTTGTCCTCGTTCAGCACCACGACTTTGAGGAGCGTCCGCTTGCGCGGGTCCATTGTGGTTTCCTTCAGCTGCGCGGGCAGCATTTCGCCAAGGCCTTTGAAGCGGCTGGTCTCGACCTTGCCTTTGCCGGTGAACAGCGACTTCATCAGCTCGTCGCGATGCGGGTCGTTTCGCGCGTAGGCGGTCTTCGAGCCTTGCGTCAGCTTGTAGAGCGGCGGCACCGCCAGATAGAGGTGGCCGCCCTCGATCAGCTTTGGCGTCTGGCGGTAGAAGAATGTGATCAGCAGGGATGCGATATGCGCGCCGTCGACGTCGGCGTCGGTCATGATGATGACCTTGTCGTAGCGCAGCTCGGCGTCCTTGTAATGCGAACCCGAGCCGCAGCCGAGCGCCAGCATCAGGTCCGAAAGCTGTTGGTTCGCCGCGAGCTTGTCGCGCGTCGCCGAGGCGACGTTGAGGATCTTGCCGCGCAGCGGCAGGATCGCCTGGCTCTTGCGGTCGCGCGCTTGCTTGGCCGAACCGCCCGCCGAATCGCCTTCGACGATAAACAGTTCAGAGCCTTCCGAGGATGTGTTCGAGCAATCCGCGAGCTTGCCAGGCAGCCGCAGCTTGCGCGTCGCGGTCTTGCGCTGCACGTCCTTTTCGGCGCGGCGGCGCAGGCGGTCGTCGGCGCGCTCGATGGTCCAGTCGAGCAGCTTCAAAGCGGCGGAGGGCGAGGCGGCGAGCCAATGGTCGAAGGCGTCGCGGATCGTGCCTTCAACGATCCTCGAGGCCTCTGTCGTCATCAGGCGGCCTTTGTTCTGGCCCTGGAATTCCGGCTCGCGAATGAACACGGAGATCAGCGCCGCGCAGGACACCATCACGTCGTCAGTGGTGACGTTGGCGGCGCGCTTGGTCTGGCCGATGCGCTCGGCGTGATCCTTCAGGCCGCGCAGCAGCGCGGTGCGCAGGCCCGCCTCGTGCGTGCCGCCATCATGCGTCGGGATCGTGTTGCAATAGGAGTGGATGAAACCGTCGTCGTGGGTCAGCCAAGACACTGCCCATTCGAGCGAGCCGTGGCCGCCGGGCTTGTCCACCTTGCCGGTGAAGGCCTGATCGATGACCAGATCCTTGCCCTCTATATCCTGCGCCAGATAATCCTTCAGGCCGCCGGGAAAGCGGAACACCGCCTGCGGCAGGATATCGGTTCCCGCCACGAGTTCGGGTGAGCAGCTCCAGCGAATTTCGACGCCGCCGAACAGATAGGCCTTGGAGCGCGACATGCGGAACAGGCGCGCCGGCTTGAAATGCGCGCCCTTGCCAAAGATCTGCTCATCCGGCTTGAAGCGCACGCGCGTGCCGCGCCGGTTGGGCGCCTTGCCGACCGTCTCCAGCTTGGTGACGGCGTGGCCGCGCTCAAAAATCTGGCGGTAGAGAACCTGTCCGCGCGCGACCTC
>JANXTB010000112.1 GCA_025356415.1 Hyphomicrobiales bacterium
ATGATCTGCTCTTCTGTGAACCGTGCTCGCTTCATCTGTCCGTCCTTATGCAGGCCGGACTCTAAATCCCCGTGGAGGAAAATCTCAGTGGCAGGTCACCCATGACTTTTTTCGGCTTACTAGGCTTGTTTTTTTTCTTGGTTGCAATTGTCTTGGGCGCGCCCGTACTAACTACATTCTTAGAAACAGGGCTTGTGCCAAGAGTGCCGACCGCGATCCTTGTGGTTGGACTTGGGATTATCGGAAGCCTGAGCATTTTTGCTGGATTAATTCTCCAAATGATAACGCACTCTCGACAGGAGCTTAAGCGCTTGCTGTACTTGTCCGTTCCAAATCGGATCGCAAACCGGCCTACGGTATGACGCATGACCGTAGACTCCATTAGAAAATTTTCGCAATACGTCGTTGTCGGAGCGCTTGGCTTTCTAGTGGACGCGGCAGGATTTGCAGCAGCGCTGTCTCTTCTAAAGGCTGATCCGTTCGTTGCTCGGTTTGTCTCTGCTTCCATAGCAATCGCGGTAACATTTGTGGTCAATCGAGCTTGGACATTCTCTGGAAGGCATCGTGCGTCAGTAATGCGTTCGGCTTTCTACTACTTACTGGCGCAGGGGGCTGGTTTCTTGTGCAACATAGGCGCTTTCTCTGCTGTTCGGTATGTCGTTCCTAGTATCTCAGCTTCGTCCGCGTTCTTATTGAGTGCTGTTGTAGGTCTCGCTGCCAATTACTTGGGAGCTTCCAAATTCGCTTTCCGCGCTCGAGAAGCCACATCTCGGTTGCACTAAGCTTTAGGGCATGGGACTTTCCGGATGCGCGAAAGGAGTACATCCTGAAGCACGCGCTGAACGTGTCCCATTGGCGGATATTGATCGCGTCAAGCCCCTCCGCATCATATCTTTACCAGATTCGCACTCTCCAGTTGCTCGTCTCGAATGAATCTGTGCACAAATGGCCGAAATGCGATAGTTACGGACATCAACACTGTCCTCCAACCGAAAGCGAACCTATGCGGTTTTGTGTCGTAGGCGCAGGCTTCAGCGGCGCAGTTCTTGCGCGAGTTCTAGCGGATGCAGGACATCAGATCACTTTAGTAGATGAGCGCTCGCATGTGGCTGGGAATTGCCACACCGAAAGGGACTCTCATACTGGCGTCATGACGCACGTGTATGGGCCACATATCTTCCATACATCGGACGAGCGCGTCTGGTCGTTCATTCAGCGCTTCGGGCGAATGCGTCCTTACCTGCATCAGGTTCGCGCCATTACGAAGAATGCGGTTTTTTCGCTTCCGGTGAACCTGCTCACCATAAATCAATTCTTTCGACGGATCATGGGTCCAAATGAGGCGCGTGCCTTCGTCTCTTCACGAGCGCATGCCATCGAAAATCCGCAGAATTTCGAGGAACAGGCTCTCTCGATGGTCGGACCAGAGCTTTATGCAGCTTTCTTCCGAGGCTACACGCGCAAGCAATGGGGAATGGAACCGACTGAGCTGCCAGCATCGATTTTGAAACGTCTGCCGGTGCGCTTCAACTACGATGACCGATACTTCTCGCACACGCACCAAGCGATCCCTGATCAGGGTTACACCAAAATGGTTGAGTCGATACTCGATGCGCCGGGTATACAGGTTCGCCTGAAAACCTCACACGAAAGCCTAAACGAGAATTTCGCTCACGTATTTTATACTGGTCCTATCGACCGCTATTTTAATTTTGCGCAAGGCCGCCTTGGCTATCGAACCCTGGATTTTGAGGTATTTCGCACGGTCGGAGACTTTCAAGGTGCGGCCGTCATTAACTATTGTGATGAGGCCGTTCCCTTCACCCGGATTACTGAGCACAAGCATTTCGCTCCGTGGGACTCTCAGGATATGAAGGAGACAATTTGCTATCGAGAGTTCAGCCGCGCCTGCGGCCCAGAGGACATCCCGTATTATCCAATTCGGCAAGCCCGCGAAGAACAGATGCTCGACACATATGTTGAACGGGCCCATGCAACCAAAGGCGTCAGTTTTCTCGGTCGACTAGGTTCTTACCGTTATCTGGATATGGATGTGACTATTGGCGAGGCGCTCGATGCTGCGCAAGAAGTCCTGAACTGCCTGGCGCAGTTGCGACCAATCCCGCCGTTCTTTGTGAAGCCTTAATGGTGGCGTAGCGAAAACAATCGTCCAGGAGTCCGGTAGTGACGAATAGTGAGCGACCGGCCCACCAGCAACAGCCAGGTATCCTTTGCACACCGGCTGCTCTTGGTTCTGGTTGGAAGCTGTAGGAACTTTGACCTGCCACTAAGATTTTCCTCCACGGGGATTTAGAGTCCGGCCTTTAAAGAGGACGGACAGATGAAGCGAGCACGGTTCACGGAAGAGCAGATCATTGCGGTTCTGAAGGAGCACGAGGCCGGGGCGAAGACCGCCGATCTGGCGCGCAAGCACGGCGTCTCCGAAGCCACGCTCTACAACTGGAAAGCGAAGTTCGGCGGGATGGACGTCTCGGAGGCGAAGCGGCTGAAGCAGCTCGAAGACGAGAACGCCCGACTGAAGAAGTTGCTCGCCGAGGCGATGTTGGACACGGCGGCGCTGCGGGAGCTGCTGTCAAAAAAATGGTAGGGCCCGGCGTGAAGCGCGACGCCGTTGCGCATCTACAGGCTGCGATGAGCCTGTCGGAACGTCGGGCCTGCAGCCTCGTGGGGGCGGATCGGAAGATGGTCCGTTACCGATCCTGCCGGCCGCCGGACACAGAGCTGCGTGGCCGCTTGCGCGAGCTGGCCAACGAGCGCCGCCGGTTCGGCTACCGGCGGCTGTTCATCCTGCTGCGGCGGGAGGGAGAGCCTTCGG
>JANXTB010000126.1 GCA_025356415.1 Hyphomicrobiales bacterium
GCCAGCAACCGGCCCCTGCTCGATAAGGCGGCATGGCTCCGCATCATCATGCAAGCCATGCCTTGTGCGGCGAAAGGAGATCAGGCTCCGGCTGGCCCCCAAGGGCCGTCGATATATCGCTCAGCGTCGCTTTCTCGGCTTCGCTGATCTTCACACCGCCGAACCCCAGAAAACCGCCCTCAGTGCCAGCATCCGCGGCCTTCTGCGCGACATGCTGCAACCATGTCTTGAAGGCTGCTGCGTCGCCCGGGGCTTTGGTGTCCACGAGGCTCGCCACTTCGCGAAGCTCTTCGACTGCCTTGTTCTTGATGTCTTCGACCTGAAAGCCCTTGAACAGGGTCTGCAGGCGGTCTCTTGCCGCCGTTCGCGTCGCCGGATCTGTAATGTCATCCGCAACGGCTTTTGCCAGAGGGTTCGCCGTTGCGTCCTGTTTCACTTCCATCAGCGCCCAGCCGCTGGACATGGTTTCCTTGAGCAGACCCCAAAGCCCGCTCGGATCAGCCGCCGTAATCGCCATCGCGGCGACCATGGGGCTCGCCGCCAGGCGCGTCCATTCTTCAGGGGTGAAATCTGTCTTACCGGCCATGACATCCTCCAGTTCTCCCGCCCAATCGGTCGGGACGTTCCCAAGTTCCGTCAACGGCCCGGGCCATTAGCCCTACGCCGTTACGTCTTCCCGGTTGCGCATGTGCTGCGCGAGACTGTGGACTTGCGGCAGCACCATGCCCGCAAGCTCTTGATTGTCGCCGACGGTTTCATCCCACGCGCGCATGAAACACTTGAGCCAGCCGTCGATCTCGGCACCCGCGATGCCAACGTGCAAGTGACGGCGGCGCAGCATGGGTGGCCCGCGTTTCTCGACAAAGATCGGCGGGCCGCCAAGCCAGCCAGTCAGATATTCGAAGAGCTTCTCGGCCGAGCCCGAAAGGTCGGCCGGGTGGATCGCGCGACAGGCCGCGGCCTCGGGCAATGTGTCCATGAGTTCATAGAAACGAGTCACCAGGGCGCGAACGCCGGCTTCGCCGCCAATCAATTCATAAGGTGTGGTCACGTCTGGCCCAATCCTCGTCACGCTGGCTCAAGCGAACACGATGAAAGCCGCGTTCGCCTTGTTCGAAATCAATAAAAAAGGGCCGGAGCGTCGCCGCCCGGCCCTGCTCTCGCGAGAGTTCGTTCAGCGACGCTTCTTCAGGATGATTTCGTTGAAAAGCTTTTCCCACTTTTCACCCTGGTCGATCTGCTCGGCCGCGTTCACGTAGAGGATTTCAAGGCCGGGGGGCGTCTGCGAATATTTCTTGTTCGTCGAGAAGAACTCGTGGTTTGACAGGATTTCCTGACCGTCGCTCAGCAGCCAATCCATGAACAGAATCGTCGCATTGGGATGCGGCGCATTCGCCGCGAGACCGATGCCATTCACACGCGCAACCGCGGGCTGCAGCAGCACGGGCGCGACCGGCGCGCCGGACTTGTTGAGCTGGCGAACGCGGAACATGTAGGTCGTGACCGCAAACGGCACCTCGCCGGCGGCGATCAGGTTCGCAAGCAAGGTGTGGCCCTTGCGCACCTGGAAACCGTTCTTCTCGGAGATGTCACGGAACAGCTTGAGACCCTTGGCTTCGCCCATGCTTTCGACGACGGTGGCGAACCAGTCGGCGTCGCCGGCTTCGACCGCGATCTTGCCCTTCCATTTCGGATCGAGCAGGTCCTCATAGGTCTTCGGCCATTCGGCTTCGGGGATGCTCTTGGTGTTCACAGCCGCAGTGATGATCTGCAGGCGCGTGCCGAGCCATTCCTTGGGCGCGGCGGCTTGCGGCACGAGGTCTGCGATGATCGGCGACTTGATCGCCTGAAGCAGCTTCTCGCGATGCAGCGCTTCGAGTCCCGACTGATCGGTCTCGAATGCATCGACCTCGTAGCGCTTGGCGCCATATTCGGTGACGGAGCGGTGGACGATGTCCTCCGAGCTCGAGCGCCAGATGTTGATTTTGACGCCCGGATATTTCGCCTCGAAGGCGGTCTTCAGGATCGTCATGTCCTGTACGGTCTGCGAGGTGTAGAGGTTGATCACCCCTTCCTTCTTTGCAGCCTCGATCAATTTCTGTGTGCGGTCGGCGCCGGCGTAATTGGCGACCTCGGCCACCTTGGCGTTTTGCGCCATCGCCGGGCCGAAGGCCGTCACGCATGCGAGCGAAAGGCCCGCCAGGCCGGACAGAATTCTCATCGTTTCACTCCCTGACGTCCCCGTTCGGGGTACGGCAGGGAAAGTAGGGGCCGTCCAGCCAATTGGCAAATCCGGATAGACGGGGAGGATGCCTCCTCCCCGTCTATCGGTTTGAAAGGCTTTAGTTGTAGTAACGGCAGACGCGATAGCCAGCCGAATTGTAGTAGCAACGCTTGCGCGGACGCGTTGCGTCAGCGATCACCGCGCCGCCCACGGCGCCGATCGCAGCGCCAGCCAACGCGCCGCCGCCTGTGCCAGTCGCAACGCCGCCGATGATGGCGCCAGTGGCAGCGCCAATTCCGGCGCCAGCGCCCACGCGTTCCTGACGCGGCGAGCAACCAGCCAATGTAAGGCCGACCAATGCGATGAGTCCGAGTTTCTTCATCTGTAAAATCTCCAAAGGATCCGGCCGCCCCCACGGCATAGTTATTCAAGTTCTTTGTTGTGGGCAGATGCAAGCTTGGCTGTAGCGTTCCCGTCGCTTTCGGTGAATTTGGGGGCAATGTTATGTATTACGAAGCTCGGGGGACTGCATGAAGGACAACCAGGACGACGTAACGAGACGCGCGCGGTTGCGGGACATCCCTGCCCCCATCTGGGCTCTGGGCTTCGTCTCTCTGCTCATGGACGTGTCGTCCGAGATGATCCACGCCCTCCTGCCGGTGTATCTCGTGACCGGCCTCGGCGCCTCAATGGCCGTTGTCGGCGTGATCGAGGGCATCGCCGAGGCGACCGCATCGACCGTGAAGATCTTTTCGGGCGCGCTCTCCGACTGGCTCGGCAAGCGCAAGCTTCTGGCAGTCATCGGCTATGGACTCGCGGCGATCACCAAGCCGATCTTTCCGCTGGCGAGCTCCATCGGCTGGCTCGTCGCCGCGCGCTTTATCGATCGCGTCGGCAAGGGCATTCGCGGCGCGCCACGCGATGCGTTGGTTGCTGATCTCTCGCCGGCCCATTTGCGCGGCGCGAGTTTCGGCCTGCGGCAATCTCTCGACACCGTCGGCGCGTTTCTCGGGCCGGGTCTGGCGATTGCATTGATGTGGGCGACGGCTGACAATTTTCAGGCAGTGTTCTGGGTCGCGGTCATTCCGGCGTTCCTGTCGGTTGGGTTGCTGATGGTCGCCATCAAGGAGCCCGCCGTGGCGCGCCGCGACGGTCCCATGCGTTTTCCTCTGCACCGCTCGGAAATGGCGCGGCTCGGCGGCGCGTTCTGGCTGGTGGTCGGAATCGCGACCCTGTTCACGCTGGCCCGATTTTCAGAGGCTTTTCTCATCCTTCGCGCACAGGCGCTCGGGCTGCCGATTGCGCTGACGCCATTGGTGCTGGTGGTGATGAATGTCGTTTATGCGCTGGCCGCATACCCGGCCGGCGTGCTGTCCGACCGCTTTCACCGGCTGCATGTGCTGGGCGCGGGATTCGTGTTGCTGATCGGCGCCGACATCCTGCTGGCTTTTGCACCGGGGCTTGCCATGGTCGCCGCTGGCGTCGTGCTTTTTGGGCTGCACATGGGTTTCACGCAGGGGATTTTCGCGACGCTCATCGCCGATTGCGCGCCGCCGGATCTGCGCGGCACGGCGTTCGGCCTGTTCAATCTGCTGACCGGCGGCGCGCTGCTGGCGGCGAGCGTCATCGCAGGCGGCCTGTGGGATCTCTATGGCGCGCAGGCGACGTTCATCGCAGGCGCCGCCTTTGCCGCGGCGGCTCTTGCAGGACTTCTTATCCTGCATCTCAAGGCGCCGCTGATTGGCGACGCCAAGTCGCGCTGATCAGGTCTTCGTCGCGATCCAGATGACATGGCGCGCCCCGCCGCCCTTGCTCTTGGCGCGCACGGTCAATTCCTCGACTCCGAAGCCGGCCTTGCGCAGCCGTTGCGTGAAGCGCAGGTCCGGGCCCGACGACCACACGCTGAGCACGCCACCCTTGCGCAAAGCTGCATGCGCGGCGTTCAATCCGCGCAACGTGTAGAGCGCGTCATTCGACTCCCGTGTCAGACCATCGGGGCCATTGTCGACGTCGAGCAGAATGGCGTCATAGGCCTCTCGGCTGGCGCGGATCATTTCGCCGACATCGCCGACGCGCACATCACCGCGCGGATCGTCGAGGCTGCCTTCGAACACCGGCGCCATCGGCCCGCGCGCCCACGCGACGACCGCTGGCACAAGCTCGCCGACCGTCACGCGCGCGTCGGGTCCGAGTTTCGCCAACGCGGCGCGCAAGGTGAACCCCATGCCGAGCCCGCCGATGAGAATGTTCGGAGCCTTGTTGGCCAACCTCTCGCAGGACAGCGTCGCGAGCGCTTCTTCGGAACCGCTGAGCCTGCTGTTCATGAGCTCGTTGGCGCCGAGCATGATCGAGAATTCGCTGCCCCGCTGCTTCAGGCGCAATTCATCGCCGCCGGGCACCGGGGCCGTATCGATCAAAACCCAGGGGATCACGAGAGCCGCACTCCATGGCGAAGGAGCGCTCTCCCTAACACGTAGGAGCCAAACGCGCACCCGCTTGACCCAAGCGCCCGCCCCTGCTGCAATGTGAGCCAAGCGCCGCCGCGAAAAGGACGGCGCACCGGGGAGGAAAAGGACACATGACGCGGCTTCCCGATCCCTATCTCGATTGGGCCTCAGCCCAGGGCGTGCCCATCGTCCAGGATTTCGGCATCGACATTCGCAAAGTGCCCGTCGCCCCTTGGGCGCGCTATGGCATGAACGGCGCCTTTTGCCACCTGAAGGGCCGCGACGATTTCATCTCCATCTTCGCTTTTGAAATTCCGCCGGGCGGCAAGTCCGCGCCGCTGAAGCACATCTGCGAAGAGGTGATCTACGTCATCTCGGGCCATGGCTCGACCAGCGTGACGCTGGCGGACGGGCGCAAACATTCGTTCGAATGGGGCCCGAAAAGCCTGTTCTCGATTCCGCTCAATGCGACGCATCAATATTTCAACGGCTCAGGCCGAGAGCCCGCGCGCTTCGCCTCCGTGAACAATATGGTGTTCACGATGAACTGTTTCCGCGACGAGGATCTGATCTTCAATTGCCCCGTATCCTTTCCCGAGCGTGCGGGGCGGCCGGATTATTTCGTCGGCGAAGGCGAGTTCATTTCCATCTCGCCGGGCCGCCATCAATGGGAAACGAATTTTGTTCCCGATCTCTCCGGCTTCGAGCTGCGGCAATGGGCGGAGCGCGGCGCTGGTGGATCGAACCTGCGTTTCATGCTGACGGAAAACACCATCGGCGCGCATTCATCCGAAATGCCGGTCGGCACCTACAAGAAGGGCCATCGGCATTTCGATGGCGTCTGCGTCTTCGCCGTCACCGGACAGGGCTATTCGCTGCTCTGGCGCGAAGAGGATCAGGATTTCACGCGCGTGGATTGGGAGCATGGCTGCGTTTATTGCCCGCCCGATTCCATGTTCCACCAGCATTTCAACATCTCGGATCATCCGTCGCGCTATCTCGCGCTGCAGATTGGCACGGTGCGCTATCCGCTGCTGCAGATGAAGCGCGACATCTGGACAGTGGGCGTCGACAAGGACGTGAAGGAAGGCGGCGCGCAGGTGGAATATGAGGACCAGGACCCGCGCGTTCACGGCATCTGGCTCGATGAAATCGCCAAACATGGCGTCGAGAGCCGCATGGGTCCGTTCATCGATGAAACGCGTTTTGCAAGGAAGCCCTGACATGAGCGAGCAAGATCCGGGTTTTCTCGACACGAAATTCATGGTCGATCCCTATCTCAACTGGGTAAAAGCCGAAGGCGCGCCTATCGTCAGCGGACAGGCTCTCGACCTGCTCACCGTCGAGGTGAAGGACTGGGCGCGCTTTGGCATGAAGGGCGCCGTCTGCCATGTCGATGGCCGCTGTGATTTCCTGACAACATTTCTGTTCGAGCTTGCGGCGGGGGCATCTTCGGCGCCCATGCGGCATGTGTACGAAGAGGCGTTCTATGTTTTGTCAGGCGCGGGTGAGACGGAAATCACACTGTCGAACGGCGACAAGCGCACGATTGCATGGGCTGAGAAAAAGCTGTTCGCCGTGCCGGTCAATGCGACCGCGCGTCATCGCGCAACAGGCACGGCCCCTGCCCGCTTCGTTGCGCTGAGCGACTTCCGGTATCTGATGGGCCTTTATCGCAACGAGGCGTTCCTGTTCGGCAATTCGGCGCCGATGCACGAGCGTCAATCGCGCGCCTGCGCCGCAGGGCTTGTTATCGACCCGATGGCGCAGCCAGACTCGCAAGACGAGCTGACGCCGCTCGCATTGGCCGACATGACGGTGGGCGTCGATCTCACCACGCTGGCGCCGAAGACATCGACGCTCGCGCGGCGGCAGATGCAGGGGCGCCATATACTCGGCGTCGATGGCGCCGGGTTCACGCTATCGTTTTCGTCCGACACATCTGACGTGCTGCGGACGGACTGGAAGCATGGCGTGCTGGCCGGGCTCGGCCCGATGCGGTTCCACCAGCATTTCAATGCGGGACCGGCGCCGGCGCGTTTTGTGTCAGTCGAGTTGGGATCGATGTCGTCGCCGATGTTCCGCAGCCGCCGCGCGGTCTATGGCGACACGGAGGTCTACGCTTCGGGCGCCGCGATCATTCCCCGCTCGGACGAACGGCCCGAGGTGCGCGCGGCGCTATAGTGCGTCAGTCAGCGGCACGGCCTTGATGGTCGGCTGGCGGCGCACAAATGCGTAGAGCACGAGAATGCCCAGCGCGCCCGGAACCACGGCGAGCGACGGGGCGCCGGTCAGCATGACGACGAGCGCGGCGGCGAGACAGCCTGTCGCCGCGCCGAAATCCCAGCCAGCCTCAGCCGCAAAATGAAAGCGGTAGGCAGCGCCGGATGTTTTCGCGCTGTCGTAGATGTGGCTCATCAGCACCGGAATATAAACTCCCATGACAGCCGCCCCGGTCGCATTGGCGATTGTCGCCGCAATGGGCGACCAGCCAGCCGCGGCCCGCAGCGCGAAGCCGGCGCCGAGCGCGATGCTGACCAGCGCGAGATAACGGTCGCGATCGCCCGCATCGATGGCGCGCCCGCAAAACCAAGCGCCAGCCGCGCCAGCCAATCCGGCGGCTGCATTGGCGAGGCCGAAGGTCTCGTATTGCGAGCCGAGCACGACGAACAGCACCATCGGCCAGGCAAGCTGCAGGCCAGACGCCATCCAGCCGTCTGCGGTGAAAGCGATGATCGCCTTGCGGTCGATCAGCTCCATCGAATGACGAGCCGCCGGAACCGGACCGGCGTCGAAATCGCGCATCATCAAGAGCGGAATTGCGGACGCGATCATGAGCGCTGCGCCGAAGGCAAAATTCACCGAAGGCCCGAGCCGCTGCATCAACAGACCACCGGTTAGCGGGCCGATGATGCCGACGGCGGCGCCAATCATGGTGCGGACGCCAAGCTCCTTGCCGCGCTCGCCATCGGCGCCGGTGACCGCGACAGCGGAATGATAAACGGGCCAGTAGAGCGATTCCGCGAAGGCCATGATCAGAAGCCAGAGCGCCAGGCCGGTCGGCGTCTGCGCGTAAAAGAACGGCCAGAATTGCGCGGCGCCGATCAGCGCGCCCAGCGCGACGGCGTGGCGATAGCCGATCCGCCGCACGATGCCGAGACCGGCGAAACGAAACACGCAGCGGATCGCCAGCATGCCCGCAAAGCACACGAGCGCCTGCGGCAGGCTGAACCCCTGTTGCAAAAGATACGCGCCAGCAAAGCCAATCGCAGCCGCGACGGCGAATTGATAGAGGCCATAGTGGAGCGTGAGGAGCCTGAACTGGCCGGGCAGATGCAAGACGAAAACTCCGCGTTTGGATCTGCCTAACATGCGAGCCTTACGGAAGCATGGCGCATTCTCCTCGGCCCACAGCTGCCCCGCTCAATTTTTGCTGCACCGCACTTTGATTTAGCGCAAAGCGGCGTTTTTCTCCACGTTTATGTTTCTCCCATGCGGAACACAATACCGCATAGAGGAACAACGCTGGCCGCGCGCCGCCCCAGGGAGAGCAGAGATGCTGAGCAGAGAACAGAACGCCCTTGTGACCCAGACTGGTCCAGGCACCATGATGGGCGACCTTTTCCGCTGCTACTGGCTCCCCATTCTCCTCTCCGAAGAACTGCCCGAGGCCGATTGCCCGCCGGTTCGCGTGAAGATCCTCTCCGAGCGCCTCGTCGCCTTCCGCGACTCCGATGGCAAGCTCGGTCTCATCGATGAATTCTGCCCGCATCGCGGCGCGTCGCTCTGGTTCGGCCGCAATGAAGAATGCGGCCTGCGCTGCCCCTATCACGGCTGGAAATTCGACACGTCGGGCCAGTGCGTCGACGTGCCGTCCGAGCCCGAAGAATCCGGCTTCGCGAAGAAGATCAAGCTCACCGCCTATCCCGTCATCGAAAAGGGTGGCGTGATCTGGACCTATATGGGCAAGCCAGAAAACATGCCGGCTGAACCGAACTATGAATTCTGCACCGTGCCCACGAACCAGAGCTTCGTCTCGAAGCGCACGCAGGATTGCAACTGGCTGCAGGCGCTCGAAGGCGGCATCGACTCGAGCCACGTTTCCTGGCTGCACAGCGGCGACGTGAAGGCCGATCCCTTGTTCAAGGGCGCCGAAGGCAACAAGTACAATCTCGCAGATCTCGCGCCCGTCTTCGAAGTGATCGAGAGCGACGGCGGCCTGTTCATCGGCGCGCGCCGCATGGCTGAGGACGATCAGTATTACTGGCGCATCACGCCTTGGCTGATGCCCTGCTACACGGCGGTGCCGCCGCGCGGCGATTATCCGATGCACGGCCACTTCTGGGTGCCGGTGGATGATGAAAACTGCTTCGCCTGGAGCTTCGATTATCACCCCGTTCGTGCGCTGACGTCGGCTGAAGTCGGGCACATGAAGGCCGGCAAGGGCGTGCACTGCAAGTACGTGCCGGGCACCTACCGTCCGCTTGCCAACAAGGACAACGACTATCTGATGGACCGCGAGGCCCAGCGTATCGGCACCACCTACAGCGGCGTGGAAGGCATCGCCATCCAGGATTCGTCACTGCAGGAAAGCATGGGTCCGATTGTCGACCGCACGAAGGAAAACCTGGTGGGCTGCGACAACGGCATCATCATGGCCCGGCACAAGATCATGCGCGACGCGAAGGCTCTCCGTGAAAAGGGGACTCTTCCCACGGCTCGCGATCCCGAACAGCAGGCGGTCCGCGCGACCGCCCTGCTCCTGAAGCGCGATGTCCACTTCAAGGACGGCGCGAAGGAAGCTCTGAAGGCCCGCAAGGGCGTTCCGCAAACGACGGTTTGACCTCCCGTAAACCAGTCGTTTCACTCGGCCGCTGCGGAAACGCAGCGGCCTTTTTCATTTGGCCTAGCGCACCGGCTTGGCTAAAGTGATTGCAACAAGGCGGCGCGAAGTCCGCCGGAGGGAGAAAAAATGGCCGGAGCGCTGGCGGGTATCCGCGTCGTCGAATTCGCCAATTACGTTTCGGGACCGTATGCGGGCATGCTGCTCGGCGATCTCGGCGCGGATATCGTGAAGGTCGAGGAGCCCACCAAGGGCGATCCCTTCCGCGGCTGGGGCCGTGTGGAATATTCGCCGACTTTCGGCTCGGTCAATCGCAACAAGAAGAGCGTGACGGTCGATCTCAAGAGCGAGATCGGCAAGGCCGATGCGCGCGACCTCATCCGCACGGCTGACGTGGTGATCGAGAATTTCCGCGTCGGCACAATGGATCGGCTCGGCCTCGGCTATGAGGCGATGCGCGCGTCCAATCCCGGCGTGGTGTGGTGCTCGATCACCGGCTACGGGTCGGATGGGCCTTACGCAATGCGCCCCGGTTACGACACTGTCGGACAGGCGACGAGCGGCCTGCTCAGCCTGCTGACCGATGTGTCCGACCCCAAGCCCATGGGCATTTCGCTGTCGGACCATCTCGCCGGCATCACAGCCACCAACGGCATTCTCGCAGCGCTGATCGCGCGCGGGCGCACCGGCAAGGGACAACTGGTCGAAACGTCGCTGCTCGAATCCACGCTGTCGTTCTGCGGCGAGAACGCCGCACGCTTTTTCGAGAACGGCAAGGTGCCGGGCCGCGCGACGCGCACGCATCAGGCGCAGGTCTATGCGTTCACCGCGTCTGACGGAAAAGCCTTCGTGGTGCATCTGTCGTCGCCGACGAAATTCTGGGTGGCGCTGACGGGCGTCGCCGGACATCCGGAGTGGGTCGACGATCCGCGCTTCAAGACGAAGGAAACGCGGGCTAAGAATTACGACGCGCTGCATGCAGCTTTGGCCGAAGTCTTTACCGCCAACTCGCGCGCGCATTGGATGGAGCTGCTGCTTGCAGCAGACGTGCCCTCCGCGCCGCTGAACACGCTGGATGATGTGTTCTCCGATCCGCAGGTCGAGCATCTGAAAATGCGCGTGGATGTCCCCCACCCGAAGCTCGGCATGGTCGGCTACGTGCGCAACGGCCTGCGGATGTCCGACACGCCGACGGCGGTCAACACCTGCTCGCCGGAACTCGGCGAACACAATGATGAAATCCTCGGACCGCTGCGCGCGGCCCGCGCTTAAAGGAAAACGACACAAGGGAGGAAGATGTGAGGCGCACGATACTCTGCATCGCCGCAATGCTGACGCCCGTTTTCGCGCAGGCGCAGACCGCGCCTGAGTTCTTCAAGGCTCGCAAGATGACCATCGTCACGTCGGCTTCTGTCGGCGGCGGCTACGACCAATATGCGCGGCTGCTATCGCGCCACATGCCCAAGCATATTCCGGGCAACCCCTCGATGGTCGTGCAGAACATGCCTGGCGCAGAGGGCATCAAGGCCGCTAATTATCTCTATTCGGTCGCGCCGCGCGACGGCTCCGTCATCGGCGGCCTGCAGCGCAACACCGGCCTTGCAAAATTCTACCACCCGGACAGTTCCAACGCGCAATTTGACGCGCGTAAATTCACTTGGCTCGGCTCGACGCAGCAGGAGATCGGCTTTTTCCTCGCGCGCACGGCGACCGGCGTGAAGGGGCTTGAGGACATGAAGACGAAGGAGATCACCGTCTCCTCCACATCGCGCAATTCGCCGAGCTCGATCTATCCGCGCCTGCTGAACGCGCTCTACGGCACAAAAATCCGCGTCATCGAAGGCTATGACGGATCGCAGGCCTCGCTGCTCGCTATTGAGCGCAGCGAAGTGGACGGGCATATCTCGGGCGGCACATCGGCGGCGTTCCGCGCGCGCTACCGTCCGTGGGAAAAGGCCGGACAGGTCGCCATCGTCATGCAGCTCGGAATGGAGCGCGATCACGAATATCCGAACGTCCCGACCGCGCTGGAACTCGCGCCGAATGAAACCGCGCGCAAGATTTTCGAGATCGCGTTTGTCGAGCAGGTGATGGGCCGTCCCTTCGTTATCCCGCCGGAAGTGCCGCTCGATCGCGTCGCCGTGCTGCGCAAGGCTTTCGACGAGACGATGACCGACAAGGAATTTCTGGAAGAAGCCGCCAAGCAGGGCGCCGAAATCGATCCCGTTACCGGCGCGCGCATCAATGAACTGCTGGACACGGTCTATACGGCGCCCGCCGACCTTGCCCAGCGCGTCCGCGACCTCGTGCAATAAGAGCTGACATGAACGCACCACACATCGTCCCGTCGCGCGAATTGCGCGACACCTGCGCCATCGTCGGGACGGCGACCAGCCGTCTCGGACGCGTGCCCGGCGTCTCGAGCCTCGATCTGATCGTCGAGGCGATCCGCAATGCGCTCGATGACGCAGGCCTCAAGGCCTCCGACATCGACGGCGTGCTCTGCCGCGGCCCGGATGATTCCTATTCGCATCACCAGCTCGTCGCCGAGCGGCTTGGCGTCAACGCTCGCTTTGGCACCACGCTCACCAATGGCGGCGCGAGCCAGATCATGTCAGTGGCGCTGGCCGTCATGGCGATCCGCTTCGGGCTCGCCAACACCATCGTCTGCGGCTTCGGGCGGGATACTTGGTCGCGCACGCACAAGAGCGAAGAAGCGCGCGTGAAGAACGAGACGCGCCCTGAGTCGATGCTGGCGCGCGAGTTCGGCCCGGAATACGGCTATTTCGGCGCAACCGCCGCGCATGCGTTCGGCGCCACGCGACACATGCATCTCTACGGGACGACGCGCGACCAGTTCGGCGCCATCGCGGTCGCATTCCGCGAACACGCCTTGCGCAATCCCGACGCGCAGATGAAAAAGCCGCTTTCGATCGAGGATTATCACGCCGGCAAGCTGATCGTGTCGCCGTTCGGCATGTTCGATTGCAGCCTGCGCTCGGACGCCGCCGGCGCCGTCATCGTCACCAGCGCGGACCGCGCCAAGGACCTCCGGCAGCCGCCGGTACTCATCAAGGGTTTCGGCACGCACAACAACACGCGCGGCTGGTTTCAGGATGACAACATGGTCGTCACGGCCGCCAAGCAGGCGGGCGAAGCCGCCTACGCCATGGCCGGGCTCGGCCCCAAGGATGTCGACACGGCGCAGATCTACGATTGCTTCACCTACATGGTGCTGACGCAGCTTGAGGATTACGGCTTCTGCAAGAAGGGCGAAGGCGGCGCCTTTGTCGCATCAGGCGCGCTGCGTCTTGGCGGCGCCCTGCCCTGCAACACATCGGGCGGCCAACTCTCGGAGGC
The DNA here is from genome assembly GCA_025356415.1 of Hyphomicrobiales bacterium. Lineage (GTDB taxonomy): Bacteria > Pseudomonadota > Alphaproteobacteria > Rhizobiales > Beijerinckiaceae > Terripilifer. The sequence goes on from JANXTB010000126.1 coordinate 12,875, forward strand.
GCATTGCGAAGGCATGCTGCAGATCGTCGAGGGCGTGCGCCAGATGCGTCATACCTATCCTGCAAGCCGCCAGGTGAAAGACGCCGAGATCGCTCTGATCTCCGGCCATGGCGGCAATCAGGTTTGCCATTCCACTCTCATTCTGGGGCGCGCATGATGAGCGACACAATCCCGAAGCCCAAACCCCGCCCCGCGCCGGAATCCATTCCCTATTGGAAAGCCGCGCACGAGCATCGCCTGTCGATTCCGAAATGCGATTCCTGCGAGCAATTCTGGTTTCCGCCATCCAATGCGTGCCGGCATTGCCTGTCGCCGAACTTCCATTTCGAGGACGTATCAGGTCGCGGCAAGGTCTATTCCTTCGTCACCTTCCACCGCGTCTATCGCCCGGCCTTCGAGAACGAAGTCCCGTATGTGGTGGCGCTCGTGGAGCTGGAGGAAGGTCCACGCCTGCTGACCAACATTCTGGGCGTCAGCCACGAGGACGTGCGCTGCGAGATGCCTGTCGAAGTTGTCTTCGACGATGTCGATGAAGACACCAGCGTGCCGAAGTTCAGACCAGCGTCGCGCGCATAGAGGTTAGTTCCGCCTGGATCGCAGCTTCCGCGGCCTTGATGGCCGCGGAGGCGTTCCCGCCCGCGGGAATGGCCGGCAAGCATGATAGCGTGATCGTGCCGGCCTTCTTGTTCTGCTTGCCCGGGCGCCAGAAGTCGCCGGAGTTCATCGCCACCGGCAGCAGCTCGCAATCGAGCTTCCCATAGAGCAGTTCAACGCCGCGCTTGAACTCCACCGGCGCGCCGGGCTCGCTGCGCGTGCCTTCCGGGAAGATCAGCACGCTGCGGCCTTGCGAAAGGGCGATGGCGCCTTCCTCATTCATCTTGCGGATCGCCTTCGTCCCGCTCTCGCGATCAATGGTGATCATTGGCGACAGGCGCAGGAACGGGCCGAAGATCGGCACTTTCAGCAGCTCTTTCTTGGTGATGATCGCGACATCAGGAAACAGGATGAGAACCGCGATCGTCTCCCACGTCGATTGATGGTTGCAGACGATCAGGCAGGGTTTTGCAGGAATGTTCTCGCGCCCGAGCACCCTGTGATCGAGGCCGACGATGTATTTCAGCATGCCGAGCACGCCGCCAGCCCAGATGCGCGCCCATTTGCGAACCCATACCGGGCGTGAGCCGGTAAGCATCAGCACGCCAAGGATGGGCGCGAAAAGCGCCGTCCAGAGCGTCCAAAGTCCGGTGAAAATGTGCGACCTGATCTGTTGCATGGGACGGCGGCGGCTGAGAGGGGCCGTGAATAGCACGACCGTGCACAAAGTGAAGCGGAAAAGCCGAAGCGCGGCCCTCTCTCAGGTCCGCAGTCCAAGCCTTTCCATGCGCGGCAGCACCTCATCGCGCAGCGCGGGAAAGTCCGCGATGTAATTCACAAGGCCGATCGCCATGCCGCCAAGCCCCGCGTCGCTCATGCGCTTGAAGGCTTCCGCTGCGTCATCGTAGCTGCCGAGCACGGGGTAAGTGCCGACGCCGCTGATGAGCCGCTCTTTCAGCCGCTTCATCGCGTCGAACGGAGTCTTGCGGCCCTTGGTGCGGATGACGGCGGCGTGTTCCGCCGCCTCCCAATCGCCCTGCTCGTAGACGATGTAATGGTAGTAATCCTCCGCCTCCTTGCGCGTCGGGCGGCAGATGAGATGGCCGCTGGCGAAGACGCCGACATCGCGCGCGGCGTCCGTCACGGAGGCGCGCACAGCTTTCACTTCGTCGGCCAGCGTATCGAGTTCGACAATGGTCATGAACAGCGCGTCCGCATGGTTGGCGGCGAAGGCGCGACCTTCCTGCGAATTGCCGGCGCTGATCAAGAGCGGCTCGCCCGGCCCCCAGGGTTTGGGTTTGGACAGCACGCCCTTCAGATCGAAGAAGCGGCCCTTGTGGTCGAAAGGCTCGGTCTCGCTCCATACGCGTTTGGCGATCTCGACCCATTCGCCCGTGTAGGCGTAGCGCGCCTCGTGATCGTTCAGCGCGACGCCGAACATGTCGAACTCGCCCTTGTTCCAGCCCGACACTATGTTCAGGCAGAAGCGGCCCTTGCCGATGTGGTCGGCGGTGACGATCTGCTTGGCCGCGAAGACCGGATTGACGAAGGCGACATGCAGCGTGCCGGAGACCGAAATGCCCTTGGTCGCAGCGAGCAGCCCAGCCGCCCATGTCAGGGTTTCGAAAGAAGAACCCTCCGTATCGGTCTCGCCCTTGTAGCCGTGCCAGCGGCCGATCGGCAGAATGAACTCGAGCCCCGCCTCGTCGGCCAAGCGCGCGGCGGTGACGTTATTGTCCCAAGTGGCGTCCCAGCGCTCGGGCGCCTTGGTCATCGTCATGCCGCCCGAGCAATTCATGGCGAAGAGCCCGAGCTTGAACTTGTTGGGTCCCGCCATGCGGGTGTTTGGCCGCAACATGTGATCGTCTCTTTTCTTACTTGAACGGGCCGAGCGCCTTCACGGCATCATCAGCAAAGGACATGTCGACGATCTTCGAGACATCGACCTTGGTCTCAACCAGACCCTGCGCGGTGTAGAAATCCACGTCGCGTTGCAGGCTTGCGGTGTTGACCTTGCCGTCGGGGTCCATGCCGGTCGGCGTGATCTTGCGCAGCAGGTCCTTGTTCTTCTGGGGCGTGTATTCGGTGAGAATGTCGATCACTTCGTCGGCTGTCTCGCCGGCAAGACGACCATCCTTCAGCGCTTTCACATAGAAACGGATGCCACGCACATAGGCTTTCATGAAGCGCGTCGCGAGGTCGCGCTTCTTCGCGAAATCCTCGGCGTAGATAAGCGTCGCGATTTGGTGATTGGGGTAGATCTGGTCGTCGCGCATGATCTCGACGGCATGGCCGCCCGCCACGGCGAGCGTCGCGATTGGCTCGATCGTCGCGCCTGCATCCACAGACTTGTTTTGCAGTGCGACCAGATGATCCGGGAACGAGAGGTTGAGAACGTTCACATCCGCATAGGTCAGGCCGACGGAGGTCAGCATGACATTCAGCATGGCGGTGTTGCTGACGCCCGGCGCGTTGCCCGCGACCTTCAATCCCTTCAGGTCGGCGAGCGTCTTGAACTTTCCGGACTCAACCAGATCCTTGCGCACGATGAGTTTCGTCGCGCCGTAGCCCGGCGTCGACATCGCCTTGTCGGCCACGATGCGCACATCGATCTTGCGCGCAACCGCATTGTACATGCCAGCGGACGGCGAGCCCGCGCCGACATCGAGCTGGCCGGCGCCCAAAGGCGCGACCATGGTCGCTGCCGACTGGAAGACTGTCATCTTCACGTCGATGCCTTCGTCGCGGAAGAAACCCTTCTTGTCGGCGATGAAGATCGGCGCGTCGCTGATGGCGCCCAGCGTGCCGACGCGCACTTCGGTTCGCGTCTGCGCGAAGGCGCCGGAGCTGGTGAAAACGGCGAGACCCGCGATCAACGCAAGTCCGGCATGGCGCATCAGGTCGCGCATGATCCCCTCCCTCATGGCCGCACGGGCCCGCACCTGAACGGCGCTTGTTGTCGTGCGACTATGAAGCGACGCGCGGCCCGGATCAAGCCATCGGCATCATTGCGCCGGCGGCGCAATCTTCATGGTGAAAGTCGTCACCTTGTCGTTGGGACCGAACGGACCCGGAACCTTGTTTTGCACCGCCGGAAGGTTTTTCAGATAGAGCGCGATCGAGCGCGCATCGCTGTCCGACAGAGACGCGAAATCGCGCCATGGCATGATCGGCGCAAGCTCGCGGCCGTCAGGGCGCTTGCCCGTGCGAATGGCGGCGACGATCTGTTCGACCGACCAATTGCCGAGGCCCGTTTCTTTGTGGGGCGTGAGATTGGGGCCGACGAAGGCGCCTAGATTGGGTATCTCGAAGGCGACTTCCGATCCCGCCAAAGTGCGCGACATGTCGCGCTTTCCGAAGAAGCTTCCGGGCGTGTGGCAATCGTTGCAGCCGCCGATGGTGGTGAGATATTTGCCCCGCGCGATATTCGCCACGGGTTGCGCCTGCGCCCATGCGGCTTGGGACACGACAGTGGCGACGAGCAGCGAAGCTGCGAATGCGACGCGTTGGACCATGCTTTCATCCTCCCCAGAGACGGGGGATGAGAACAAAAATAGAGCTGAGCCGCAAGAGCTTGGCTTTCTTCAGTCAAGCTGGCGCTTAAAGCGCGCTGACTCGCGTGAGCTTGACGGCGACGTCTCCGGACGGTGTCGCCAGGATCATCTTGTCGGCGCGCGCCGCATTCGGAATCCTGAAACCGACACGCGTCGGCGCGGCGCCTTTGACGACGCGTTCACCCGTGA
>JANXTB010000147.1 GCA_025356415.1 Hyphomicrobiales bacterium
GCGAGGAGCGAAGCGACGCGGCAATCCGTGGCGGCCGCTAGATGGATTGCCTCGTCGCTTCGCTCCTCGCAATGACGAACAATGAGACAAAAAAAGCCCCGCCGGAGCGGGGCTTTCTTCAATTTCGGTGAGAGCCAAACTTACGTCAAACTTCCCGTGAACCGCTGAATACGCGAGCACGCGTCTTCCAGCGTCTTCAATGAGGCTGCGTAGGAGATGCGGAAGTTCGGGCCGAGGCCGAAGGCCGAGCCGTGCACCACCGCGACGCCTTCCTGCATCAGCAACTCGGTGATGAAATCCTCATCCGTGTTGATGACCTTGCCTTCCTTGGTCTTCTTGCCGATCGCATCAGCGCAGGACGGGTAGACATAGAACGCGCCTTCCGGCGTCGGGCACTGAATGTAGCGGGTCTGGTTGAGCATCGAGACGACGAGATCGCGGCGCTCCTGGAACGCCTTCTTGAACACCGGCAGATGCGCCTGCGAGCCGTCCAGCGCCTCCACGGCCGCCCACTGGGCGATCGAGCAGGTGCCCGAGGTCTGCTGGCCCTGCAGCATGTCCATGGCCTTGATCAGCATGTCAGGACCCGCCGCGTAACCGACGCGCCAGCCAGTCATCGCATAGGCCTTCGACACGCCGTTCATGGTCAGCGTGCGGTCGATCAGCTCGGGCACGACCTGCGCGATGGTGGTGTATTCGAAATCGCCGTAGCAAAGGTGCTCGTACATGTCATCGGTGAGCACCCACACATGCGGGTGGCGCTTCAGCACTTCGCCGACAGCCTGCAGCTCGGCGCGCGTATAGGCGGCGCCCGACGGGTTCGACGGCGAGTTGAGCACCAGCCACTTGGTGCGCGGCGTGATCGCCTTTTCGAGATCGGCGGCCTGCAGCTTGAAGTTCTTCTCCATCGGGCACGAAACGAACACCGGATTGCCGCCACACAGCAGCACCATGTCCGGGTACGACACCCAGTAGGGCGCCGGGATGATGACTTCGTCGCCGGGGTTCATGGTCGCCATGAAGGCGTTGAACAGCACGTGCTTGCCGCCCGTGCCGACGATGGTCTGCGTCCACTTGTAGTCGAGGCCGTTCTCGCGCTTGAACTTGCGGGCGATCGCCTCGCGCAGCGGCTGGATGCCGAGCACCGGCGTGTACTTGGTCTCGCCGCGCTGGATGGCGGCGATGCCGGCCGCCTTGATGTTGTCCGGCGTATCGAAATCGGGCTCGCCGACGGACAGCGAGATAATGTCGCGGCCCTGTCCCTTGAGGTCGCGCGCCTTCTGCGTCGCCGCGATGGTCGCGGAAGGCTTCACGCGGGAAAGGGCGTCGGCGAGGAAGGCCATGGCAATGCTCCGAAGAAATCAGTCTGGGAGACCCTGAAAGGGCGACGGCGAACCCCTAACGCCCTGCGGCGCTCGGGGCAACCTTTCAGGCTGCGCTTTTTGGGGCTATCTCGCCGCAGGCGCCTCATCAGACGCAAGTATCACTCAAGGCCACGCAACCGGACGGCGGGCTTGGCGGTTATCTGTTCGGAATAAAAGCGTAATGCGTGTTCCCGGGGGAAAGCTATGCCCGCCGATTCCTTTGACCAGAGCCAGTTTGGAAGTGACGACAGCGCCGACGAGCGCGGACATTGCTGGGGCATGGACCCTGAAACCGCCCGCCGCCAACTCAATGTCTCAGCAGCGCTGGCGGCGATTCTCGCCCTCGCGGCGCTTGCCATCGCGGTGCTCGGCCCGGTGGCCACCGTGACGGTGCGTCGAGAGGCGGCGCAGACGATTGTAGAAGCTCCGAAATTCAGACACATTCAGCATGCTGAAGCCCCGGTCCCACCGGGTGGTTAGCCCGAAAGGACAGTCCATGCGCGCCTTGATTCTCGTCGCGAGCCTGCTCGCCGCTTCCACCGCTTTCGCCCAGACCCCGCAAACATCCACAACGGCGCCCAAGGCCCCGCCGCCGGCAGCCGCCTCGACCTCCACTACCGCCACTACCGCCAAGGCGGCCCCGCTCGACATCAATTCTGCCAGCGCCGCCGAGCTGCAGGCCCTGAAGGGCATCGGCGACGCCCGCGCGGCGGCGATCATCAAAGGCCGCCCCTACAAGGGCAAGGACGATCTGGTGCAGAAAAAGATCATCACGCAAGCCGTCTACGACGGCATCAAGGACCAGATCATCGCCAAGCAGAAGTGAAGCGAGCCGCCGGCTCTTCACTCTGCGGCCTTGCCGCCCCATATTGCGGCCATGGCTAAAACACCGGCGAAATCAGGCAAGGCCTCAGGCGGCGGCGCAGGCAAGCGCGCCTCCGCCTCCAAGGCGTCTAAACCCGTCCTTCATCCACTCGGCGATCATCTCGCCGGATTGCTGAACCCCGCGCTCGTGCGTGGCTTTGGTGAAGCGCCGCAGGCTGGTTTCGACGCCGGTCCCGTGACGGGCCTCGATCCCAAACTTGCGGGCCAGCTCGGCCTCGACCCGACCGGCGACGTCGATTTCACCCCGCCCAAGCCGAAGCGGCAGCGCCCTCAGCGTCCCAATGAAATGGCGTTGGGCTCGACCGTGACCAGCGCGTCGCTGCAAAGCCTGCTCGAAGCCGGCGATCCGAACCTGCGCGAAGCGACGCCGTGGACGCCGCACCGTCCGCCGCGGCCTGAAAAGTCCGAAGGCGGCATTCGCTTCAAGCTCGTCTCGGAGTTCGAACCCAAGGGCGACCAGCCGCACGCCATCGAAGAGCTCGTCGCCGGCGTGAATGCGCGTGAGCGCGACCAGGTGCTGCTCGGCGTCACCGGTTCGGGCAAGACCTTCACGGCCGCGCAGGTCATTGCGCGCACCAACCGCCCTGCCCTCATTCTCGCGCCAAACAAGACGCTGGCGGCGCAGCTCTACGGCGAGTTCAAGAGCTTCTTCCCCGAGAACGCGGTCGAATATTTTGTTTCCTACTACGACTACTACCAACCCGAGGCTTACGTCCCGCGCACCGATACTTTCATCGAGAAGGAATCCTCGATCAACGAGCAGATCGACCGCATGCGCCATTCCGCGACGCGCGCGCTGATCGAGCGCGACGACGTCATCATCGTCGCGTCCGTATCCTGCATTTACGGTATCGGCTCGGTCGAAACCTACACGGCCATGACGTTTTCGATGAAGCTCGGCGAGCGCATCGAACAACGCCAGCTGATCGCCGATCTGGTCGCGCTGCAGTACAAGCGCACGCCCGATTTCTCGCGCGGCGCCTTCCGCGTGCGCGGCGACACGATCGAAGTTTTCCCGGCGCATTATGAAGATCGCGCCTGGCGCATAGGCTTCTTTGGCGACGAGATCGAAACCATCGCCGAATTCGATCCGCTGACGGGCAAGAAAACGCAGGACCTCGAATTCGTGAAGATCTACGCGAATTCGCATTACGTCACGCCGCGCCCGACGTTGCTGCAGGCAGCCGCCGGCATCAAGAACGAGTTGAAGCAGCGGCTCGAAGAGCTTTACGCGCAAGGTCGTCTGCTCGAAGCGCAAAGACTCGAGCAGCGCACCATGTTCGATCTTGAGATGCTGGAATCCACCGGCTCCTGCGCCGGCATCGAAAATTATTCGCGCTATCTCACGGGCCGCAAGCCCGGCGAGCCGCCGCCGACCCTGTTCGAATATCTGCCCGACAATGCGCTGGTTTTCGCCGACGAAAGCCACGTCACCGTGCCGCAGATCGGCGGCATGTACCGTGGCGACTTTCGCCGCAAGGCGACGCTGGCCGAATACGGCTTCCGCCTGCCGTCCTGCCTCGACAATCGCCCGCTGCGCTTCGAGGAATGGGAGGCGATGCGACCGCAGACCGTGCATGTCTCCGCCACGCCCGGCGCGTGGGAGATGGAGCAGACCGGCGGCGTGTTCGTCGAGCAGGTCATCCGCCCGACCGGCCTCATCGATCCGCCTGTGGAAATCCGCCCGGCGCGTGCGCAGGTCGACGATCTGCTCGGCGAAGTGCGCGCCACGGCGCTCGCGGGCTACCGCAGTCTCGTCACCGTGCTGACCAAACGCATGGCCGAAGACCTCACCGAATATCTGCATGAGAACGGCGTGCGCGTGCGCTACATGCATTCCGACATCGACACGATCGAGCGCATCGAAATCCTGCGCGACCTGCGGCTGGGCGCTTTCGACGTGCTCGTCGGCATCAACCTGCTGCGCGAAGGCCTCGACATTCCCGAATGCGCCTTTGTCGGCATTCTGGACGCCGACAAGGAAGGTTTCCTGCGCTCGGACCGCGCGCTGATCCAGACCATGGGCCGTGCCGCTAGGAACGTGGAAGGCCGGGTCATCCTTTACGCGGACCGCAAGACGGATTCGATGAAGCGGGCGCTGGCCGAGACCGACCGCCGCCGTGTGAGGCAGACGGCCTACAACAAAGAGCACGGCATCACGCCGGCCAGCATCAAGTCCA
>JANXTB010000182.1 GCA_025356415.1 Hyphomicrobiales bacterium
CAGACCCATCGAGGTCTTGTCTTCGCGCAGCAGCTCTTCGACCTTGGCGATCGTGAGGCCCTCGCAAGCGGGGCCGCCCTGATGCAGGCAATAATTGCTGTAGGCGAAGAACTCGCCCTCATGGCGGAAAATGCCAACTTCCGTATTGCCGATCTTGACGATCTGGCGCGACCCGTCTGTGAACTCGGACAGACGTCCCACGAATTGCTCGGCCATCGGTCGAAATCCCTCCCTGGACTTGGGGCCATTCAGGCCGGAGCTTTTCGCTCCTGACGGTGAGAGCCAAAGCCCTACCCGGCGGCCGGCCCGCGGCTGCTATGAGGGTGAGATTAGAGAGTCTCTAAGCCTAATGTCCAAAACAATCGCGTTCGCCCAGACCGAAGTTTTTCTTTGGTCAGCCGGCGGTGTGCAGTGCGAGATCGAGCAAGGGGCTCTGCGCGCGCAGGTCTTCGAGCAGGCTGAAATGGTGGCGCCCCGGAACGCACAGAGGCGCCGGCGCTCCCCAGCGGGCGGCCATCTCCGTCGACTGGCGCTTGAATTCATCGGTTTCCAGGGCGCCGAGCGCGACGCCGATCCGCGCCTCGGGCCGAGCGCGAAACAGCGGCGAGAGCGGGCCGCAATTCTGTTCGTCGAGGCCGAGCATGGCGCCCATCGGCAGATGGCCCAGCGGCTCCAGATCGAACACGCCTGACAGCAGCAGCGCGGAGGCGATGCGCGGACCATGCGGATCGCTCGCCGCCATAGCGGCCAGATGCGCGCCCGCGCTGTGGCCTGCGAGATGGATTTGGTTTGCATCGAAGCCCAGTGCCTGCGCGTGCACGACCAGGAACTGCAGGGCATGGCGGATCTGCAGGACGATTTCGGACAGCGGCGTCTGCGGCGCGAAGCTGTAATCGAGATTGGCGACCGCGAACCCGTGGCGTAGCATGCCCTCGCCAAATTGCCCGTTCTGGTCCTTGCTGCAGGCCTGCCAATAGCCGCCATGCAGGAACACCCAAAGCGGCGCATCGCGGCGGGTCGCGGGATAGAAATCGAAGGTCGCGTCGCGCTGGGGTCCATAGGCGATGTCGAGACCGCCCTGCCCCGCGCGGAACTGCGCGCCATCGGCGTTCCATGTCGCGAAGACCTCGCGCATGTCCGCCTGCTGGCGCGGCGAATAGGCGGCTGCGAGCTCGCGCATCGTCATTCCGCGCCACACAAGCGCGGCCTCGCGCGGCGCAGGCACATGCGCATCAGCCTCGATTACGAGATCGCCGGGCGCCGCTTCGTAAAACACCGGACGCATCAAGCCGCCGAGCGCATCGCGCCAGGCGAGATCTATGTCGCGACGCGCGAGCTGAAACGCTTGGGGTGCAGGTGTGGTGATGCGCAGGCGCAGAATGTCGCCCGACGTCGCGCCTTGCTTGGCGAGCGCGCACGCGATGGTGAACAGCGCATCGCGCAAGGCGTCCGCCGGATGCGGGATCGCGGATGTCGCCCTGACGGTGATTTCGGAAAAGGTTTCAGAATGCGACATGCTTGCGAACTTCGTCCCTGTCGCGCGCGAGATCGGCGCTGGTTCCGGCCCAGATGGTGCGGCCTTTTTCAATCACGTAATGCCGGTCGGCGATGCGCTCCAGCACGGCGATGTTCTTGTCGACGATAAGGATGGACTGCCCGCGCGCCTTCAGCGTCTCGATGCAGCGCCAGATTTCCGTGCGGATCACCGGCGCAAGACCTTCCGTCGCCTCGTCGAGAATGACGAGATCGGGATTGGTCATCAACGCGCGGCCAATCGCCAGCATCTGCTGTTCGCCCCCCGACAGCGTGGCGCCCATCTGGTCCTGCCGTTCGTCGAGACGCGGAAATAATTCGTAGATCTTGTCCAGCGACCAAGGCTCATTCACGCCGCGGCGGTTGGACGATGTGGCGACAAGATTTTCGCGCACGCTGAGTGTGGGGAAAATCAGTCGGCCTTCCGGCACAAGCCCGATGCCAAGCCGCGCGACGCGATCCGCCGGCAGGCCAATGAGATCCTCGCCCTTGAAAGTAATGTGCCCGGCCTGTGCGCGCATCAGCCCCATGATGGTGCGGATGGTCGTCGTCTTGCCCATGCCGTTGCGGCCCATCAGCGTCACAACTTCGCCCGCGCCGACATCGAGCGAAATGTCGAACAAGGCCTGGCTTGCGCCATAGGACGCCTGCACGCCGCGCAGCGAGAGCATGTTCATGCTTCCTCCACGCCGAGATAGGCCTCTCGCACAAGCGGATCGGCCTGAATGGAAGCAGCATCGCCGCTCGCGATGATCGCGCCATAGACCAGCACCGAGATGCGGTCGGCGAGCGCGAACACGGCTTTCATGTCGTGCTCGACCAGCAGCATCGCGACCTCGCCGCGCAGACCGCGCAGGATCTCGACCATCTGCGCGCTCTCTGTCGGCCCGAGCCCGGCCATAGGTTCGTCGAGCAAGAGCACGCGCGGGTGTGTGGCGAGCGCAATCGCCAATTCGAGTTGCTTGCGCTCGCCATGCGACAGGTCGGCGACGCGCATCTGCGCGCGCGCTGCAAGCCCTGCGCGGTCTAGATAGAGCGCGGCATCACGCGCCGGAGCGCCACGCGCCAGAAGAGCGACGGCGACATTCTCCTGCGCTGTATATTCGCCGAGCGTATCGGGCGTCTGAAACGTGCGCGCAAGGCCACGGCGCACGCGCGCCGCTTGCGACAGCGCATCGAGCGCGTGACCCTCTAATGAAATGCGCCCGGCATCCGGCTTTATCTCGCCCATGATCTGGCCGATGAGCGTCGACTTGCCGGCGCCATTCGGGCCGATCAGCGCATGGATTTCGCCGCCAAGCACATCGAGCGTGACGTGATCGGTGACGCGCAGGCCGCCGTAGTTTTTCACGAGATCATCGATGGCGAGCAGCACGCTCATGCGCGCCTCCCGATGCGGGCGAGCCCGCCGCGGAACGCCAGCACCATAAGCACGAGCAGCGGCCCGAGAATGATCTGCCAATGTTCGGTCCAGCCCGCAAGCACGGCCTCAAAACCGATCAACGCAAAAGCGCCGATGGCCGGGCCGAGGATCGTGCCCGCGCCGCCCAGCACATTCATGATGAGCAATTCGCCGGACGTGGTCCAATGCATCATGTCGGGGCTGACGAAGCGCCCTAGGTTCGCCATCAGCGCGCCCGCGAGCCCCGCGCCCATGCCAGAAATCACAAAGGCGAGCCAGCGGTAGCGAAATGTATCGACGCCGACGGCCTGCATGCGCCGCTCGCTCTGGCGAATGCCGCCGAGGATCAAGCCGAAGCGCGAATGCAGCAGCCGCGCGCAGATTCCGAGCCAGGCGAGGAGAACAACCAGCGTGACGTAGAAGAACGTCGCATCGTCGCGCATGTTGAGGCCGAAGAGCTGGTTACGACGGCGCAGGGACAGGCCGTCATCGCCACCATAGGCTTTCAGCGCGACGAAGAAAAAGAACAGCATCTGCGCGAAGGCCAGCGTGATCATGATGAACTGGATGCCGCTGGTGCGCAGGGCCAGCGCGCCAATGATCGCCGCCGCAAGCCCGCTCGCGAGCAGCGCCGCCGCCATGTTGACGAGCAGCTGATCGCTGCCGGGAATGAGTCCGAGAAACAGCGTGCCCTCCGCCGCATGCGTGGTGAGAATTCCCGCCGCATAGGCGCCGACGCCATAGAAAGCCGCATGCCCCAGGCTGATGAGCCCGCCAAAGCCGAGCGCAATATTGAGCGCACTGGCTGCGAGCCCCAAAATCATCATGCGCGTGGCGAGCGTCACCAGCGCAGGCTGGCCCGCGAGCTGCGCGAGGAACGGCAACGCGACGAGCAGCGCGAGCGCGGCGACCGGTAGCGCGATGCGGATGTGCTTTTGCGTGTCACGCATGGCCGGGAAACAATCCCTTCGGGCGCACCAGCAGCACGATCGCCATGACGAGATAAACGCCCATGGCGGAGACGCCAGAGGCAAGCGCATCGGCTTCAGAATTATTCATCATCAGGCGCATGATCTGCGGCAGGAAAGCGCGCAGGCTCGTGTCCACCACGCCGACCAGCAGCGCGCCCCAGAAGGCGCCCGCCACAGACCCAAGGCCGCCGATCACCACGACGACAAAAGTGAGAATGAGGATCTGCTCGCCCATGCCAACCTGCACCGAAAGCAGCGGCCCGGCCATCAATCCCGCGAAGCCCGCAAGCAGCGCGCCGAGCCCGAAAACCACCGTATAGAGCATGCGTATATCGACGCCGAGCGCCTGCACCACGTCGCGATGCGTCGCGCCCGCGCGCACCAGCATGCCAAGCCGCGTGCGCTGGATGAGCCAAAACAAGCCGCCCGCCGTGAGGAGCCCGGCGACGATGATGCACAGCCGATAGACCGGATAGGCGAACAGGCCGAGATTGACCGCGCCCGAAAGGGCTGGCGGGATCTGCACGAACATCGGCTGGCGCCCGAACAGCAGCACGATCGACTGGTTGAAGAAGAGGATGAGTCCGAAGGTCGCCAGCACCTGATCGAGATGATCGCGTGCGTAGAGTTTTCGCACCACGACATATTCCACGACCATGCCGGTGAGCGCCGCAGCCGCGAGGCCGGCGGGAATCGCGAGCAGGAACGAGCCGGTAAATTTGGCGGCGGCCGCGGCGGCATAGGCGCCGACCATGTAGAGCGAGCCGTGCGCGAGATTGATGACGCCCATGATGCCGAACACAAGTGTCAGGCCCGCCGCCAGCAGAAACAGCATGACGCCGAGTTGCACGCCGTTCAGAGCCTGTTCGAGAACGAGCGCCATTCAGGATTCCACAAACAGACTTTCGTCATTGCGAGCGAAGCGAAGCAATCCATCTTTGGGGCCCGAAGATGGATTGCCGCGTCGCTTCGCTCCTCGCAATGACGAGCGCGGGTGTTGTTACAGCTTGCAGTCCTTGGCGTAGAAATCGCCGGTATCCGACGAGATCTTGCCCATGGTCTTGATGATCGGCGCGCCATCGGCGCCCTTCACGACCTTCATGGAGTACCAGTCCTGAATGGGATGCTGGTTCTTGCCGAACTTGAAGTTTCCGCGCGTGGCGGAGAAGTCGGCTTTCAGCATCGCGGTGCGGAAGGCTTTCGCATCGTCCACCTTGCCGCCGGTCTGCTTCAGCGCGGCGCCGATGGCGAGCGCGGTGTCATAGCCCTGGCTGGCGTAATAGGTGATCGGGCGATTGTACTTCTTGGTCCACGCTTCGACGAAGGCCTTGTTGGCGGCATTGTCGAAATCGCTATTCCACTGCGCCGACACGTTGACGCCAACAGCCGCCTCGCCGATCGCCTTCAGGGTAACGGCGTCCATGGAGGGCGACGGCACGACCATCGGCACGGTCTCGAGCAGGCCGGCCTGCTGATACTGGCGCATGAAGGCGATGCCCGCTCCGCCCGGGTGGAACTGGAACACCATGTCGGGCTTCGCATTGCGGATCTGCGCCATTTCAGCGGCGAAGTCGGTCTGATCGAGGCGCGTGAACACCTCGCCGATCACTTCACCCTTGAACGTCCGCTTGAAGCCCTCGAGCGCATCCTTGCCGGCCTGATAATTGGGGGCGAGGATGAAGGCCTTCTTGTAGCCGAGGTTGTTGGCGTTGGCGCCCGCGCTCTCGTGCAGCGAGTCGTTCTGCCACGACACGACGTAGTAATTCGCGTTGCATTCCTTGCCGGCGAGGTTCGACGGCCCGGCGTTGGGGCTGACATAAATGCCGCCGTCCTCGAGCACGTCCGGCACCACGGCCAGCGCGACATTCGAGAAGACAATGCCGGTGAGCAGCTTGATCTTGTCGGTCTTCATGAACTTGTCGGCGATCTGCTTGCCCTGTCCGGGCTTCAGCGCATCATCCTCGACAACCACCTGCACCGGCGCGCCGCCGAGCTTGCCGCCCTGCATTTCGATCGCGAGGTTGAAGGCGTCGCGAATGTCCTGGCCGAGATAGCCGCCCGGCCCCGACAGGGTCGTGATCATGCCGATCTTCAGCGGCTCCTGCACGGAAGCCGCGCCAGCGAGAGGCGCGCAGAAAGCAGCGGCCGCAAGGGCCATCATTGGAAAACGTGTCATCTCGTCCCCTCGTGACGTTTGAGGCGTCTTTTGTAGAGGGGTGCGGGCGCCGCTGGCAAGCCCAAGGTGACGTGGCGGCGTGTGCATCCCCTCTCCCGCGCTGGCGGGAGAGGGGGCTGGCGAAGCCAGACGGGTGAGGGCGCCTGCCCCACGCGCTGCGCCTGTTGAAACGCCCTCATCCGCCCCGCTTCGCGGCGCACCTTCTCCCGCCAGCGCGGGAGAAGGAGGGCGCCCGTGCGTGTCTTACTTGCCCGCAGCCTTCTGCTGCCAGGAGGCGTCGATGTATTTCGAGGCGTCGCCCTTGGCGGGGTTGCCGTAGACCCGGCGCAGGTCGAGCACCGAGTCCACGCCCTTGAGGTTCAGGCTGGCGTTACGCGTCAGGCCGCCGGGGCCGGTGAGGCGCTTCCAGATCTCCTCGGCGTCGGGCTTGGACAGGCCCGGCGTGCGCTTCATCAGCACTTCGATGGCGCCATCCTTGTTGTCGAACACATAATTCTGCGCGACGGTGACGGCGCGCACCAGCGCCATCACTTCCTTCGCATGGTCCTTCGCCCAGCTCTGGCGCACCGCATAGACCGACCCTTGCGAGTCGCCCAGCGCCGCGGCTGCGTCGTCGAGGATGTTGAAACCCTTCTTGGCAAGCTGGATGTCCTGCGGCGACGACAGAATGCCAACCTGCGCGCGGCCATCTTCGAGCGCCGCCATACGCCCGTCGGTCGCGCCCACGGCGATGACCTTGTAATCCTTGTCGGTGAGGCCTTTGCGCTTCAGGATTTCATAAAGCACGGTCGCATAGCCCGACGACACCGCATCCACCGCGACCGTCTTGCCGCGCAGGTCCGCATAGGTCTTGATCTCGGGCCGCGCGACGACGCTGTTCAGGCCCGAATGCACGCCGAGAATGGCCTTCAGGTCGAAATTGTCGAACTTCACCGCGCCCTCGCCATCCGTATAGGCGACGATATTGTCGAAGGCCGTGGTGACGAATTCATACTTGCCGGACATGACATCCTGCATCTGGTCTTTTGAACCAGCGGTCTTGTCGAGCGTGACGGCGAGACCCTCTTTCGCGAACATGCCCTTGTCGAGCGCGACCCATGCGGGAAGGTTGGTGGCGCCGCCAAAGCCGATCATGCGAATGGGCGTGGCGCCTTGCGCGAACGCCTGCGTGAGGCCGGTGAGGAGAAAGGCGCAGGCGAGACTCGTGCGGCGTGTGATGAGGTTCATGTTTCGCTCCCGGAATTTTTTAGCTTTGTCGCGATTGATGGTGAGGCCTCACGACCCCCACCCCGCTCGGGCTTCGCCCGAGTCGCCCTCCCCACAAGGGGGAGGGTGTTTTGC
>JANXTB010000344.1 GCA_025356415.1 Hyphomicrobiales bacterium
TCTCACCGATCGGCAAGAGCGTCTGTTCGGTTTGATCACCGCCGAGGACGCGCTCTTGCTCGTCGCCGTGGGGGACGTCACCGCAGGGGTCGATCTCGGCGAGCTTCAGCCCGACGGCTCCCAGACCAGCGATGGCGACGCGAAGCGGTGCACCCATCGTTCAACTCCCTGAATGTCCCTTTCCGTCCTAAGCGGGTCAGCCGGACTGGACAAACGATTAATACTGATCCTATGCATGAGTACTGCGCATGCATAGGGAAGGGGTTCGGTGTGCGATTGAATGTGAATCTGGGATGCCTGAGGGGCTTCGATGCGGCGGCGCGCTCGCTGTCATTCACGCTTGCCGCCAAGGAACTCGGCGTCACGCAGGGCGCCGTCAGCCGGCAGGTGGCCATGCTGGAGCAGGACCTGGGCGTGCAGCTTTTCAACCGGCTGACACGGCGCATCGAGCTGACGACCGCGGGGCGGGATTTTCACGAGGCCGTGCGCACGTCACTTTATGTTCTGGAAAGAGGCGTGCAGAGCCTTCGTTCGGCGGCGCCGGACGAATCTTTGAAAGTGTCTGTGCTGCCGACGGTCGGCGCGGTGTGGTTGATGCCGCGCCTGCACAAGTTCGTTCGCGCCAATGGCGGCGTCGATGTCCGCATCGTGACATCGATCGAGGCGGCTGACTTTTCCAACGGGGATCTCGATGTGGCAATTCGGGTCGGATCTCCGCCCGGTTCGGATTTGCCTGCACGTGCGCCAAGGATCGACATCGAAATGGTGAACGATTGGGCAGGTGTCGAAAGTCGCCCGCTGTTCCGGGACGCCCTGGTGCCGGTTGTTTCTGCCCGCGTCTGGCGGCAGGCTCTCGACCGAACACCCACGGCGATCCTCTCGTCCATGCCGCTCATTCATGTGTCGTCGCGACGCTACGGATGGCCGGACTGGCTGGCCGCGCAAGGCATTTCGCTCTCCGATCAGGGCGGACCAGAGTTCGGGCATTTCTTCATGGCGCTCGATGAGGCGCGTGCAGGCCGCGGGGTGGCGCTGGTGCCCGACATCGTCCTCCGGGATATGGATGGGCGGCGTCAGCTGCAGGTGCTGCCGTTTCCCATCATCGAGAGCGCCGGCAGCTATCACGCGCTCGTGCGACGCGACCAGGCGAAGAAGCCGAAAGTCGCGCGATTTCTGGCATGGCTCGAAACTGAGGCCGCCGAACTGAAAGCGCGCGCTCAAGCTTCAGACGCGCCCGCGCTTAGTACAAGCACAGGAGATGCCCAGTATTAGAAATGCTTCTCCTGCTCACGGTGGCCTCCGGCTTGCTGCAAGCTCAAGGAGTGGCCTCGCGCCGTCACGCGCTTCCGGCCACACCATGAGCAGGAGATGGACATGCAGCGAACCCAGCGCCGGATCGTGCAATTCGCAATAGCCTTTGCGTTTTCGAGCACTGCCGCCATGACTGATTATGCGCACGCGCAAGCCGTCGATCAGTTCTACCGCGGCAAGAAAATCAGCATCGTCATAGGGTCTTCCGCAGGCGGCGGGTATGACGTTTATGCACGTCTCATTGCGCAATATTTATCAAAGCACGTGCCCGGCGCACCCATGGTCGTGCCCTCAAATATGCCGGGCGCGGGCAGCAATGTCGCGGCCGCATACATCGCTGCATCGGCGCCAAAGGACGGCACGGTGGTGGCGGCGCTTTACATGGGCGCGGTGGTCGAGCCTTTGTTCTATGGTAAGACGCGCACGACGCACGATCCCGCGCAGTTCAACTACATCGGCAATGCAAATACCGATCACAACGTCTGCCTGACCATGGCGAGCGCGCCCCTGAAGTCGATGAACGAAGCCTTCGACAAGGAATTGCTGCTTGGAGCAAGTGCGCCCGGAGGCGCGACCTATGATTACCCGGCTTTTGAAAAAGAACTGCTCGGCATGAAGATCAAGATCGTGAGCGGGTATCCCGGTTCGCGAGAGGTCAACCTTGCGGTGGAGAAAGGTGAGGTTCATGGCGTTTGTGGCCAGTCGTGGGGTGGCGTCGCGGCGCAATACGAACCTTTGGTCAAGTCGGGCGCGGTGCGGATCCTCGCGCAGGAATCCAACACCGGACACGAGACGCTCAATGCGCTCGGAATTCCGCTGATGCGCGACTTCGCCAAGAGCGAATATGAGAAGCAGGTGCTGAAGATTTTTTACGGCCAGAGCAGCTTCTCGCGTCCCTATGCCGTCGCCAAGGAGGTTCCCGCCGACCGCGTGGCCGCGTTGCGCAAGGCGTTCATGAGCACGATGCGTGATCCGGGCCTTGCGGAGGAGGCCAAGAAGATGCGCCTGGATATCGAGGCGACGTCCGGAGAAGACCTTCAGGCCAAGCTGCAAGAACTCTACTCGGCGCCGATACCTATCATCGACGGCATCCGCAAGGTCTATGCGGAGAAGTAAGGCGGGCGTGGATCATTATCAAAATTCATGCACACCCTTAGATGCGCTCAACATGAACCTCGCAGGCTTTCTTGGCCCCTAGATCATGTTAGTGCTGAAGTGCAAGGAGATTATTCATGGCCAAACTTCGTCACGTCGCTCTCATCGTCAACGATCCCGAGTCTTCCGCAACCTTCTATGAAAAAGCGTTCGGAATGGTCCGCTGCGGCAAGGCGCGGCGCGGAATTTATCTCACGGATGGGACGATGAATCTGGCGCTGCTGCGCAAGGAAGGCAACGAGCGCATTGGCGTGTTTCATTTCGGCATGTGGGTCGACGACCTCGATGAGGCTGAAAAGACCATACAGGAAAACGGCGGCACGTATCTCGCAGGACGGCCAGACGCCACCCTGACCACAGGTCACGCGGAAGAATCGAACTCCTGGTACGAGTGCAAGTATCGCGATCCGGATGGCATCGTGATGGATATTACGCATACGGGCTGGGCTGGCGCAGTGAAATAAGTTGGAGAGCGAAATGTCATCGAACTCCAATCGTGTCGTGATTGTCGGCGCGGGTCCCGTCGGCCTGTGTCTCGCGCTTCGACTTGCGCAACTGGGCGTCGCCACGACGGTGCTGGAATCGCTGGGTCAGGATAATTTTCTCGATCAGGTTCCCCGCGCTGGCACCAATCATCCGGCGACGCTCGAAATGTACGACCAGATCGGGCTTTACGAGAAGATTGAAGGGCGTGGATTCCGGGCGCCGCTGTTCCATTACTGGGATCGCGGCGGCCCGACCATGATTGCTGAATTCGATCATTCGCTTCTGGTCAACGACACGAAATTTCCATTCGTCCTGCAATGCGAACGGATCAAGATCATCGAGGTCGCGCTCGAAATGGCGCAGGCCGAGCCGCTCTGCGACGTTCACTTGGGCACGACATTCACGGGCTTTTCGCAGACCGCTGATGGAATCGTCGCGACGGCCGAATTGGCGGACGGCGAGATCGTGACTTTCGAGGGCGCCTATATCGTGAGTTGCGAGGGCGCGCGCAGCATTGTGCGCAAGCAACTTGATATCGAATTTGAAGGCTTCACCTATCCCGACCGCACGCTCAACATCGAAGTCGCTTACGACTTCAAACAGCATGGCTATGCTGACCGGAATTACATTTCCGACCCAACCGAATGGTCTAACCTCTTTCGGTGGGCAGGACCGCCCGAGCGGTGGCGTGTGCATTTCCCGACCGATCCCGACGAGGATCCGGACTTCATCACGAGTCCCGCTGAGCTCCACCGCCGCATGCAGGGCTTCATGCCCTCATCGACTCCCTACGACATTCTGGGCAGCAATCTTTACACGGTGCATCAGCGCGTGGCGCAAAGCTTTCGCAAGGGGCGCGCGCTTCTCGCAGGCGATTCCGCGCATGTGAACAGCCCGATCGGTGGCATGGGCCTCAACAGCGGCGTGCATGACGCGTTCAATCTCGCAGAAAAGCTCAGCGCTGTTCTTCACGGGCAAGCTGATGAGTCGTTGCTTGATCGCTACGATCGGCAGCGCCGCACGATTGCGGTCAAGCACACGCAGGCGCAGACGATCCGCAACAAGAAACTGCTTGCCGAGAAAGATCCGGAGACGCGCCGCAAGAACCAGGACGAGTTGCGACGCACCGCCGAGGATCCAGCGCTCGCACGACAGTTCCTTCTGCGCACGTCGTTGCTCACCAGCCTGCGCGACGCCGCCGAGATCGCCTGAAACTAGCGGGATTGCAGCACTTCGAAATGACCGGCTAGATCGGGCAGTTCTGACAATAGTCGGACGGCGCTGCGTTCGCGCAAGGTGCTTGCGCAGACTTTCGCGAGTTGCAGGATCAAGTCCTGCATCTCACCCGTGCGCGATACGAGTCCCAGCGTACGTGTCAGGCTGGGGCCGGGGAGGGGCCGCGCCTCGATCCGCATCCCCGTTCCCAGAAGATCGAAGAGTTGCGAGGGCGTGATGATAGACCAGCCGCTGCCGTAGGCAATCGCATCAATAAGATCGACCGACGCTTCGAAGGTCGGGTTGCTGGGAAAGCTGAAGCGCAATCGGCGAAGATGGCTTTCAACGCGTTGCCCTGATTGGGTTCGGGTCGAATAGCGCAGGAAGGGAAGGCGCGCGGACAGCTTGTTGAGGTCGCCTGCATAACGGCCATAGCCGAGCGGCGTGACGACAAAATAGGCTTCGCGCACGATCGATACGCGATCGAGGATGGTGGATTTTTCGAAGGAGTCCGATGTCCAGGCGACGTCGATTTCACGGTTCGCAAGGTCCTGGGCATGATTGATCGCCATGCCGCGCGAGACGCTCAGTGTTTCGACAGGCAGGCTCTGGTCTTTGACGGCCTGCATGATCGCCGGAGTCAATTGGCGGGCGAAGGTGGACAGGATCGAGATCCGCAGATGCGGCGTTTTTCCGGCGGCGGCCTCGCGCACGTAAACGCGCATATCCCGGGCTGCTTGCAACATGGATGCCGCGCGGGTCTTGAGCGCGCTCCCGGCCGGGGTCAGCCTAAGAGGGCGCACATCCCTGTAAAACAAGGGTGCGCCCAGGTCCGTTTCGAGGATCTTGATCTGCTGGGAAATGGCCGATTGCGTAATATGCAGCCGCGCGGCAGCAGCCGTCATGTTTCCCGTTTCGGTGACGGTGACGAATACCTCAAGACTTTTT
Source organism: Hyphomicrobiales bacterium (assembly GCA_025356415.1). Lineage (GTDB taxonomy): Bacteria > Pseudomonadota > Alphaproteobacteria > Rhizobiales > Beijerinckiaceae > Terripilifer. The sequence goes on from JANXTB010000344.1 coordinate 5,116, forward strand.
AGAAGGTCGAAGTCTCGGGTTGGCTGCTCTTGCGGCAATGTTTTCCTCCGATCGTGGCGGAGTTCGCGATTTATAATAGCTCTGATCAGGAGGCTGACAGCCTTGGCCGAAACCGGACAAAAGACAAGTCCGTAATGAAAGCACTAAATTTGATCAAGTGCTCAGGAAAGCGCCGCCAGGCCCTCTTCCGCCTATTCGGTGTGAGCCTTTCGCAATGCGACATGCATCCGGGAGAAGGGATTTTCCGCCCTATACCTCGGTCAATTCTCCACAACAGTCGTACGTGCACGAACGCCTAATTGGCCGTCAGTCTGCGTGCTTTCTCAAGCAACGGCCCTGGCGTTTCATAAATTTCGGCGATCTCACGGTCTACGTCCGGACCGCTGATGGGCATGATGGTGAGATCCATTCTTTCGGCATCGGCCAGAAAAGCTGGATCGGCTGCCGTGAGGTCGAATGCGCGCCGGAGCTCCGCGAGTTTGTCGCTGGCGATGTTTCCCTTGACCATGAAAGGACGCCCCAATCGTTTCGGGGCCGTCAGGAACTCGAAGATACGATTGAGCTCTGCGTCTTTGACCAGGACGCCCCCGTAGGGAATGGACTCTTGCATACCGGGCAGAAGTGTTGGCGAGAGACGCACGAAGACGTTCACGGGGCTGCCTGCAACTTTCCAACTTGCAGGGATCGACGTCCATCCGCCGCAATCTGCGTCCACTTCTCCCTTCTCGAGAGCCAATCGCTTCTCGGCGCTGCCTGCGTAGCCCATGACGATCTTCATGTTGAGCCCGAGGAGGTTTTGCAACATCAAGGCTTCAGGCTGCGAGGCTGTCGTCGCGCCAAAGATGACTTTCTTTTCTTTGCTGAGATCAGCTATCGATCCGGCGCCGAAGCCATTCCGCACCCAGCACACACGCGTGTCTTCACTCAGATTTCCAATGAACTTGTAGTCGCGGAAATCTACTTTCATCTGGTTTGGATTCAGGATGGCGTCGGTGAGGATGGCCGACGAGAAGGTGACGATCGTAGAGCCGTCATCCGGCGCGGCTTTCAGGGATTGGACTGATCGAAGTGAGCCAGCGCCGGGCATATTTTGAACGACGATGCCTGAAGCGCCCGACAGATGCTGGACCATGTGCCGCTGGAGGAGCCGCGCATAATCATCCACGCCACCGCCGGGCGGCATTCCAACAACGAGCTTGAGGGATGCGCCTTTGTAACTCTCCATCGCCATCACGTTGATGTCCGACAGCGGAAGAGCCGACATCATTGCAAAGCACGAAATTGCGAGTCGATCTCGAAGACGCCCTTGACGTTTCATATCAAGCCTCCTCACAGGAGGCTCTACGGTTCCATCAGTGCGAAACAGACGCAACGGATGAATCGCGGTATAAAAGCATCTACTGGGATCTTCCAGCCAGTCTAATGGATCTAAAATTTCAGCTCATTGCTTCTGTAATACGCAGCATGTCTCGCTCATTTGTCGTCAGCTCACTGCGGCCATGCGTTTGGTCATTTTCTAATGTCTTCAGCGCACATTTTTTCGTCTTTCGCTCCTGAAAGAAAGCCCGAAACAGAACAGCGCCTAATGGTTGCAATTAGAAATCCTAACGCGTCTGGAATCGATTGAAAACGGCTTTGCGAAAACCATACTGAAAAGCACCTGATAGCGGATTCCGACCTTTGTATTCCAGCCTTCTTCGTCGGATTCTTGAGGTCCATAATCAAAGGAAACAAAAATGGCCGAGTCTGACGAGAAGGTGCTGCGGGAACAATTGGCGAATGCTACTCGTATGATGGTCATGGCCGATCTCATGGATTACAGCGGCCACTTGAGTGCGCGCGTTCCGGGAACCGACCGGGTTCTCATACAGCCGCGAGATTCCAGCCGGGCCTTTTTGCGGCCTGAAGAAATCCTTGTCGTGGATCTTTCCGGCAAGCTGATCGAGGGTGAAATTCCTCCCCCCGCCGAAGTCGTCATCCATCTCGGCATCTACCGGGCGCGCGACGACGTTTTCGCAATCGCCCACGCCCATCCTCCTTACTCGATCATGTTCACGATGGCCGAGCAGCCGCTCGTCGCGATGCGGCATTACGGCTATCGCTTCGTCAATATGCCAACGCACATGGACACGACGCATATCCGCACTGACCAGCAAGGCGCGGAGATGGCCGAGACATTGGGAAAAGGCCGCTACATGATGCTGCGCTCTCACGGCAGCGTCGTCGTCGGAGACACAATCCCGCAGATCTTCCTCGACAGCCTGGAG
>JANXTB010000091.1 GCA_025356415.1 Hyphomicrobiales bacterium
TTCCAGCGCATGCGCTGGAAGTCTGGAGCGCGCCTGAAGGCGCTGTCTTTTCCGCATTGGCGGGCGACGATCCGGTCAGTGTTGAACGTCTCATCCAGTCAGCGCCGCACGTGGTCGAGATCGAGACGGAGATCCCGCGCCTCGCGGCGGCTCCGCTGGAGACTCGCGGATATCTTGCATCCTACGACTCGCAAAGCGGCGAATGGCGCGTCGTAGCCTCTGCTGGAAAGCCGCATTCGGTGCGCGACACGATCGCCACTCATGTGCTGCATGTCGATCCGGCGCTGATCAAGGTCACGGCGCCCGATATCGGCGGCGGGTTCGGCGCGAAAAATGTCGCGCATGCGGAAATGGCGCTCGTGCTCTGGGCGTCGCGCAAGCTTGGACGACCCGTGCGCTGGATATGTTCGCGCGGCGAGTCTTTCCTCTCCGATATGCAGGGACGCGGCCACGTCATCCATGCGCGGCTCGCGTTGGATGGCGACGGCAAGTTTGTGGCTCTCGCCTATCGCTCTCTCGTCGATCTCGGCGCCTGGCTCGCGCCGCGCGCTGTCGTGCCTGCCATCAGCGGCCTCAAGGTGCTCTCGGGCCCTTACCGCATTGGGGCCATCGCTGGACGCGTCGACGCCTTGCACACGAACAATGTTCCGACGTGTCCCTATCGCGGCGCCGGCATTCCCGAAACGGCTTTCGCCATCGAGCGGCTTGTCGACATGGCGGCGCTGCGTCTCAAGATGAACCCGGCCGCATTGCGCGCGCGCAATCTCGTTGCGACGCAGGACTTGCCTTACGCCAGCCCGACAGGGTCGGCGCTTCACAGCGTCGATTTTCCGGGCGTTCTCGCTGCAGTTCGCAGGCTTTCGAAATGGGATGAGCCGCAGCCCGCTTCGTCGCGCCCTGGACTCATGCGGGGCAGGGGCATGGCTTTCACGATTGAAGCTTATGGCGCCTCTTTCGATGAAGCGGCTGAAATCGTCGCGCACAAGGATGGCCGCATCGAAATCCTGATCGGAACAAAATCCGGTGGTCAGGGCCATTTGACAAGTTATGCGCAGATCGCAGCCGATGCGCTGGATCTCAATCCCGCCGCGTTCGACATTGTTCAAGGCGCCACGGCGCGCATCGCGCGCGGCAATGGAACCGGCGCGTCGCGTTCGATCACGACGGGCGGCTCGGCGCTTCTTCGCACGGCACGGCTGCTGCTTGAAGACGCGCGGACTATCGCATCGGAACTCATGCAGACGCCGCGCGAGGAGCTTGTTTACGGCGCGGGCGTCTTCATCGCGAATGGATCTCGCGCCAGCGTCAGCCTTGCCGAGATCGCAGCATCGCAGCCGCATCAGAGATTGCATGTGACGAGAGACTTCAGACCCAGCGGCTTTTCATTCCCGCATGGCTGCCACGTCGCCGAAGTCGATGTTGATCCGGCGACAGGCATCGTCGAACTTGTTTCTTACAAGGCTGTTCAGGACGCCGGCGTTGTGATGAATCCGACGATTGCCGAAGGCCAACTTGCCGGCGCTATTGCGCAGGGCGTTGGCGCCGCGCTGATGGAAAGACTGGTTTGCGATTCCGAAACAGCACAGCCACTCACCGCGAGTTTCCTCGATTACTGTCTGCCACGCGCCGCCGACTTTTCCCCCATCACGATTGAATTGCGTGGCGTGCCCTGCGCCAGCAATCCGCTGGGCGCCAAAGCCATTGGCGAGGCGGGCGCGGTGACCGCGCCTGCCGCCGTCATCAATGCGCTTGTCAATGCGCTTTCGCCGTTCGGCGTGACGCATATTGAACTTCCCGCCACGCCAGAAAGAGTCTGGTCGGCGATCCGAAATGCGGAAGGCTCTAGAACGGGAGTGGCATGAATGGACCTTCAGAATGGACCACCTGGCGTCGCCGCCGGAAAGATCGTCGACATATTGCACGGCGCAGGCGCTGATTTTGTCGCGAGCCTTCCAGACAACTGGATTGCGCCGCTCATCCGACGTCTCGAAACAGACGAGCGCTTCACGCATGTCGCGGTCAATCGCGAGGAATCCGCGGTCGGCCTTTGCTCCGGCGCGTTTTTTACCGGCAAGACGGGCGTCGCGCTGATGGGCGCTTCCGGCTTTCTCACCTGCATCTATGCAATCACGAAGATCAATTACACTTACCAGATCCCGATGCTCTTCGTGATCACTCTGCGCGGCGCGCCCGGCGATGGCGCGCGCTACCATGTTTCGAACGGACTTTATCTCCGCTCGGTAATCGACTCGATCAACATGCCCGCGGTCTACATTGAAAAGTCCGAAGACCTTCCCGAACTCGCCAAGGCCTACAAACATGCAGGCGTGATCGGCCGCCCCTATGTGGTGTGCATCGGACGCGACGTGCTGAAGGGAGTCCGCTAATGGCCATCGACATGCAAGATTGCTTCTCATTCCTGGCGAAGCGCCGCACCACCGAACTCGTCGTCACATCCGCCGGCAGCTCCTCCGAAGTCTGGTGGGAGACCACGGGCGATCTCGACGACACGTTCTATCTCGAAGCCTCCATGTCGCTCTCGACCATGTTCGCCGCCGGCGTCGCCAAGGGTTATCCCGACACGCGATTCTGGGCTTTTCTCGGTGACGGCGCCTTTGTGATGAACACGGGCCTGCTGTTTGTCGAACGCGCGATGGGGCTTTCCAACATGGTGTCGATCATCATCGCTAATCGTTGTTATGCGGCGACGGAAGGCGTCGATTTGCCCATCGGCGACCAGATCGATTTCGCAGGCATCGCGCGCGCTGCGGGCATTGCGAATGTCTATTCCTTCGATTCGATGGCGGCGCTTGAAGCTGGTTTTGATGAGGCGTTTTTTCAAAAAGGCCCGACGACTGTCGTGCTCGAACTCGACAAGCCGGCGCGTCATTACGTGAGCCCGCCTTTCGATGGTCCAGAGCTGAAATATCGCTTTGGCCGTGCGCTCGAAAAACGTTTCGGCCTTTCGTTATTGCCCTGAGCGGAGCCGGACATGAGCAAGTCCCTGAAGCTGATCTCTGGCGGTCGCGTGCTCGACCTTGCGTTTGATCTCGACAAGCCGCCCGTGATGGATGTGCTGATCGAGGGTGATCGTATTCTGGCGATTGGCGAGGAGGCGAGCGAGATCGCCAGCCGCAGCGAGCGCGTGGTGCGCATCGATGCGGCTGGCATGCTGCTTATACCTGGCCTCATCAACACGCATTATCATTCGCATGATGTGCTGCTGCGCGGCTCCTACGAGCAGATGCCGCTCGATATCTGGGGGCACTATACGCATCCCGCTAATTATCCGAGCGTAACGCTGGAAGATATTCGCCTGCGTACTTTGCTTGGCGCGGCGGATGCTCTGTGCAACGGCATCACGACGTTGCAGGACATGGTCACCATCGTCGGATTCGGCCAGTCGCATGTCGATGCGATTCTCTCGGGGTACCAGCAATCGGGCGCGCGCGCTGCTATCGGCTTGCAGATCGCCGATGCCGCGGCGGTGGATGCGGTCGCTTTCTGGGCCGATCTTCCCGAAGACGTGCGGCGCCAACTACCCGGCGCCAGCGATCCCTCGGGACTCATGGGTCTCATCGAGCAAACCCTTTCGGAGCCGACGGGAGATCGTCTCAGCTGGGTCCTTGCGCCATCGGCGCCGCAACGATGTTCGGATGCGCTGCTTGAATGGGTCGCGCGTTTGTCCAAGGCGCATGATCTGTCCGTTTTCACTCATGTCTATGAGGCGCGGTCGCAAGTCGCCATTGCGCGGCAACGATATCCAGATGGTTCGCTGATTACGCATCTTGAACGGTTCGGCTTGGTCAATCCGCGTCTCGTCATCGCGCATGGTGTCTGGACCAGCGAGGAGGAGATCAAGCGCTTCGGCGCTGCGGGCGCCAATTTGGCGTTCAATCCGATGAGCAATATGAAACTGCGAAACGGCTTCGCGCCGATAGCGGCTTACGCGGAGGCGGGCGCAAACATCGGTCTTGGCTGCGATAATTGCAGCTGCAACGACACGCAGAACCTGTTCCAGGTCATGAAAATGTTCGCGCTGTTCTGGGGCTTCCAGAATCAGGTGGGCGAGGGCGATGCGGCCCGTCGCTCCTTCGAGGCCGCGACCATGGGCGGCGCACGTGCGCTTGGGCGCGCGCATGAACTCGGGGCCTTGCGCCCCCGCTATCTGGCCGACCTCGTCATGATCGATCTGGATGGCGCCAATTATCGCCCGATGAACAGCGCGCTGCGCCAGCTCGTCTACGGCGAGAGCGGACAGAACATCCGCGCCGTGATGGTTGGCGGCGAGATCGTCGTACAAGACGGAAAGCTTGTGGGCGCGACGAACGCCGAATTGAAGCAAGCCTCCGAGTCCGCGCGTGCGCGGATGGAAGCCGAGGTCAAGGCGGTCGACGCACGTAACCGCGCGATCATGGACGCGCTGCTGCATGCTCACGAACAGTCCGAAAACTTCAGCCTGCCTTACGATCGTTTCTCGATCCGGCGATAGACTTACGACTTGCCGTGGAGGCGCTCGTCGGGCGGCGCGATTTCCGTCACGAGGTCGCGCACCAGCGCCTTCTTCGGCAAGGGCGCAAGCTTGGTTACGCCTTCCTTGAGCCGCACGGTGCAGGCGTAATCCACCTTGCCATCGATCAGCATCATGCATTCCTTGCAGGCGTTCGCATTGATGCAGGCGAAGCGGAAGGCGAGCGTGGGATCGGTTTCACGGCGCACCGCGCGCAGGCCATCGAGGATCGATTGCCCATGTTCGAACGCGACTTCGAATGTCTCGACGGTGGGTTCGGCGCCCGGCAGGCCGCGCTTGATTTCCAGAATCGCCTTCATGCGCTGGCCTTTTTCGAAATGTTTGCGCCGCGCGCCAGCGAGATGTCGCCGCCCGACAGGGAAATAATCTGATTGAGGGTCCAGGCTTCGTCGAGCCCCGGATGATCGTCGCGCTGATGTGCGCCGCGGCTCTCGGTGCGCGCAAGCGCGGGCACCGCGACAGCCTTGGCCACTTGCAGCATGTTGCGCAGATCGAGCCAGTCGATCAGTTCCGGATCGAAGCTCTGGCCGGAGGAGGGCGGCGCCGCGCCAAGCTCGCCCGTCATGCGGTCGATCTCGACGATGGCTTCCGCGAGCTTTTCTTCCGTGCGGAACGGCCCGACCTTGTCGGCCATCAGCGCCTGAAGATCCGTGACCGCGACCGCGAGGTTTGGCGTGTCGTGCTTTGCGCCGGAGCGCAGCATGTCGAGCGCAGGCGCTGCGGCCTCATTGGACCAATGCGCGCCAGCCTGCAAGGCGGACTTCGCAGCACATTGTCCGGCGCGCGCGCCGAACACAAAGGCTTCCGTGATCGCGTTGCCCGACAGGCGGTTCGCGCCATTGGCGCCCCCGACCGCTTCGCCGCAGGCGTAGAGGCCGGGGATGCCGGTTTGCATCGACTCGTCCACGCGCACGCCGCCCATGTGGTAGTGGGCGATGGGCGCGACTTCGATGAGTTGCTTGGTCAGGTCGATGCCATTGGCGGCGAGCTTGTCGATGACGGGGCCGAACGAGCGGCGCAGTTCCGCATCGGGCACATGCTTGAAGCTGAGGTACGCGCCGCCAGCCGGCGAGCCGCGACCCAGTTCGACTTCCTTCGTGATGGCGTAGGTCGCGCGATCGCGCGTCAGCACATAATTGCCATCGCTGCGCGCATCCTGCGCCGCATAATCGTCTTCGAATTCGTGCATCTCGGAATTCAGCAGCTTGCCGCCGAGCTTGTAGCGGAAAGGGTCCCACATGATCGGGTCCATGCCGACAAGACGCGGCGCCAGATGCCCGATCGGGAAGAACTGCACGAATTCCATGTCGATGAGTTCGGCGCCAGCACGCAGCGCCAGCGCGTAGCCGTCGCCGCCCATGTTGAAGGACGCGCTGTTGCGGCGATAAAGCCGGGTCAGTCCGCCTGTCGCGATGATGACGGACTTCGCCGCGATGGTGACAGGCTCGCCGGTTGCGAGATGCACCGCTACCGCGCCGCAGGCAATTCCGTCGCGCACGACAATGTCGACAATGGCGAGATCGCCGATGCGGCGGATGTGGCTTGCGAGATTGAGCTGCGTGCGCAAGGTGCGCGAAACCGCAGGCCCGGTCGCGAGCACATCTACATAGACGCAGCGCGGACGATCATGGCCCGGCGCGTGAATTTGCGCGATGTGATCGCCATTGCGCGCCCAGCCCACTTTCCACGCATCCATTTCGCGGATGCGCATGGGGCCTTCCCGGCACAGCATGGCGGCGAGACGCTCGTCGCAAAGGCCGCGACCGGCGGCCAGCGTGTCGGAGAGGTGATATTCCCATGAATCGGGCGTCTGTTCGCCAAGCGCGGCGGCCACCGTCATCTGCGCCATCACGGTCGCGCCGCCACGGCCGATGAGGCTGCGGTCGGCCAGAATGACGGAGGCGCCGGCTTTCGAGGCTTCAAGCGCCGCATACATGCCTGCGCCGCCTGCGCCGATCACCAGGACGTCGGTTTCAAGATGCATCTTTGTCTCCAGCCGGGCCGTAGCCGCCGCTTGTCGGTGTCTGCACGATAATCGCCTCGCCCGCGCCGATCATGGTCTGATCGCTGCCGCCGAGAGGCTCGATATGGCCGTCGAGACGGCGCACGGAATTGATGCCGAGCTGGCCCGGCCCGCCGCCCTTCGCCCCGAACGGGAGGATGCGACGATGACCTGAAAGCAAGGCGCATTCCATCGGCTCGAGGAAGCGGATGGTCCGCGACACGCCATCGCCGCCACGCCAGCGTCCGCGCCCGCCCGAGTTCTTCCGGATGTGGAAGTCCTCCAGCACGACAGGATAGCGGAATTCGAGCACTTCAGGGTCGGTGAGGCGCGAGTTGGTCATGTGCGTGTGCACGGCGTCGGCGCCATTGAAGCCATTGCCGGCAGGGGCGCCCGAGCAGATCGTCTCGTAATATTGGTATTCGCCGTTGCCGAAAGTCAGATTGTTCATCGTGCCTTGTGCGCCAGCCAGCACGCCGAGCGCGCCATAGAGGCAATCGGTCACCGCCTGGCTCACTTCCACATTGCCGGCGACGACCGCCGCGGGATAGCGCGGCGAGAGCATGGAGCCTTCCGGCACGACGATCTTGATGTTGCGCAGGCAACCTGCGTTCAGCGGAATGCGCTCCTTCACGAGCGTGCGGAACACGTAGAGCACCGCGGCTTGCGTGACGGGTTCGGGCGCGTTGAAATTGTCGGCGCGCTGGGGCGATGTGCCGGTGAAATCCACCACCGCGCGGCGCGCTTGGCGATCCACGGTGATCTTCACCTTCACGAAACAGCCCTGGTCCATTTCGTATTCGAAGGCGCAATCCTGCAATTGCGCAAGGACGCGGGCGACGCTCTCGGCGGCATTGTCCTGCACGTGGCCCATATAGGCTTGCACGACATCGATGCCGTAGGAGCCGACCATGCGCATCAGTTCCGTTGCGCCGCGCGTGTTGGCGGCGATCTGCGCGCGCAAGTCGCCGATGTTCTGGGCGACATTGCGCACCGGATAGCGCGCGCCGGTCAGCAGCGCGACAGTTTCGGCCTCGCGGAAGCGGCCTTCATCCACGAGTTTGAAGCCGTCGATGTAGACGCCTTCTTCATCGATATGCGTGGCGCGCGGCGACATCGAGCCCGGCGCAATGCCGCCGATGTCGGCATGGTGGCCGCGCGAGGCGACGAAGAACAGAATGTCCTTGCCGGCGTCGTCGAACACCGGCGTGACGATGGTGATGTCGGGCAGATGCGTGCCGCCGTTGTAAGGCGCGTTGATCGCGAAGACATCGCCGGGACGCATGCGTCCGCCATGCGAGTGGATGACGCTCTCCACCGACTTGTCCATCGATCCCAGATGCACCGGAATGTGCGGCGCATTGGCGACGAGGCTCGCGTTGCGATCGAAGATCGCGCAGGAGAAATCGAGCCGTTCCTTGATGTTCACGGAGCTCGCCGTGTTCTGCAACACGAGGCCCATCTGCTCGGCAATCGACATGAAGAGATTGTTGAAAATTTCCAGCATGACGGGCTCGACCGCGGCGCCGACCGTGAGCGCGCGCACGACGCCTTCGCGCCGCAGGATGACATGATCCTTGGCGGTGATTTCGGCGTTCCAGCCGGGCTCTATCACGATGGTCTGGTGCGGTTCGATCAGCATGGCGGGGCCAGCGATGCGCGCGCCCGGCGTCAGCGTCTTGCGCAGATGCACGCCCGCCTTTTGCCATTCGCCCTGCGAGAAGAAACGCGTGAGGCTCGACGGCTCGGGATGATTTTCGACTGTCGGCAGATCGGGCTCGTCGACGCCTTGTCCGGGCGCCACGGCCTCAACCGACACGGCCTCGATCACCAGCGCGCGGCCTTCGTCGGCGAAGCCGAAGCGGGTGCGATGCGCGCTTTCGAAGCTCGTGCGCATATCCTTGGGCGTTCCGAAGTCGACGACCATCGCGGTGTCCGTGCCCGCATAGCGCACATGCGCGCGGCGCAGCAGCTTGCGCGCGTCGCCGTCCTGAATCTGATGGGCGAGATCGGCGAGCGCCTCGGCGCCCAGCTCGTCCACGATGGCCTCGGCGATGGGTGCGCCAACCTCATCGAGCGGCGCTTCCACCGTGCGTTGACGCACCGCGCGCGTGTCGGCGAGCCCCATGCCATAGGCCGAGAGCAGGCCCGACAGCGGATGGATCAGCACCGTGCGCATGCCGAGCGCATCGGCCACCAGACAGGCGTGCTGTCCGCCCGCGCCGCCGAAACATTGCAGCGCGTAATGGGTGACGTCATAGCCGCGCTGCACGGAGATCTTCTTGATGGCGTTGGCCATGTTCTCGACCGCGATGCGGATGAAGCCTTCCGCCATCTCTTCTGGCGCCCTTGCGTCGCCCGCCTGCCCGGCGAGCTGCGCGAAGCCCTCGCGCACCGCCTCGACATCGAGAGGCTGGTCGCGGCCGGGACCGAAGATTTTCGGGAAGAAACTCGGGTCGAGCTTGCCCGTCATCACATTGGCGTCGGTGACGGTGAGCGGCCCGCCGCGACGATAGCTGCGGGGGCCGGGATCGGCGCCGGCAGAATCGGGGCCGACGACGAAGCGTCCGGAATCCGCATGAAGGATCGAGCCGCCGCCCGCCGCCACCGTGTGGATGAGCATCATGGGCGCGCGGATGCGCACGCCCGCGACTTCGGTTTCAAGCGTGCGCTCGAACTCGCCGTCGTAATGGGAAACGTCCGTGGACGTGCCGCCCATGTCGAAGCCTATGACGCGCGATAGCCCGGCGAGTTTCGCCGTCTCCACGCAGCCGACCACGCCGCCTGCGGGGCCCGACAGAATGGCGTCCCGACCTTGAAAGAGATTGGCGTCCGTGAGGCCGCCCGATGACATCATGAACATGAGCTTGGCGCCCGAGCCCGCATCGTCGAATTCGGCCGCCACGCGGTCCACATAGCGGCGCAGCACGGGGGAGAGATAGGCGTCCGCCACCGTGGTGTCGCCACGCCCGACGAGCTTCATCAGCGGGCTCACCTCATGGGAGGCCGAGACCTGTTTGAAGCCGACCTCGCGGGCGATGCGCGCCACAGCCTGCTCGTGGGCTGGATAGCGATAGGCATGCATGAAGGCGATGGCGCAGGCCTCGACGCCCGAAGCATGGGCAGCCTGCAGATCGCGCCGCACCTGATTGAGATCGGGCGCCAGTTCCACGGCGCCATCAGCCCGCACGCGCTCGGCCACTTCCACGACGCGCTCATAGAGCTGATCGGGCTTCTTGATGTCGAGGGCGAAAATATCGGCGCGCGTCTGGTAGCCGATGCGCAAGGCGTCGGCGAAGCCGCGCGTGGTGACGAAGAGCGTCCGCTCGCCCTTGCGCTCCAACAGCGCGTTGGTGGCGACTGTGGTGCCCATCTTGATGGCCGCGATGCGGGCGGAGGGAATCTTCTGGCCGGGCGCGAGCCCCATATGGTCGCGGATGCCCTGCACGGCGGCGTCCGCATAGGCCTGCGGGTTCTCCGAAAGCAGCTTGCGGCTCGCCAGCGCGCCATCCGGCTGGCGCGCAATCACGTCCGTGAAGGTGCCGCCCCGGTCGATCCAGAAATCCCATTTGCCCGGCGTGTCTGCACCCACTGCGGAAATACTCATGTCGACTGTCATCTTTTCAAAAGCTGAGCCAGTAGCCAGCCCAAGAGCCTAGGCAAGAGCGAGGCCAAGAGCATTGGCGAGGCGGGAAGAGCCGGGGCAACGGGGCAAGAGCCGGCGTTTGGGCTTCTCTCTACCCCGACTTCCGCATTTCATAAAGCGTCCGCGCCGCCTAGCCTTCGACGAGGGCTTTCGCGAGATATTCGCAGTCGATCGACGATGCGCGGGTCCGGTGGTCATAACCATAGATGTGGAGGGAGATCGCCTCTTCATCGCTGGTGTTCAGCATCCTGTGGAGATTTGGGCCGGTGGGAAGCATGCAGGCGATCTCGCCGGCCTCGCGCATGAAGGTCCTCGCCTTGACGCAATGGGCCTCGTCGAGGCGGTCATACCAGGATTCCTGCAGTGCGCCGGACAGCATGGCGTAGCAGCATGAGCAATGATGGTCGTGGATCGACGTCTGCGAGCCCGCCGCCCACACGATAGCGTAGACGGTGATGCGGGCGTCGCCGAAGATGAGGTTTCGGGTGTAGCCGCCCGGAATGCGCTCGAGCCTTACGTTGTCGAGGAATGCCGGATCCGCCAGAAGGCGACCAAGCGCCTGGCGTGCCGATTTCAGGTATTCGGCTCCGGACTCCAGGGATGTGGCGCTCAGACGAGCGAACAATTCGGTGTGATCTGCATCCTGAAGAATGACCATTGCGCCCTGTTCCGATGACGCTCGCAAATTATTGCGAAACGGGCGGAATTTTTTTGCAAGTTTTGGGTGAATGGGCCGATAGGCGGAAGAAAATTCTGCTATCCTCGCCTTCTTTGGAATATTTTTCTCTCTATTGTGCGCTGCAGGAATTTGTGCCGTTTTAGACTGTCGGTCGTGCGGCGGGCGAGGGCAAAGGGGGCGCCTGTGAAAGCCGAAACAAAGTCGAAATTGGATGCGTTCGATGTCAAAGTGCTAAAGGAGTTGCAATCCGACGCCTCGCAGTCACTGGAGGATCTGGCAGGCAAGGTGGGGCTCTCGCCAACGGCCACATGGCGGCGTGTGCAAAAGCTCGATCAATCGGGCGCGATCCGCAAGCGCGTGGCTATTCTCAATCGTGACTTGCTGAATGTCGGCGTCACTGTTTTCATCGCCATTCGCACCAATCAACACAATGCCGACTGGCTGGAGAAATTCGGCGCCGTGGTCAACAGCATCCCGGAAATCGTGGACTTTTATCGCATGAGCGGCCAGATCGATTATCTGCTGAAGGCCCATGTTTCCGATTTGAAAAGCTACGATGCGCTTTATAAAAAACTCATCGCGCGCATCGAACTCACCGATGTCACATCCATGTTTGCGATCGAAGAACTCAAGTCCACGACGGAAATTCCCTTGAACTGCGTCGAGCATACCTGAAGTCGGCGAAGGGATATTGCCCTGTAGCGCTTTTTCTGGCTGGATTTTTGCATACGCGTCGATCAGGTTTAGCTGAAGATCCGGGCGCGCGGCGCATCTGAAAAAAAGAGGTTGAACGGGAATGAGCAAGAATTGGCTACGTGGCTGCCTGATCGGGTTGGCCGTCCTTGTTGGCGCTGCCGACTTTGCTTGCGCCCAAACGGTGGTGCGTCTCGCATCCGCGCAGAATTCCATCGGTTCGCTTCCCATCGTGCTGGCCCAGCGCGAGGGTTTGTTTGCAGCCGAAAACCTCAAGATCGAGATCGTCGATTTCCGCGGCGGCGCGCCGGCCGTTCAGGCGCTGGCCTCCGGCAGTGTCGAAGCCTGCATTTGCGCGGCTGACCATGCCGTGCGCCTTCGCGGGCGCGGGCAGGGCGGCCTCGTACTGGTCGCGCTGACGGAATTCCATGGCTATGGCCTCGTGGCGCTGGCGTCCTCGCCCGCCAAGACGCTGAAGGATCTCTCAGGCAAGCGCATCGGCATCACCGCCGCTGGCAGCCTGACTGACAACACGCTGCGTTACTTCCTCGAAGAGGCCGGCATGAACGCCGACCGCGATGTCGAGATCACGGGCGTTGGCACCGGCGGCCCGATGCGCGCCGCGATCGAAACAGGCGCCGTTGCGGCGGGCATGCTGACAACGCCCGACGTGCAGGCGGCGCTCGGCGAGCCCGGCAAATTCAAGCTGATCCAGGATTACCGCGATCTACAATATCCGGCGCTCGGTCTGCTGGTCGTTGAAAAGTGGACCACTGCCAATGAGGCGACGGCGCGCGCGCTGGCGCGTGCGGTCGTCAAGGCTGAAGGTTTGGTGCGCACCAATCGCCCGGCGGTGGAAGCCGCCTTGGGCGATATGTATCCTGCGCTCGACCCGAAGCTCAGGGTGGTTCTTGCCGATGAAGCGCCGCATCTTCTCTCGGCGAACGGCCGCATGGACCCCAAGGGCTACGCGTTGATGCAGCGCATGCTCAAGGTCAGTGATCCGGCGCTGACGCCTGCGTCTTACGAGCAGATTTCTGCGCCCGCGCTGCTGCCCAAGCCGTGACGCCTTTTCGGAGTTTGTAACTCATGCTCGACGCCTCCACGGCTACGCAACGGGTGGCGCCCACCCGTTTGGGCGGCCTGTTCAAAAGCCTTTTCTTTCATCAGGCATTGTTTCTGGTCGTCATGTTGATGATCTGGGAGGTGCTCGGCGCTTATGTGTTCGATCCCTTCTGGTCGAGCCGTCCGAGCCTCATCGCCGAGCGTCTGGTCTATCTCGCCAAGCGCGGGGATTTGACCTGGCACATGTCGGCGACATTGACTGAAGCGGGACTTGGTCTGGCGCTGGGCTCGGTCGTCGGCGTGTCGCTCGGCCTGCTCATGGCGCGCTACACGCGGGCCGCGCGTATCACCGAACCGCTGTTCATGGGCCTCTACAGCCTGCCGCGCGTGGCGCTGGCGCCGCTGTTCATCCTGTGGTTCGGCATTGGTCTGCCCGCGAAGGTCATGATGTCCTTCTCCATGGTGGTGTTCGTCTTCGTGCTCAACGTGCTGGAGGGCGTGCGTGCGCTCGATCGCGATCCGATCGATCTCATGCGCACCATGGGGGCGAGCAATCGCTACATCGTCCGCCGCGTCATGTTGCCGGCCATTCTCACATGGATCATGGCCTCGTTCCGCATCAGCGTCGGACTGGCGCTCATCGGCGCGCTGGTTGGTGAATTGATCGGCTCCAGCCGCGGCCTAGGCTGGTATATCGAGCGCTCCGCGGGCCAGCTCGACACGACGGGCGTATTCACCGGCATCATCATCCTCATCGCCATTGCGATGGTCGCCAACAATATCGTGGCGCTTGTTTCAAATCGACTGACACGGTGGCGCGCATGACCAAGTCCGACATGACGTCCGACATGGCGCCGGCCCGGCCCAAACTCTTCATCGAGCATCTGAGCGTCGTCTTCAATGACGACATCCCCGCCGCGATCGGCGACGTCTCGTTGCAGATCGCCGAAGGCGAATTCGTCGCCATCGTGGGCCCCAGCGGTTGCGGAAAGTCCACGTTGCTGAAAGTGGTCGCCGGTTTGCAGGCGGCGCGTTCCGGCACGGTCGAAGTTGCGCGCGCTCCCGGCGGACGCGACCCCAAGATCGGCTTCATGTTCCAGCGCGACACGTTGCTGCCATGGGCCACCGTCACCAGCAACATATCGGTCGGCTGCGAACTCTCCGGCGTCCCTAAGGACAAACACGCCGAGCGCATTGCGTCGCTGATTTCGCTGGTGCGCCTGCAGGGCTACGAAAACCATTACCCGTCGGCGCTGTCGGGCGGCATGCGCCAGCGCGTATCGCTGGCGCGTCTGCTGGCTTTCGAGCCCGACCTTTATCTGATGGATGAGCCCTTCGGCGCGCTCGATTACCAGACAAAGATCGTCATGGGGCGCGAGCTTCTGCGGATCTGGGAGGCGAGCCGCCGCAGTATTGTCTTCGTCACGCATGACATCGAGGAGGCGGTGGCGCTCGCCGATCGCGTCATCGTCATGGGCGCGCGCCCCGGTCGCATTGTCGCCAGTCACGACGTCATGTTCGAGCGGCCGCGCGATCCGCGCAGCCTGCGTGGCGATCCGCGCTTCGGGTCGCTCGTCCAGACGATCTGGTCGGAACTCGCCATAGATGATTGAACCAGCCGGGCGAGCGCGCCTCGCTCTTCCGGGCCGAATTTGCTAAACAACGAACAACTTCCAGGCGCGGTCAGCGTCCGAAATACACGAGGAGACCCTATCGTGAGCTCAGACCAGATTACGATCACCCCATCGTCGCCCCACGTCGGCGCCGAGATCGGCAATATCGATCTGACGAAGCCGCTGAGCGACAAGCAGCGCGCCGATGTCCACGCGGCCTTCCTCAAACATGGTGTTATCTTCTTCCGCGAGCAGCCGATCAGCTTTGAAGACCAGATGCGCCTTGCCGGCTATTTCGGCCATGTGCATATCCATGTCGGCGGCGCCGGCACGGCCTCGAAGCCCGCTGAAGGTTTTCCGGCGATCCGCCTCCAGCATTTCGATGAGAACTCCAAGCGCATTTCCGGCGAGGTCTGGCACTCCGATCAGAGCTGCGCGGAAATCCCGCCGACCGGTTCGATCCTCATCCAGAAGATCTTGCCGCCCGATGGCGGCGGCGACACGCTGTTCGCCAGCGCCTATGCCGCTTATGATGCGCTCTCGCCGCAGATGAAGGCTTTCCTCGAACCGCTCTCGGCGCTGCACGACGGCGCCAAGCTCTTCGACAAGAGCACGACGGTCTATCCGACCGCCGAGCATCCGATTATCGTGACGCATCCCGAAACGCGCCGCAAACTGCTCTTCGTCAATTGCGGTTTCACGACGCGCATCCTCGGCATTCCGCGCGACGAGAGCGACGCGATCCTGGAATTCCTGTTCGCCCATATCGCCAAGCCACATTGGCAGATGCGTTTCCGCTGGCGCGAGAATTCGGTGGCGTTCTGGGACAACCGCTGCACGCAGCATTTCGCGATCTGGGACTATTGGCCCAACGTGCGCTCGGGCTATCGCGTCCAGTTCGAAGGCGAGGCGCGGCCCGCCCGGTAAGCTGTTGGTTCAAACAAATACAAAGCGCCCCGCGAGTGAAAACTCCGGGGCGCTTTTGCGTTTGTGGCTCCTGACCGCACCATTGGCGGCTTCGAGAAGCCGTGCTTTTTGAATTGCGGGGTGGGGCGCCTGCTGCCAGACTGACAAAAAAATAGCTCGGGGAGGATGAAATGGGCTGCCTGCTGAAAGATCGCGTTGCGATTATATCCGGTGGCGGCGGAGATATCGGCGGCGGCATCGCCCGCCGCTTCGCGCTCGAGGGCGCGGCCATCGCGGTCTGCGACATCTCTCAAGACAAGGCCGACAAGGTCGCGGCTGACATCCAGCAAAAGGGCGGACGCGCGATCGGCATAGCTGTCGATGTTTCAAAGCCGGAACAATGCGAGGCCGCAGCTGCGCGCGCCGTTGAGGCCTTCGGCAAGATCACCACATTGGTCAATGCTTCGGCGACGGTTTCCCCGGATGGCAACGTTGAGAAGATTCAACTGGCCGACTGGCAGCGTGCGCTGGATGTGAACTTCACCGGCATGTTCCTCATGTGCAAATACACCATGGGGCATATTCGCGCGGCGGGCGGCGGCGCGGTCGTCAATATCGCTTCCAGTCATGGACATTTTGGACTTCCGGGCCGCTCGGCTTATTGCTCGACCAAGGCGGCGGTCATGCATTTCACCCGCGTGCTCGCCATCGACTACGGGCCGGACAATATTCGCGCCAACACGATTTCGCCTGGCCCCATCGACACGGAACGATCCCTGCGCCGCTATGGCACGCGTGAAAACTCCAACAAGGTGCGCGGCGTCGGCCAGGTCCTCGGGCGCACCGGGACTGTGGAAGAAGTGGCTGCTGCTGCAGCCTTTCTGGCGTCCGACGAGGCCAGTTTCATCACCGGCACGGATCTTCTGGTCGATGGCGGCCAGACATCATTCAAAGGATCGTCGCTGGAGAGATATCCGTCATGAAGCGCGCCTTGCTGTTCACCGCACTCCTCATCGGCACGGTCACGGGCGCTCGTGCGCAAGAGCCGTTCTTCGCCGGCAAACGCATCACCATCGTCGTTGGATCGGAAGCCGGCGGTGGCTATGACACGCATGCGCGCGTCATGTCGCGTCATCTCGGACGCTTTCTCGCGGGCCATCCAAGCATCATCGTGCAGAACATGCCCGGCGCGGGTTCGATCGTCGCGACCAATTATCTCGCCAATGTTGCGCCGAAGGATGGCACATATCTCGGCCTCGTCCAGCGCACCATGCTGACGGCGAAACTGGCGCGGCTCGATGGCGTGCAATTCGATCCGTTGCAGATCAACTGGATCGGCAATCTGACAACGGAAGTCGGAATGGTCGTCTCGTGGCATACGAGCCCGGTGAAGACGGCGGCCGATCTGTTCACCACGGAATTGATCATCGGCGGCGCGGGCGTTGCGGCCGATACGGAGGCCTCGCCGCGGCTGCTCAATGCGGTTCTCGGCACCAAATTCAAGATCGTCTCAGGCTATCGCGGCAACACAAACTTGCTGCTGGCGCTGGAAAACGGCGAGATCGGCGGTCTTGGAGACTGGGCCTGGCCCAACATCAAGACGCGCCGTCCAGATTATCTGCGCGACAAGAAGATCAATCTGCTCATGCAGCTTGGATTGGAGAAGCTTGCTGACGCGCCGGCGGATATTCCGCTCGTCATGGATTTCGCCAAGACGGACGACGACAGGAAAGTCCTGCAGCTCTATTTCGCGCAGAAACAAGTCGCGCGTCCCGTGATGGCGCCGCCCGGTGTCCCGGCTGAACAGCTGCGCGAATTGCGCTCCGCCTTTAACGCCATGGTGCAGGACAACGAGGCGACCGGCGATGCCATCCGCTCGGGCGTCGAGATGAGCGCCACGAGCGCTGAGGATGTCGGCAAGGTGATGGCGCTCATCGCCGCGACGCCACCGCAAATCGCCGAGAGACTGGCGGACGCGATCAAGCCGCGCTGAGGTTCGCCTAGCCGACCAGGCCTGCAAGCCAGAAGGACAGCGCGGAGATCGCAGCGGCGGCCGGGATCGTGATGATCCATGCGATGACGATGCTGCCGGCGATGCCCCATCTCACGGCAGAGATGCGGCGTGCGGCGCCGACGCCGACAATCGCTCCGGTGATGGTATGCGTGGTCGAGACCGGGATGCCAAGTCCCGTCGCCATGAACAGCGTGATGGCGCCGCCGGTCTCCGCGCAGAAGCCCTGCATGGGATTGAGACGCGTGATTTTGGAGCCCATCGTGTGGATGATGCGCCAGCCGCCAAACAGGGTGCCGATGCCCATCGCAGCCTGGCAGGTGAGCACGACCCAGAACGGCACGTAGAATTTGTCGCCCAGGTAGCCTTGCGAGAACAGCAGCACGGCGATGATGCCCATCGTCTTCTGCGCATCGTTGCCGCCATGTCCGAGCGAATAAAGCGACGCTGACGCGAATTGCAGGACGCGGAAGGTTCGATCCACGGCGAAGGGCGTCTGGCGTACGAAGATCCACGAGACGACAAGCACAAGAACGAGCGCGAGCAGGAAGCCGACGAACGGCGACAGGAAGATCGCCGCTGATGTCTTGAGCACACCCGAGACGACCACCGAACTCAAGCCCGCTTTCGCAACTCCTGCGCCGAGCAGACCGCCAACGAGTGCGTGTGACGAACTTGAGGGAATGCCGAACACCCAGGTGACAATGTTCCAAACGATGGCGCCCATGAGCGCTGCGAAGATCACGCGCGGCGTGATGATGGCGGGGTCGATGATGCCCGTGCCAAGCGTCTCGGCGACATGCAATCCGAAAAACAGGAAGGCGATGAAGTTGAAGAAAGCCGCCCAGAAGACGGCGTATTGTGGACTGAGCACGCGCGTCGAGACGATGGTGGCGATGGAATTGGCCGCATCATGCAGGCCATTCAGGAAGTCGAAGAACAGCGCGACGGCAATCAGGCCGACCAGGATCGGAACGGCGAGGGAAGCATCCATGTCCGGGCGCCCCTACACGTTCTCGATGATGATGCCGCTGATCTCGTTGGCGACGTCCTCGAAGCGGTCCATCACCTTCTCCAACTGCCCGTAGATTTCGCTGCCGACAAGATAGGCCATCGTGTTCGACTGCGCGTATTGCTTGAACAGATTTTTCAGACCTTGTTCATGCAGCTCGTCCGAGCGTCCCTCAATGCGCGTGACCTCTTCGGTCATCGCCGTGAGCTTGGCGACATTCGGGCCGATACGCTGGAGCAGCGGGATGGCCTCGGCGAGGATGCGCGAGGTCTTGACGATCAGCCCGCCCATCTCCTGCATGAGCGGGTCGAACTCCTTCTGCTCATAGAGCATGATGGTCTTGACCGTCTTATGCATCGTGTCGATGGCGTCGTCCATCGACTGGATGAGATCCTTGATGTCGCCACGATCGAAAGGCGTGATGAAGCTCTTGCGAACGGCGAGAAGCACATCGCGCGTGATCGCGTCGGCTTCATCTTCCAGCCGAATAATGGTTCGGCAATGCTGCTCGATGCCTTCGCCGCCCTGAAGCAGCTTTTCCAGCGCCTCTGCTCCACCAACGACGGTGGTGGCATGCTTGGCGAACAGATCAAAGAATCGATCTTCCCGAGGCATCAGCGCCCGAAACCAGTCCAGCATGTTTCCTCGTCCGTTCGATCTTCAAGCGCCGGGAACATAGGCCATGCTTGCGCCCGTAGACAAGCCATGGCCGCGGGTCGCCAACAGGTCCATTGGTGAAGAATTCGAGCGCACGCTCATAACATCAAGGCTGAGCTTGCGCCGGCTGTGCGCTGATCATGCGCGCAGGGCTTCCTTCACGCTTGCGGGTGTGAAGGGGACCTTGCGCAACCGGACGCCGGTCGCATCAAACACGGCATTGCCCATGGCGGCAGGCACGAGGCCCAAGGCCATCTCGGCGGCGCCCGAGGGTGGAGCTTCCGGGCGTTCGATCAAATGAATGTCGATGCGCGGCGGCACGTGCTCCATGTGCAGGACTGGATAGGAGCTCCAGTCGAGGCTCGTGACCATGTCGCGATTCCACGTCAATTCCTCGACGGTGGTGCGGCCAGTGCCGTAGACGAGCTGTCGCTCGATCACGTGGCGCAAGGTTTCCGGATTGACGATCAGCCCCACGTCATGCGCGCAAACGAGACGCGTGGGCTCGATCACGCCGGTCTTGCGATTCACGCGTACTTCGGCGACCACGGCGATGAACGTGTCGAAGTGGCGCCGGTAGGCGATGCCGCGCCCCTCCACCACATCCTGCGTGGCGTCTATATCCTTGCGCGGCGATACGCGCTTTTGCCACCCGGCTTTTTCAGCCGCGATGCGCACAGCGTCGATGTCGCGCGGATGCTTCAGATAGCGCATGCGGAACTCGACTGGATCCATCTGCACCGCAGCCGCGATTTCATCCATAAAGGATTCGCTGCCGAACAGGATTGGCGGGCCATAAGGGTCGCGCAAATGCGTGGAGCGCAAGGGCGAGGCGCGATCCATCAACGGCGCGACAGTCTCCCAGCCAACGCGGTTGTGAGGGAATGTGTAGGACGCGAAGGGAATGTTGAAGCTGTTCTTTGGCTCCGGCTTGGCTCCCAGCAACTGGCCGGCCAGCGTCGCGGCTGCGCGGCCCTCGTTGGTCGCGACATTCTCGCGCGAGAAGCCGCGCGAGATGAGTTCGTAGGCGATCACCCCGCCCTTCTCGTCGATGCCCGCCTTGCAGAAATTGACGGAGGCCGTGCCTTTCGGATCCCAGCCGAGGCTTTCCTCGCGCATCCATTGCACGCGCACCGGTTTGCCCAGCGCCTTCGACAGCACGGCGGCGTCGGCCGTCGCGTCGCCCTGGTCGTTGCGGCCGTAGGAGCCCGTGCCAAACATCCAGATCACATGCACCTTGTCGCGCGCGATACCGATGAGATCGGCGATGCCGTCGGCGGCGTAATGCGGTTTTTGGGTCGAGGTGTAGATCGTTGCGCCATCCGCGGTGACGTCCGCGACTGCGCAACCGGGGCCCATGCTGGCGTGCGAATGCGTCGGATATTCATATTCGCCGCTGATCACCCGCACGGCTTTGGTGAGACCTTCATCAAGGTTGCCGTTCTCGCGCTCGATCGTGCGCTGTGTGACCTTCGCCTTGCGGATGTGCTGGTGCACTTCGCGATGCGTCGGGAACTCGGGCTTCGATTCCGACCACGTTACTTTCACCGCGCGCAAGGCGCGAACGGCATCCCATTCCTTCGGCGCGACGACGGCGAGGAAATCCTTGATGTGCACGATGCGCGCGCCGGGGATATCGCGGATCGAACTTTCATCGACGCTGACCGGCGCCGCGCCGGCGACCGGCGGGCGCACCATGCGCGCATGCAGCATGCCGGGCAAGCGGACGTCGCCGGGGAAATCCTGCTCGCCGAAAACTTTCTTCGGAAGATCGATGCGGCGTGGCGACTGGCCGATGACGCGGTAATCCTTGTAGCTTTTCAGTGGCGCATCCGTCGCGATGTCGTGCGGATTGCCCCATTGGCCATTCCAGCGCACATCCGAGCGGAAGGGTTTGCCGCCTATGATCTGCGCGTATGAAATTCGGCGCGCGGGATCGTTGCGCGGAGAGATCACGCCATCCTTCACATCGAGTTCCGACACCGGAACGGCGAATGTCTTGGAAGCTTCGGCGAGCAGAATCTGGCGCGCCTGCGCGGCTGCTTTCATCAACGACGTGCCGCGTCGCGAGACGCCCTGCGCGCCGCTTGCGCCGCCCATGTTCACCGTGCGTCGCGTGTCGCCAAGCACAATGTGGATCGCCGACAGCGGAACATCGAGCTCTTCGGCGACCATCTGCGCAATGGAAATCTCGAGGCCCTGGCCGCCGTCGATCGCGCCGTAGAAGACATCGACCTTGCCATCCTTGTCGATCGCCAGATACGCGTCGAGACTGTCGGCGAGCAGGTCGGGATTATTCGGCGAATTAGGAGATGGCTTCGCCTTCTGCGCCCATGCGGAGGGCGTGGCGAGGCCGATGACGAGGGCGCCTGTCGAGGACAGAAACGCGCGGCGGTCGAGTTGAGGATTGTGCATCGCTTTTCTCCTCAAGCCTGTTTGGACGCGCGCAGCACAGCCCGGACGGCGGCGTTATGCGTGCCGCAGCGGCAGATGAGATCCGCGAACGCGGCGCGCGCCTCGCTCTCTGTCGGCTTCGGGTTGCGCGCGAGCAGGGCCGCGCCTTCCATCAGCCAGCCGTTGATGCAATAGCCGCATTGGTTGACCTGCTCTTCGATCCACGCGCTTTGCAGCGGATGCGGCTGCTCACGCGAACCAAGGCCGTGCAGCGTCGTGATCTTGCCCTCGCCAACAGCGCTGACCGGAAGCGAGCACGAGCGCACAGGGACGCCATCGACATGGACCGTGCAGGCGCCGCATTGGCCGAGCCCGCAGCCGAACCGTGGATTGTTCAGGCCAAGGTCGTCGCGTAGCGCATAGAGGAGCGGCATGTCGGGATCATCGACCGCGATGTCGTGCCGAACGCCATTCACCTGGAGCGTGATGGTCTTCATGGAAAGCTCCTCCCGCGGGGCCCGAAGGCCCTATTCTTTTGGATGATTTCATCCCAGTGGCGGCGAGGGCGGTATTGATCTTTCGTCTACATGTCGCTGCCGTCAGGCGATGAGAATGGCGCGGATGTCGTTGACGTTGGTGAGCGTCGGTCCCGTCCGGATAAGGTCGCCCGTCGCATCGAACAGGCTGTAGCTGTCATGCGCAACCAGATGCTGACGCGGATCGCATCCGGCGGCGCGGGCGCGGGCGAGCGTGTCGGGTCCAACCAGCGCGCCGGCGGCGTCTTCGGTGCCGTCGATCCCGTCGCTGTCGCCGGCGACGGCCCAGACGCCTGGCTGCCCCGCCATGGCGATCGCGAAGGCGAGCAGGAATTCGGTGTTGCGGCCGCCGCGCCCGGCTGGACCCTGGCCGATTGTGACTGTTGTTTCCCCGCCCGAGAGAAGCACGGCGGGCGCCGCCACGGGATGTCCGTTGAGCTGAACCGATCGGGCGATGCCGGCCATGATCGTGCCGAGCTCGCGGCTTTCGCCTTCGAGGGCATCGCCAAGAATCAGCGGCGTGAAGCCCAGCGCGCGCGCAGAATCAGCCGCCGCGGCGAGCGCGAGAGACGGAGCGGCGATCAGTCGAATGTCTGTTTCGAAGTCGCCGGGCTTCGGCGTCTCGACGCCCTGGTCGAGAACGCGTTGCGCAGCCTCCGGCAGAGGCAACCGATAGCGCGAAACGATCTCGTGAACCTGCGTGATGGTGCTCGGATCGGGCGCCGTCGGGCCGGACGCGATGGATGCGGGATCGTCGCCGGGCACGTCGCTGATAATGAGCGTCACGACATGCGCGGGAGCGGCGGCCGCGGCCAGCCGCCCGCCCTTGATCGACGAGAGATGCTTGCGGACGGCGTTCATCTCGGAGATCGTCGCGCCGCTCGCAAGCAGGGCGCGGTTGACGGCCTGCTTGTCCGCTAGCGTCATGTCGCCCGCGGGCTGCACCAGCAAGGCCGAACCCCCGCCCGAAATGAGCGCGATGACGAGATCGTCGGGCGTCAAGCCTTGCACGGCGGCGAGGATCCGCCGCGCGGCTGTCTCGCTCATGGCGTCGGGAACGGGGTGAGAGGCTTCCAGTATCTCGATTCGCCCCGCGGGCACGGCATGGCCGTAGCGCGTGACGACGACGCCGGACACATCGACATCGGGCCATGCCGCATCGAGCGCGGCGGCCATGGCGGCAGACGCCTTGCCGGCGCCGACCACGATGCAGCGGCCCTTTGGCTTGTCGGGAAGATGGCGCAGGACAGCTGGACCCGGCGCGGCGCTGGCCACCGCGGCATCGAATATCTGCCGCAGGGCTCGTCTGGCTTCCTGGTCGTCGATGGGGCGCATGATCCTGCTCGTCAAATGTTCGGGCGGAGGATGGCATCGACCACGGCGTTCGTCACGTGCAGGATCGTCTCGACTTGCAGTAAGATGTACTTGAGGACTATCGGAAGGACCAGAAAAATGGCTCGGATCATAGGCGGCATCGCCTGTTCGCACACGCCCACCATCGGCTTCGCGGTGGACCACGATAAGCGCACCGATCCGGCATGGGCGCCGATTTTCGAAGGCTTCGAGCCGGTGCGCAACTGGCTGAAGGAGAAGAAGCCCGATGCTGTCTTCGTGATCTTCAACGATCACGTCACCTCGTTCTTCTTCGATCATTACTCGGCCTTCGCCTTGGGCATCGATGATAAATACGAAGTCGCTGACGAAGGCGGTGGCCCGCGCGATCTTCCGCCGCTCGCAGGCGACGCTGAACTCTCCCGCCACATCGGCGCATCGCTGATGGCTGATGAATTCGACATGTCCTTCTTCCAGAAGAAGCCGCTCGATCATGGCTGCTTCTCGCCTTTGTCGGTCCTGTGCGATCGCGAGGGCGACGTCTGGCCGTTTCCCATCGTGCCGCTCGCGGTCGGCGTGCTGCAATTCCCCATTCCCTCGGCGCGCCGCTGCTTCAAGCTCGGCCAAGCGCTGCGCCGCGCGATTGAAAGCTATCCGAAGGACATTTCAGTCGCGATTCTGGCGACGGGCGGATTGTCCCATCAGGTGCACGGCGCGCGCGCCGGTTTCAATAATGTCGAATGGGACCAGCGCTTTCTCGACCTTCTCGAAAAGGACCCCGAGGCGCTGACGCAGCTCACTATCGCCGAATATGCGGAGCTTGGCGGCTTCGAGGGCGCCGAGATCATCATGTGGCTCATCATGCGCGGCGCTCTGCCGGCGCATGTGAAGAAGGTGCATGAATCTTATTACCTGCCTTCGATGACCGGCATTGCGACGGCTATTTATGAAAACGATGCGCCGCCATCGCCCAAGGACAAGGGCGACGAGATGCGCGCAGCGATCGGGCGTCAGCTTGCCGGCGTTGAAAGAATAGAGGGTACGCATCCGTTCACGCATGCGGTGAGCCAGCGGACCTATCGCGTCAACAAATTCCTGCACGATCTCATCGTGCCGGAGCATCGCCGCAAGTTCCTCAGCGACCCGGAAGCCGCTTTCACAGAGGCAGGCCTGTCGGAGGTGGAGAAGGATCTCATCCGGCGTCGCGACTGGGATGGGATGATCCGCTATGGCGTGATCTTTTTCATGCTGGAAAAACTCGGCGCCGTGGTCGGGGTATCGAACCTGCATATCTACGCCGCCATGCGCGGCGAGACGCTCGAGCAATTCCAGAAAAGCCGCAATACGAAGGCGCTTTATTCCGTCGCCGGCAAGGAAGGATCTGGCTCGCTCGGCTGGGACAGCAAGCCAAAAGCTTAAATGGGCTTCTCGACGATGCGATGCGCGATGTCGTCGATCATGTTGCGCACGAACCTTTGCGCCAGATCGTTCTGCGAGCGGCGGTGCCAGACGAGATACATGGGCAGATTGTCGTAACCTGCGGGCGTCCGCTCCTTGAGCGGAATAGGGATGGTCGCAAAGTCCTTCATCATCGATCGCGACAGCAGGTGCGGCATGGTCGCCAGCATCGACGTGCCTTTCAGGAAGGCAGGCACGCCGGAAAAATTCGGAACCGAAACCGCGATCTTGCGATGCAAGCCGCTCGCCTCGAGCAGCTTGTCGAAATTCAGCCGTTCGTTGTCGGTGTAGACAACGGTGATATGCATCGCATTCAGATAGTCCTCCGCGCTCTTCGGAGCGTTGCGGACTTCCGGATCGTAATAGCAGGCGTAGTGATCTTGCAGGATGCGCTTTTGGAGGATGTCGGCGCCCTCCGGCGGCAGTGGCGAGATCAAAAGATCGCAGCGGCCCGTGCGCAGCATCTCGGCATTCGGCAGGTTTGAGGGAATGGCGCGCAAGCTGACGTGGCGCACCTTCTTGCTCAATTCCTGAAAGAGGGCGGGCAACAGCAGGTCGCGCTGGAAATCATTCGCCGCGATGGTGATGTCGATGTCAGCTTTTTGCGGATTGAATTGCGAGGGGCTCGCCAATCCACGCATCGCCTCCAGCATCGCTTGCGCTGGTTCGGCCAGAGCCTTGGCGTGATCGGTGGGGACAATCCCGCGTCCGGCCCGAACGAATAGCGGATCGCGGGTGATGTCCCGCAGGCGCTGGATGTTCTGGCTCACTGCTGACTGCGTAAGCCCGAGCTTGGCCCCGGCGGCGGTGATCGAGCGCTCCTCCAGAACGGTCAGGAAGAGCCGCAGCAGATGGCCGTCGAGATCCAAATGATTATTTTTTCTCATGGGTTTCATTATATTCAGAAGATTTATCTTTGGAATAGGCGCGTTTACTCCAGAGGCCAGCCCGGCCTGAAGGCCGGGAGACGAGCAATGGAGGGAACTGCCCGTGGACGATCTCGCATCACACGCGTCGCGACCCGTTTCGGTGAAGCCAGGCGCCAATCCCTATCCGGAATTATTTCGCCGCGACTACACCGCGCAGCCGCCGGCCCACGCCCCGATCTACAAGACGAGCGTCCTGCGCTCGCCGCGCAATGCGCTCCTGTCGATCGATCATACGATCTCGGAAACGACCGGCCCGGTGTTTGGTCACAACGAGCTCGGCCTGCTCGATAATGATCTCATTCTCAACTACGCGAAAACTGGTGAGCCGATCGGCCCGCGCATCATCGTCCACGGCCATGTGCTGGACGAGAGCGGTCGCGGGCTGCCCAACACGCTTGTCGAGTTCTGGCAGGCGAATGCGGGCGGACGTTATCGCCACAAGAACGATACTTACCTCGCGCCAATCGATCCGAACTTCGGCGGCTGCGGTCGCGCGCTGACGGACGAGAATGGCTATTATTATTTCCGCACGATCCGCCCCGGTCCCTATCCGTGGCGCAATTACGTCAACAGCTGGCGTCCCGCTCACATCCACTTCTCGCTGTTTGGCAACGCTTTCGCGCAACGCCTGATCACGCAGATGTATTTTGAGGGCGATCCGCTGGTGAAGATCTGCCCGATCATCAACACGATTCCCGACAAGGATGCGATCGATCGTTTGATTGCGCCTCTCGACTTGAACGCATCGACGCCCGACGATTCCATGGCCTACCGCTTCGACATGGTCCTGCGCGGTCGCCGCTCGACGCTTTTCGAAAACCGCCTCGAAGGGAATTGATCCATGGTGCAGCCACTCGCATATCTCAAGGAAACTGCGTCCCAGACGGCAGGTCCCTATGTGCATATCGGACTGTCGCCGCATCAGGCGGGTTTCGATATCTTCCAGAACAACTTCGACAACAATCTCGTCGGCGCCACCACGCCGGGGACGCAGATCATCATTGAAGGCCGTGTGTTCGATGGCTCCGGCCATCCGGTTCGCGACGCGCTTCTCGAGATCTGGCAGGCGAATGCCGATGGCCGCTACAATCATCCCGGCGATCGGCAGAAGACGGGTTCGGTCGATCCGCATTTCCGCGGCTGGGGCCGCGCCTGCACGGACTTCGACGCTGGCGTGTATCGCTTCTACACGATCAAGCCCGGTTCCGTGATGGGGCGCGAGGGTCGCAAGATGGCGCCGCACATCAGCTTCTGGATTGTCTCGCGCGGCATCAACATGGGCCTCAACACGCGCATGTATTTTGCTGACGAGCAGGACGCGAATGCGAAAGACCCTGTCCTGTCCGGCATCGAATTGAAGAAGCGTCGCGACACGCTGATCGCCAAGCCTTCGCAGAAGGACGGCAAGACGGTGTACACATTCGACATCGTCCTGCAGGGCGA
Organism: Hyphomicrobiales bacterium; assembly: GCA_025356415.1. Classification (GTDB taxonomy): domain Bacteria; phylum Pseudomonadota; class Alphaproteobacteria; order Rhizobiales; family Beijerinckiaceae; genus Terripilifer. The sequence goes on from JANXTB010000091.1 coordinate 26,908, forward strand.
GGGCGAGACAGTCTTCTTCGACATCTGACATTTGAAACAGGGGCCCGCGGCGCACGCGGGCCCTTTTTCATTCACAAGAAATCAAGGGCGGAAACATGGATACGGATGTCTTGGTCGTCGGCGCTGGCCCCGTCGGCCTGACTCTCGCGCTCGACCTAGTCCGTCGCCGCATCCGCACGACGATCATCGAGCAGAAGGCGGAGCCGGCCTTTCTGCCGAAGATGGAACGTTGCAACGCGCGCACGATGGAAATCTTCCGTCGCATGGGCATCGTGGAAGACGTCCGTCGCGTGGGCCTGAACGAGGACGTCCCTATGGACGTGTTCGTGATCCTCTCCATGGATCGCCCGCCCTTGCTGCGGCTCCCTTATCCCTCCGTGCGCCAGGCCAAGCTCGATGCGCGCGCGACCAACGATGGCGCATCGCCCTGTGAGCCCTACCAACTCATCTCGCAATATACGCTTGAGCCGCTACTGGTATCGCTCGTGGAGAAGCAGCAGAGCGTGAAAATGCTCTGGTCGACCGAGTTTCTTTCGCTCGCGCAGGACAGCGAGGGCGTCTCGGTTTATGTGCGCGGCGCCGATCATTCGACACAGAAGATCAGCGCCCGCTATGTGGTGGGTTGCGACGGCGGCGCCAGTCCCGTTCGCCATGCACTCGACATCAGCCTGCGCGGCGAGGGCAATCTGCTCGGCCTGCGTCAGGCGCTTTTCCGCTGTGATGAATTGTTCGATCGCATTCCGATCGGCAATGGCCCGACGCGCGGTCGCCATTATCACGTGGCGGATGACAAGGCGTCCTTCCTCATCATGCAAGATTCCACAAAACACTGGACCCTGCATGCGACGCTCGACAGCGACGAGGACATGAAAACGCAGTTCGAGAAGATCGTCGGCATTCCGGTGAAATATGAAATGCTGTCCTGCAATCCGTGGCGGCAGAACTTGCTGCTTGCGGAAAGGTATCAGGACCGTCGCGTGTTCCTCGCCGGCGACGCCGTGCATCTTGTCATCCCCACAGGCGGGCTCGGCATGAACTCGGGCTGCGGCGACGCTGTCGATCTGTCCTGGAAGCTCGAGGCGGTGATCAAGGGCTGGGGTGGGCCGGGCCTTCTGCCGTCCTATGAATGGGAACGCCGCCAGATCGGCGATCGCAACATAGGCGCGTCGCGCTACGCCTCGCAGGGCAGGCGCAAATGGCGCTCGATGTGGAAGCCGAACATCGATCACGACACGCCGGACGGTCAGCAGACGCGTGAAGTGCTCACGATGATTGCGGACATCGAACAGCGCAAGACGAATGAAATGATCGGCGCCGAGCTCGGATATCGTTACGTGGATTCGCCCATCATCATGGATATTCCGGGCGGGCCCGAGCATCTTTTCCGCGACTATCTCCCCAACACCTGGCCGGGCTCGCGCCTGCCGAATGTGTGGCTGTCGGACGGCTCGCCCATTCAGGATTCGATACCGGAAGGCTACACGATCCTGCGCCTCGGCCGCTCGCAGGAAAATGTCGATTCCTTCGTCGAGGCCTACCGCAAGATCGGCGCGCCGATCCATGTTCTCGATGTGCCCGATCGCGTTGCGCGCGAAGTCTACGGGTTTGACATCGTGCTGCTGCGTCCGGACCTGCACATCGTCTGGCGCGGCAACCGCATGCCGGAAAACGCCGCGCAGATTGCAGCCATTTCGACCGGACATTGAGAGTCGCGGGGGGGGG